>DKCV01000029.1 GCA_002449265.1 Caryophanales bacterium UBA6865 | reverse complement strand
ACATCAATTGAGAACTAACAACCTTAGCGAATATCTATTGTTGCATTTCTTTCGTTAGCCACTATTGAATATGCTAAAATAAAGAACATGGCAAAAAACACCGAAAACAATTTCGATTATTTATGCAATGAGAATCTTTCTTTTTTCACAAGGCAATCTTTAGATCGCGGAGAGCGTTATTTCTATGAAGATAGAGTTCGGCTAACTTACGCTGATTTTGCTAAAGGCGAATTCCACGCGAATGTAGAAGGTTCTTATTCCTACGCCGTTCGGATTGATTTTCAAAAGAATCATATCAAAAAAGCCGTTTGCAATTGCCCTTATTCTGGAGTGGGATATTGTAAGCATATTGCCGCGACTTTGTATGAGATCGATAAGCAAAAAAATAGCGAAAATGGCGAGACGAAAATTTCTTTATTCGAAAAAATAAAGACAATTGGCTTAAAGTCCTATAAGGAGAAATCGATCGTTCTTTATTTGAATGATTGCTATAACGAAGTTAGTTCCGCATTAACGAAGGACGAGATTAAAGAGGAAGAGGTTCCGCATCTCATTGAGCATATCTATGAGATTGCTGGCTACTATTTTTTGGGTGCAAATTCGTTTATTGGCGAAGATGCGATTAAACGCATCTGCGATTTGCATCTTTCTAATGCTTCTTTAATAGATATCTATCATCGTTTGTTTTCGTTTTTTTACGGGGAGACAAAACGTTCATTTTTGCTTGCTTCTATTAAAAATGAATCCTTTAAACCGATTGTCATAGATGAGATTTTAAACGCTATCGAAGAGAGGGATTACTACGATTTTCGTTATCTATTAAGGTATTCTGAAGATAGAGAAACGGTACTTTCTAGTTTTTCTAGTGAGAGCATAAAAAAACTATTGTCGCTTTCGTTTAGCTTTATTTTCTCCCCGGATGAGATTCTAGAAGAAATAAAAAAACGAGAACTATTTGATTTTCTCCCTCTTTTCTTAGGGAATAAAAATGTGGCTTACGATGCCTCTTTTCTTTGTAAAATCGCGAAAATTCTTTCTTCTAGAGGAAAAGAAACGGAAAGCAAACAAGCTTTTCAGAAGATGCTTTTCGCGCGTGGGCTTACCCTAAAAGATTTTTTGGCTTATTATGAATCGTTAAATATAGAAGATAGAGAAAAAAACGCAACTTCATTAGAAAAAGTTGCCGTTTTGCGAGGTTTCGATAAGGCCTATTCTTTTTTGCGGTCCCCGAATGAATCTACGATAAAAAAATTGACTTTAGAGGAATTCCGTTTCCTTTCGCGCGAGGTATTATCTTGTAAAATTCCTTATGAATCCGCTTTAAGAAAGCGAATAGAAAGCGCCTTAGCCAAAAAGAATTTGGATTCTTACACGATTTCTTCGCTATTGGCTGTTTTTGATAGTTATCCTAAGGAAGTAGTGACCCCTTATTTAGAAGATTCGCGTCTATTAACGAGAATAAACGAAATCGAATTCGCTAATTATTTTGCTATTTTAGCGAAAAAAGACGCTTTAGAAAAAGCGGGCTTTCTTGAATGGAGGATCTAATATGTATTTGCGTAATGTTCCTTCTTCTGAGATTAAAAAACTGGAAGCGGTTGTTTCTTCCAATGAGTCTTTATTAGACGTTTATAAAAAGTTTAAGAAAAGCGAATATCAAATCTATTATAAATTCGATGAAGAAAATTCAAAGTTAACTTATTATGCTCTCCATAAACAAAATGGTGAGCCTCGTTTCCTTTCTTTTTCTGTATCGGGCAATAAAGAAATCAGCGATTATTATCCTATTTACGTTAATAATGAACCATTTAGTAAAAGCTTAGCTTTATTTATTTTAGAAGAAGATAACCTCGCTAGCGAAGAAACGCTAAAACGACGCTATGAGAAGGATTATTCTTCTCTTGCTCCGATCGCTACTCTTAACAAAAAGAAAGCTAGTGATTACTTAAAAGCCAAGTCTTCGCTTATCATTTTAAAGAAAGACCTTCTTTCCAGCTATTTTTCACAAAACAAAAAGCGATTAAAGGTTGTATATATCTTCGCTTCTGAAAGAGGGGAACGATACTCTTTGCGGTTATCGGTTGGGACCGAGCGAATGTATTTGGTCAATGATTTGCCTCATTTTTTCTCTTCCATATTCGCTAGTGATACCATTCGCTTAGGAAAAAACGAATTCATTAGCGGGAGCTATGAATTGGAAGAAATTGACCGCGTTGCCTTTTTGTTTTCTAGCACTCGCCTTTCTTATTATTATTTGAATAATACTGGGCAACTTAACGAAGAGGATTTTGTCTCGTTACTTTGCTTATTACAAGGCAAAAGCGTCGAATTAGATGACTCTCGTTATCGTATTGTTGGGCCAGAGGAAGTTTCTCTATCCATTGGAGAAAATGGAAATATTATTGTTTCTCGCCCTGCAACTGATTGCGAAACGGCGCTTTTCGCTAATAAAAATGCAGCGCTCATCGATTCGGAAAAAAGAATCATCACGTTGCTTTCATTTGGTAGCGAAAACGAAGGAAAGCTTTATCAATTCGCTACTTCTAGCAAGAACTTCCCATATGAGCTTTTGGCGGATGAAGTTGGAAAAAACATTGTTCCTCTTCTAAACAAAGAGACTAAAGTCGATGAGAAATTCTTGCAAAACCACAAGAGCGAGATTTCAAGCATTCATTATGCGATTTCTTATTCGGATAATGATACTTTAGAATGCAAAACAACTTACTATTTGGGCTTAAGAGAAATTGAAGAAGAAACATTCTTGAAGACTAACGATATCAATTCGCTTCGTCTTGAGCGTTTTAAAAATGAACTTGCTATGCTTTCTCTCCCCGATAATGGTTTAGTGACCAACCAAAATATCATTTTGTCTTTTTTGCACGCGGATTTAAAGACACTAGGGGATAGCTGCAAACTCTATTTAAGTGATAATCTCGTTAGCGTTACCTCTAAGCCTATCTCGCCCATCCGAATTGAGACAAAAAGCGGCCAGGATTGGTTCTCTTTATCGATGGAAAGCGAATCGTATTCCAAAGAAGAACTTTCCGAGATTTTTCAAGCCTATAAAAAACATAAAAAGTTCGTCCGTTTGCATGGCAATTTTATTGTGCTCGACGATCATTCGGAAGTCGCTTCCCTCGCGAAAGAATTCAATGATGAGGATTTAGGGCAAAAGCTCCCTTTTTATGAAGTATTTAAGTTAAACCGCTCTTCCAATAACGTTTCTTTATCTGATGCTTTGGTTCAACTCATTCATGATATCTCCTCTTATCAAAATGTCTCTTTGTCGCAATTGAGCGAATCTTTGCAAAATACGCTTCGCCCGTATCAAAAAGACGGCGTCCGCTGGTTACTTGCACATGATAAATACCATTTAGGCGGAATTTTGGCTGATGAAATGGGATTAGGGAAGACGCTTGAAACAATCGCTTTCCTATCGTGCAACAAAGAAGAAGAGCCAATCCTTATCGTCTCTCCTAAATCTCTTATTTATAACTGGGAAAGCGAATTCCATCGCTTTGATGCTTCTAGAGACGTTACGACGATTACTGGTAACGCTATTGAGAGAGAAAAAGCGATTTTAAAAATGAAAAATAGCAAAAAATCGGTTTTTATCATTAGCTATGACACTTTAAGGATCGATATCGAAAAAATAGTCGATGTTCAATTTTCTTATTTGTTTTTAGATGAAGCGCAGTTTATCGCGAACGCTTTTGCGAAAAAGAGCAAAGCCGTCAAGCGAATCAAGGCCAATCACCGTTATGTCCTTACTGGCACTCCCATTCAAAATAGTTTATTGGATTTGTGGAGCATTTTCGATTTCCTACTCCCGGGATATTTTCCTTCCTTTAAGGATTTCAAGCTTGAATATGGTGGATTCGAATATGCGGATAAGGACAGTGAACTTCATCTTCGTTACCGTATCGAGCCATTCTTTTTGAAACGCACAAAAAAGGAAGTTTTAAAAGAATTGCCTCCAAAAGAAGAACTCACGATGATCGTGGCTCTAAGCGAAGAACAACGGAAGCTTTATGAGAGCTATTTGCTTAAAACTAGAGAACTATTAAAAGGAACGAAAGAAAGAAAAGAGGTCTCAGAGCTCGATAAAAAAACAAATAAGCTTGTCGTTCTTTCTGCCTTGACTCGCCTAAGAGAAATTTGCGTTGATCCCAGTATGTTTTTAGAATGCGATTTTGAAAGCGAGAAGCTTCTTGCTTTACTTGATTCAATAAGAACCGCGATAGAAAATGGTCACAAAGTAATTGTGTTTTCTAGCTTTGCGAAAGCTCTTTCCCACATTCAATCAATGCTTTCTGAATTCGGAATTGATAGTTATTACATTTACGGGGATATTAGTGCGAAAAAACGGTTAGAAATGGCTAATGCTTTCAATTCCCTTCCTGACACAAAAGTAATGTTAGTTTCCCTAAAAGCAGGAGGGACTGGTCTTAATCTTATTGGCGCTGATATCGTTTATCATCTTGATCCTTGGTGGAATTTGGCCGCTGAAGAGCAAGCGAGCGACCGCGCCCATCGACTTGGCCAAAAACGGAAAGTGACCATTTACAAAATGATTGCCAAAAATACGATTGAAGAAAAAGTGATCGAGCTTCAAAACAAAAAGAAAAATTTGACGTCTATTTTGACTAGTGAAGATGGTAAATCAATCAAGAACCTTACCGATGAAGATATTGCTTATTTATTGAGCTAAAAAAAGAAAACCACCAGGTAAAGGGGGTAATATTCCTAGTGGTCTTCCTAGCCTAATGGCTAATCTCACTATAAAGAAGAAAGAGCTAGCTGTCAAAAGATATGCTCTGGAGATTTTTCCCTTAAGAAATCTACATTTTTCTCCTGTTTAGGAAAACCATTGGTTTTAGGCTATAATCATAAGGAACGTTAGGAGGCAAACCTATGGATAAAGCGATTACGTCGATTGCCTATATGTTTGATGGTTGGGGGATGGGGCTATACATCGCTATCGTGACTTTGATTGCGGGAACTCTTTCTTCCTTGCTTGGAATTGAAAGAGAAGCGAGAGGTCAAGCGGCAGGTTTAAGAACGCACGTTTTATTAAGCGTAGGCTGCACCCTCATGATGGCAATTTCGGTCTGGGCGATTGGTTTAGCGGAAGGGGTAGATATCTCCAATTGGCCCATAGCGCGAGAGAAAATTAATTATGATGCCTCGCGAATTGCGGCTGGAATTATCGCTGGTATCGGCTTTTTAAGCGCAGGAACCATCATTAAAAACGGTCCTTCCGTTAAAGGATTAACGACCGCGGCAACCCTTTGGATTTGCACCGGTATCGGGATGGCGTGCGGAGTTGGTTATATCTTAGAAGCGATTATCACAACCGCGGTGACTTTGTTCTTTTTATACGGATTAAGTTTTATTGAACATTGGCTTTATAAACGTTCACCAAGCGTTCATATCATCGTTGCGAAAAATGTTCCGATCCTTAAAGATATCAACGAAATCGCTTTAGAAAATCAACTTGTCGTCAAAAATATCCGCACCATTAATGTCAAATACAAAAACGAAATTGACGCCTGTGATATTAAAATCTTCTTTGCATTCCATACGCGAAAAGAAAATATTCACGATTTTGTCGATAATTTTTCGAATAATGAAGCAGTTTATAAGATTTATTCTTCTTCGCGGAAACCTCTTCGTTTCCTAAAAAAGAAATAACGCAAATAATTTAGTAGGGGTAGGAGGTTCACTAAAATAATCCCATGAGTAAATATTATTTTTTATGCGAAAGCGATTTAAATAAGGCCAAAGAGCTTCTTCAGAAAGAAGGAACGAGTTTTTCTTATGAAGAGAGAAAAGATCAAAAAGGTCTATCTTTTTTCCTTGTTCCGATTAAGGATGATAAATGCCTTGTTTTAAAAGTGGAGAGCGATTCTCTTCCGAAATCTATCGAAAACGAAAACGGGAAACGAGAACGTTATCTAGAGAAAGTGGAGAAGGCAAAACCGTTATTTTTTAAAGGAAGCCTCTACGCGCTTATTGCAACGTTCCTCATTTTGCTATCGCTAGGAACTGGCTTTTTCGCCGTTGGCTTTGGGATGAAACGTGAAGGAGGGTATTATGCATTTTTAGTTCTTGCTATTGCCTTCCTTGCTATTTCTTTTTACCTAATCCACAAAGGCGCAATCTATTACGAAGAAGGTCGTGAACGGAAAAATAATGCCTTATCTTTATTAAATAAGGATAAAGAGAACGAATAATTCTTTTGATAAAAAATAATTTTTTCAAAAAAGGCTTGATTTTACGCGAATGAAAGCGCTATCATTAGTCATACCTTAAGAGAGGTCTCCTCCTTTGTACCTCCTTAAGCTATCTGATATTCTCGGAGGACCTCCTCGAAACTTCTGAGAAATAACGAGTTTCTCTTAGTATCTCCTTTCCCTAAGAGAGAACCGGAGATCCGTGGAAAAAGAGCAATCTATTTTCCCGGATCTCTTTTCATTTAAGTGATTGGAGACGTTTGATTAGTTTTGCTTATTCTTATCGTCTTTGGTCAAAGATAGATATAAAGCCTTTAGCTCCTCAACGCTAAAAGAATACGTTTTATTGCAGAACTCGCAGGTCGTTTCGATAGGTTTATCTTCTTTGATCATTTCTAGAAGTTCTTTTCTTCCTAGTGTCACTAAGACACGCTCAAAACGCTCCTTGCTACAAGTGCACTTATAACTAACATCGCTAGTTTCCGTGATAAGAATTGGCTCTAATCCCTTTAAAACGGTATCTAGTATTTCTTCTGGACTCTTCCTTTCTTTTAATAAATCGGTCACGGCGGAAATCTTTTTGATATTGGCTTCGAGAGTCGATATTGTCTTTTCGCTTGCGTTAGGAAGGAGCTGCACAAAAAAGCCACCTGCCTCTTTTACGGTATTATCGTGATTCATGAGCACGCCTAAAGCGATTGCGGTAGCGGTTTGCTCACTTTCTAGAAAGTAATGGCTTAGGTCATCGGCGATTTCCCCACTATGAAGAGGGATGGTAGAAATGTAAGGCTCTTTTAAGCGCATATCGCGAATAATGGTTAACGTTCCTTTTCCTAAAGCCCCTCCGACATTCAAATGCCCTTCTTTATTAGGCATCATGATGACGTCTTTTCCTCTAACGTAACCTCTTACGTGGTGATTGGCGTCACTAATGGCGATGATTTCTCCTAATGGCCCATCGCCTTTAAACTGCAGGGTCAATGTTTCTTTGTCTTTTAATGTTTCCCCTAGCATTAAAGCGGCTGACATCGTTCTTCCTAATGCAGCAGTAGCGATTGGCGAGGTATTATGCATCATTCTCGCCTCTTCCACGAGATGCCTAGAAGTAATTGCAAAAGCGCGAACTTCCCCATTTCCCGTATAGGCTCTTACTAAATAATCGTGATAATTTTTCTCTTTTTCCATAGCGCTTATTCTATCATGGGCAAAAATAAATTCTTCTCTCTTCCGCCTAAAAATAGTTCTTTTTCTTCCTCACGCATTCTTCGACTATAATTAGTGCCATGAGCGAACTGATCCATCTTTCTTTAAGCGTCCATGAACTTGTTGACCCTTTATTAAGGAAAGGTGATATCGATAGTAGAATCTATAACGATGAAACAATGGCGCTAGGGAGCAAAATCCACGCTTCGTTCCAGAAAAAGCAGGGGAAAGAGTATTTAAGCGAAGTTCCTTTAAGCGAAACTTTCCTTCGCCCATTAGGAACGATTGCGTTAGAGGGACGAGCGGATGGGATCATTGAAGGGGGAGAATATCCAATCATCGATGAAATCAAAAGCACGGTCGCCCCTTTAGAAGAGTTTTATGAAACACAAAAAGAGTGGCATTACGGGCAAGCTTATTGCTATGCCTTAATGTATGGACACGCTTATAAGAAAGATAAAATGGGAGTCCGCATCACTTATATTTCGCAAATTGATGGGGAAGAATTAAGAAAAGAAAGTGTCCTATCAATCGAAGAATTAGAAGCGAAAGTCTATTCCTATATTGACCAATATCTTTCTTTTTATGAAGGCGTAAAAAAACATGAAGCGGAAGTAAAAGAATCCGCGAAAAAGTTGGTATTCCCTTATTTGACTTTCCGAGCTGGGCAAAGAGAAATGGCTAAATACATCTATTCTATCTGCGTGAATGAGGGCACTTTCTTTTGCGAGGCTCCTACAGGAATTGGCAAAACGATGAGTGCTCTATATCCTGCAATTAAAAGCCTTGCTAACTCAAACAAGACGAAAATTTTCTATCTCACCGCAAAATCAACCGGGCGAGAGAGCGCTTTCGAAGCTCTCTCTTTGCTCAAAAAGAAAGGCCTAGTTTTTCGCGATTCCCTTTTACGCGCGAAAGACAAAATGTGCTTTTCTCCTTCTAAAGCCTGCAATCCCGATGAATGCCCCTTTACGAAAGGTTACTATGAAAAACTAAGAGAAGTCGTTAACGAAGAGCTTTCTACCTCACACCGTTTTACTATTGATTACGTGAAAGAAATCGCTAGAAAGAAGGAGATGTGCCCTTTTGAATTACAGCTCGATTTATCTCTTTATAGCGATATCATCGTCTGCGATTTCAATTACTTTTTCGATCCTTTTGTACACCTAGATCGTTATTTTGGCCCAGAAGCCGATAGTAGTGATTATATCGTTTTAATTGATGAAGCCCATAACCTCGTGGAACGGGCTAACGATATGTATAGTTCCTCTTTGTCTTTATCCCTTTCAAGAAGTGCAAAAAAAGAAATTCCTAGCAAAAAGCTAATTGGATTAAAAAGAAGCATCGGGAAATTCGAAAAATTCTTAAAGGAAGAAAATCAAACCGGGGAAAAGGAATGGATTAGTTATGAGACTTTGCCAAAAGAAGCCAAAAGCGCTTTGAATTCCTTTCTTGATCATCGCAAAGATATCATCAAAGAAAAGCATGTTTCTTTAGGAGAAAACTATAAAGATTTTTCCCGCGAAGCATATCGCTTTTTAAGTTTGCTAGAGGATTATAGCCAAAATTCGCTTCTCTATTTCAAAAAAGGGAGCGACCCTTCCTTATCCCTTCTTTGTCTAGATCCCTCTTCTTACTTAAGGGAGTCTCTAGATAAGGTAAAAAGCAAAGCAATCTTTAGCGCGACTCTTTCTCCGATTGAATTCTATATGGATGAAATTAATGATGAAAAAGCGCCGTATTTGCTTCTCCCTTCGCCATTCCCAAAAGAAAATTTCTCCCTTTTATTAGCCCCAATGGTCTCTACCCGCTATAAGGATAGAGAAAAAACGATGGGCGAAGTGAAGAAGTATTTAGAGGCATTCGTGGACGAGAAAATCGGAAATTACTTCCTTTATTTTCCTAGTTACGAATATTTGCTTAGCATCAAAGATAAGCTTCTTTTTCAGCACGCGGCTGTTTTTGTGCAAGAAAAGAACATGAACGAAGATGAACGCAATATCTTTTTGAGCCAATTCGAGAAAAATCCAACGCATACTTCGGTAGGGCTATTAACTATTGGAGGAGCGTTTAGTGAAGGAGTGGATTTGGTTGGAAACCGTTTAGAAGGAGTAGCGGTCGTCGGAATTGGTTTGCCAACGATTTCTTATGAACGGAACAAAATGAAAGAATTCTTTGATAAAAAAGAAGGCAAAGGATTCGAATACGCTTATATGGACCCTGGCATCAATCGCGTCATGCAAGCGGTGGGGCGACTCATCCGTAGCGAAAGCGATAAAGGAGTGGCTCTCCTCATTGATGAACGATATTTATCTAGCGAATATCATGAAATTTTCGCTAGACGTTACCCAAATTACCATGTTGTGACTTCGCCTATTGAAGTCAAAGAAAAACTCAAAACAATTTATGAAAAACGCAAGGAATAGTCCTTCTATTTTCTCGGTTTTTTGCTCGTTAATATCTATAAAAATACTAGAAATCTAGTATAATAACCCTCGTATTTATGGCTTTTGATATCGCTAAAATTAGAAACTTCTCCGTCATCGCCCATATTGACCATGGGAAAAGTACCTTTTGCGACCGAATTCTTGAGTTAACTGGAGCGGTTGAAAAGCGCGATTTAAAAGCCCAAATGCTCGACAATATGCCCCTCGAGCGGGAACGCGGAATCACCATTAAGCTTAATGCTGTAACGGTTAAATACCATTCTCCTAAATATGGGGATTATATTTTCAATTTGATTGATACCCCAGGGCACGTCGACTTCTCCTATGAAGTTTCACGCAGCTTAGCAGCTTGTGAAGGCGCCTTATTGCTTGTTGATGCGACCCAAGGCGTACAAGCTCAAACCCTCGCGAATGCTTATTTAGCGGTGGATAACGACTTAATGATTATTCCTGTCATCAATAAAATCGATTTGCCTAGTGCGAACGTTGAACTCGCAAAAAAAGAACTTGAAGAAAAAATTGGTATTCCTGCTTCTGACGCGCTTCCTGTGAGCGCAAAAACCGGGGCTGGTGTAGCAGAAGTTTTAGAGAGAATCGTCGAAATGGTTCCCTCGCCTAATGGCGATAATTTCGCGCCTCTTCAAGCGTTAATTTTCGATAGTTACTATGATTCTTATCGCGGCGTCGTTGTCTTAATTCGCGTGAAAAACGGTAGCGTAAAAGTCGGCGATGAGATTTTGCTTATGGCCGCGAATAAAAAATACACGGTTACCGAAGTCGGCATTCGCACCCCAAATGAAGTTTCCGTTGGCGAACTCGATAGTGGGGAAGTTGGCTATTTGACTGCGACGATTAAAGATATCAAAGACGTTGTTCCTGGCGAAACGATCACGAGCGCGTCTAATCCTACCGATAAACCACTTCCTGGATATCGAAAGATGTCTCCGATGGTTTATTGCGGATTGTATCCCGTTTATAGTGACGACTATCCAGAATTAAAAGACGCGCTAGAAAAGCTTTCCCTCAATGATTCTGCGTTAGTGTATGAACCTGAAGCAAGTGAAGCACTTGGGTTTGGTTTCCGCGTTGGCTTTTTGGGGCTTTTGCATATGGATGTTGTCCAAGAACGCTTGGAGCAAGAATATGGGCTAAACCTTATTCTTACGGCACCTAGCGTCAATTATGAGATTTATCTTACCGATGGCTCTCATTTTATGCTCGATAACCCTAGCGCTCTTCCCGATTTAACCAAAATCAAAGAAATCCGTGAACCATTCGTGAACGCTTCAATTATGACGCCAAAGGAGTTTGTCGGAAGCGTCATGCAAATCTGCCAAGAACGGAGGGGTGTTTACGAAGACTTGGTTTATTTCGATGATACGCGCGTTACTGTGAAATATCGCCTTCCGTTAAGTGAAATCATCTATTCCTTCTTCGACACCTTAAAAAGCGCGACGAAAGGCTATGCCTCATTGGACTATGAAATTGGTTCTTACGAGAAAAGCGACCTCGTCAAAATGGATATTTTGCTCAATGGCAAAGTCATTGACGCCTTATCTACGATCGTATATCGGGGAAGTGCCTATGCTCGTAGCTTAAAGATTGTTTCTCGCCTTAAAGACATTATTCCTAGACAGCAATTCGAAGTGCCAGTCCAAGCTTCCATTAATGGAAAAATCATTGCGCGAGCCGATATTAAAGCGGTGCGCAAAGACGTTCTTGCGAAATGCTATGGCGGAGATATCTCAAGAAAAAAGAAACTTCTCGAAAAGCAAAAAGAAGGAAAGAAGCGTATGAAGGCGGTTGGCGCTATCGAAATTCCTCAAGAAGCCTTCATGAGCGTTCTCTCCATTGATGACAAAAAATAGTCTTAAAAACTAGCATTCCATTATTCCTTCGATTATATCTAGATAAATTAACTTATATTAGTAGTTTTTTAGTTATTTTCTTGTAATTTTTTGTGTATTGAAATAAAATGGTTTTATGGCAAATGATCTAGCAAAATATTACACAGACGAAGAATATTTGAGCAAACGTGAACTTCAAAACGCGTTGAAGACTTCTTTGGTGGATGGATATTGGAATGATATCCTCCTTTACCGTAAGCAATTCCAGAAATCTCTTGGGTTCAAAAGCATTAATCGCCGCAGCTTTTATTGCGTGTTGTCTCCTGCGATTTTAGAGAAAGCAAAGCTAGCGGAAGAGAACCTCATTCGCCTAGTTAATCAAATTAAAAAGGCCGAAATCGATAGTGAGAGTCGCGATATGGAAAGAACATTGCTTCTCGCTAATCTTAACGGCATTAATCGTGCTTATGGAAGTGCGACAGATGAATTAACTTTAAAAGCCTTGATCAATGGTACTTATCGTGACTTTGGGGAAGGAAAAGAAAGGCACCTTCAAAATTATTTGTCGACTTTGCGGATGTGCTTAAACGAATCTCCCGAGCGGCCGGATGAAAATTTTCTCGCTAAAATCTATGCTTCCTTGCTCAATGAGGGCGATGATTTAACGAAATGGTATCGGGAAGGGGATTTTGATAATCGCATTTCCAAAAACTCGATTTACACCGATGCCGATTATCCTTATGCCCCTGCTTCTACGATTGATACCCTTATGGAAGGATTTTATCCCTTCCTTCAATCGGATTTCCCGCCTCTTATCAAGGCGATTACGAGCTTATTCTTCTTTATTTACGTCAAACCATTCGATTCGAAAAACGAAGAAATCGCGACTTTATTCGCGCTAGATATCCTCGCTTACGATGACGGATTAGGAAAAGAAGCATTTTATCTTCCTTTAAGCCAAGTCCTTATCGTTGAGCCAGTCTTGGAGGACAATTACTTCATTGGTGCCCAACGCGCTGGCGATCTTACTTATTATTTGATGCGTTCCATCAATACGCTTAATACCATTTCTTCTTCTTTAAAGACTGCGCTAGACGCGATTCGCCTAGAGCGTTTTGAAAAAGAAGAAAAAACGCTTTCTCAGTTTGAAGAATCCTTGACGCAAAATAAAAAGGAGAGAGAAGAAGAAAGCGAAACTCCTGCCGTTATCGAAGAAAAAGAGGAAGAAAATGAACCATTAGAGGATTTGCTTCCTATTAAAGAAGAACAAAAGGTTTCCTCGATTTCAAATGATGAACCTAAGGAAGAAATAGTTAAGCCTATTAGTAAAGAAAAGAAGATATTACCTACCATCACTAAAGATGAGATGCGGCGCGCTAATGGGGAAGAGGTGGTTGCCATCCGCAAAAAAGAATCGCCTTTATCGGATAAAGAAATCAAAGAATACATTCGCTATTTGCTTGAAAGCAATTACTCTTTGAATAAAAGCCAAGCCGCTTTCTTAGCCAATCACTGCATCGTTGGCCATTATTATTCCATCCAACAATACAAAAAATTTGCGCATTGCGCCTACGAAACCGCAAGAACATCTATGGAAAAACTCGTGACTGAGGGTTACTATAAGAAACTGCAAGTGAAGAATAAGTTTGTTTATACGCCAGTGAAACAAGATGAGAATCACTAAAGGAGAATGAATTATGTTTGTCTATGACTTTTTGACCGAAAACCCTTGGCTATTGATTTTGATTTTATTGCTCGTTTTTGGTGCGATTGTCGTCGCGGTTATTTTGATTCGCCGCTATTCGCCGCATTTTAAAACGATTGAAAAGCCAAAAACAGACGAAGAAATCGCCAAAGAAGAAGTCGAGCGTCTTACCGTTCCAATGGACGAGGAAAACAAAAATTTGGAAGAGGTAAAGAAAGAAGCCCGCGAAATCGTCAAAGAAAAACCATTGAATTCCGAAGCTGCAGATTATGAATCTCACCGTGTCACGGTTGAAGCGGATGAAGATTTTCAGCGCCAAATGGAAGAATATGCGAAAAATCACCCCGAAGAAGAAGCGATTTCTTCCCGCGATTTGTCTCTTCCTAAGGACGACAAAAAATAATGTCATCGCTATACGTCCATATCCCGTTTTGCAAATCCATTTGCGCCTATTGCGATTTTCCAAAAGTCACGCTCAATGAGGAATGGGCGTTTTCTTATTTATCGGCCCTCTTTTTAGAACTCGAGCCTTTTTCTTCTTTAACTTACGATACGATTTATGTTGGGGGAGGGACGCCAACTTCTTTACCGATAAAAGCCTTTGACCGTTTGCTAAATAAGCTCTCTCATTTTCGCAAAGAAAATACCGAATTCAGCATCGAGGCCAATCCTGACTCCTTAAGCGATGAAAAGTTGGATTTATGCCTTAAATATGGCGTCAATCGTATTTCAATCGGAATGGAAAGCAGTATCTCTCGCTTATTGTCTACTATGAAACGCACGCATTCTTATCGCGATGTCGTTGATGCGGTAAATCGCGCTAAAGACCATAAAATCAATAACATAAATGTGGATTTAATTTATGGACTCCCGAATGAAACCGAGGAAGAACTTAAAGAAGATATTCATAACCTCATTGCTTTAAATGTCCCTCATTATAGCGCCTACAGTTTAACGATTTCTCCTGGAACCTTATTTTACCTAAAAGGTTATAAAGAAGCGGATCAAGAAATCGCGGCAAAGGAGTACGAACTGATTCTTTCTTCCTTACGGGAAAAAGGCTATGACCGTTATGAAGTGAGCAATTTCGCTTTAAAAGGCTACGAGTGTAAGCACAATTTGACTTATTGGAAAGATGAACATTATGACGCGGTTGGCTTAGGGGCAAGTGGCTATGTGGATGACGTTCGTTACACCAACACGAAAAATTTTAGCAAATACTTAAAGGGGCAATTTCGCGCGAGCGAAGAAAAAGTTCTTCCTAAGGACGACTTAGAATATTATTTTTTGACCAATTTGCGGTTAGAAGAAGGTTTTTCCTTAGATGATTTTGAGACTCATTTTGGTTTCTCTTTCTTTTCTCATTATGAAAAAGAATTCGCTGATTTAGTAAAAAAAGGTTTACTTACTTTAAAAGAAAATCGGATTAAACCAACGGACCAAGGAATTCTTTTACTCGATAGAATCTTGCTAACGTTGTTTCCTTGATTTGTTTTATTCTGATCCAAACTCATGGAGGGATATTAGAAAGATATTATCAATATAAGGCTAGTCGCTAAACGATGGCTGCCTGGCCTTTTTATGATAAAAAAGCACGGCAAAGAGAAAATAAACCATTGGATTTTCATTTTTTAGCACTATAAGGTTGACAGTGCTAAAACCGCACCTATAATGTTGCTTAGCACCCAAAAGGTGCGATTGCTAATCGAAAGGAGAAACGAAATGACTAGACGTGATGAAATACTCAAACTAATCGTGGAATGCTTCATTCGAACGGCTGAGCCTGTTGGCTCGAAGACGCTTCTAGAGACATATCATCTTGATTGTTCAAGCGCGACCATCCGCAATGAGATGAACGCCCTTGAAAAAGATGGAATGCTCGAGAAGACCCACATTTCCAGTGGAAGAATCCCTTCGAAAAAAGGTTACGAGTATTACGTGAGCAATCTTCGTGACACGACCGTTGATGATCATATTAAATATGCCCTCAGCAACGTGCTAAGCGAGAAAACCAAGTCCATTGAAGAGGTTATGAAAGAGAGTTGCGAAATTCTCTCCCATATGACGAATTTGGCTTCGGTGGTCCTCGGTCCAACAAGTAATGAAGAATCGCTAGCCTCGGTGCAGCTTATCCCTCTATCGAGCAATAGCGCGACAGCGGTGTTCGTAACGGATAAAGGTTACGTCGAAAACAAAACCTTCATTGTGGAGGATTCTCTCTCGATTTCGGAAGTACAAAAGATGGTCAAGGATTTAAATGACCGTCTAGTCGGAACTCCAATCAGCGAGATTGTCCCGAAAATGGAGGCGATGAAACCCGCTCTCAAAGACTATTACGTAGGGGAGAAAGCAGTCTATGAAGCGCTTCTAGGTGCTTTCGTGAAATTCACGGGGGAACGGATCCAGCTTTATGGAAAAGATGCCTTGTTCAACCAGCCTGAGTTTGCTAGTAATGCCGAAAAGCTACGTAAGCTCCTTGAGTTTCTCGAGGACCCGAAAGCCTTCCGCGCAGCAGTAACAGGCGGGAAGAATATCGAAAGTGGCGTGAAGGTCCATATTGGCAAAGAAGATGGAATCGGGGATGTTGCGGTTGTTAGTTGCGGCTTAAATCTCCCTGGCAATCCTTCTCTTACGGTCCTTGGACCAACCCGAATGGATTACGAAAAAGTCATGACGACGCTCAAATACTTCGCGGACGCCATTGATGATTACTTCATGCCGAATAAGAAAGGAGAGACGCCATGTCCGAAGAAAAAGACAAAAAGCGAGACGAAGAAGAATTCGCCGACCACAAAGAAGAAGTGAAAGGAGAAAAAGACGAACTGACACTTCTAAAAGAAAATCTTTCTAAGGAAAAAGAAGAAAGCCAAAAGTGGAAGAACGAATATTATAGGGCTTATGCCGACTTAGCCAATTTGCGAAAAGACTTGGAGAAAGATCATGCGGAAGCCATTAAGTATCGCGCAGAAGGATTCCTAGATGAAATCATTCCCGTGCTTGATAACTTCTATATCGCTCTTGGTGCGAAAGCCAATAGCGAAGAGGCAAAGAATTACCAAACCGGATTCAGCTATATCTATAACCAACTCGTCAACGCTCTCGTCAATGAAGGCGTTAAAGAGGCGGCGGTTAAAGTCGGTGACGAGTTCGATCCGATGTTCATGCATGCGATCGATACCGTCGAAACTGAAGATGAACCCAATAAAGTAGCGGCCATTCACCAAAAAGGTTACTACTTAAAGGATAGGCTTATCCGCCCAGCCATGGTAAGCGTTACCAAAAAGGCGGAAAAGAAAGACGAAAAAGAAGAAAAGAAAGAGGCTAATAAAGCCTAAGGAGGAAATTATTATGGCAAAGGAAATTATCGTAGGTATTGACTTAGGAACAACCAATAGCGTTATTAGTTATGTTCAAGGGGATGGAAAAGTCAAAGTCATCCCAAACCCAGAAGGAACCAATACGACCCCTTCCGTCGTTGCTTTTAAAGGAAGCGGTGAAGAAATCGTCGGTAATGCTGCAAAGCGTCAAATGATTACTAACCCCGACACCGTTAGAAGCGCAAAACGTAAGATGGGATCTTCTTATAAATTCCATATTGGCTGCATTAATAAGGATTTCACTCCTCAAGAAATCAGCGCGAAAGTGCTTGCTTATATGAAAGCCTATGCTGAGAAATCCATCGGACAAGAAGTCAAGAAAGCCGTTATTACGGTTCCTGCTTACTTTAATGATGCTCAGCGTCAAGCGACCAAAGATGCCGGAACGATTGCAGGGCTCGATGTCGTTCGTATTATTAACGAACCAACCGCTTCTTGCTTAGCGTACGGTCTAGATAATAACAAGAGTGAAAAAGTGCTTGTCTTTGATTTAGGCGGCGGCACCTTCGATGTCTCAATTCTAGATATCGGTGATGGCACCTTCCAAGTTTTATCCACAAGCGGCGATACCGAACTCGGCGGCGATGACTGGGATAAAGCCGTTGCTGATTGGATTCACGCCCAAATTCAAATTGAATCTGGCGTCGATCTAAACGACAAGATGGCACAACAGCGTTTCCTCGATGCGGCTGAAAAAGCCAAGATCGAACTCTCTAGCTCACTTGAAACCACAATTTCTCTTCCATTCATTGGCATGGGGAAGAATGGCCCTATTAGCTACGAAGGCAAACTCACGAGAGCTAAATTCCAAGATTTAACCCGCAATTTGCTTGAGCGCTGCAAAGGGCCAATGGAGAAAGCCTTAAAAGATGCTGGCCTCACTTATAGCGATTTAGGCGATGTCCTTCTTATTGGTGGATCCATCCGTATGCCAGCGGTTCAAGAAATGGTCGAAAAAGTTACTGGCCATAAGCCAAATATGAGTGTTAACCCAGATGAAGCTGTCTCAATTGGCGCAGCCATTCAAGGCGGTGTTATCGCAGGAGACGTTAAGGATGTTGTCCTTCTAGACGTTACTCCGCTTACCTTGGGCATCGAAACCCTCGGCGGCGTTATGACTCCTCTCATTCCAAGAAACACTACGATTCCAACCACGAAGAGCCAAATCTTCTCTACTGCTGAAGACAATCAACCAGCAGTCGACATCATGGTTTATCAAGGCGAACGTCCAATGGCTCATGATAATAAGCTACTTGGGCACTTCCAACTCTCCGGCATCAAACCAGCACGTCGCGGCCAACCTCGTATTGAAGTCACCTTCAATATCGATGTTAACGGCATCGTGAAAGTGAGCGCGAAGGATCTTGATACCAATCAAGCTAGCGATATCACCATTAGCGGAAGCAATGGCTTATCCAAAGAAGATATTGACCGTATGATTCACGAAGCGGAAGAGAATAAAGCCGCGGATGAGAAACGCAAAGGCGACATTGAGGTGAAAAACAAAGCCCAAAGCTATGTTGATCAAATCAATCAAACCTTAGTCGATAGTGGCGACAAGATGAGTGCCGAACAAAAAGAGCAACTCACCAAGCTCCGTGATGAAGCGCAAGGCGCTATCCAAGCTAACGATATCGATAAACTTCGTGAGATTGTTGGTCATCTTGAAGACGCCGCTGCTCAAGCTTATTCTCAAGCTAATGGCACTAATGCAAGTGACGCTACTAACGCTTCTAGCGAGAAAAAAGAAGGTAGTGAAGGACCAGACGACGTTGTCGACGCTGACTTCACTGACAAAAAAGCTTAATCGTAGCTTCGAATCGATTTGATTCTGGCGCTTCCCAATAGGAGGCGCCTTAATTCCTTTTGAAAGGAGGGTCTTATGGCTAGTCAAAAACGCGATTATTATGAGGTCTTGGGCGTGAGCAAAAACGCCACAAAAGACGAAATCAAAAGCGCATATCGTAAATTAGCAAAACAATATCACCCTGATTTAAACCATTCTCCAGACGCCCCAGAGAAATTCAAAGAAGTACAAGAAGCTTATGACGTTCTTTATGACGACAATAAACGTAAACAGTACGATCAATTTGGTTTCGCTGCTTTCGAGCAAGGATCTTCTATGGGTGGAGCGGGCAACCCCTTCTCTAGTGAAGGATTCTCGTCTCAAGGGTTTGGCGACGTTGATTTGAATGATATCTTCCAAAGCTTTTTTGGGGGAGGGGCATCTTCTAGAGGCCGCACAAGTAGCGGTCCTAGGAAGGGGGACGACGCTCTTTACCGGATCAAAATTTCTTTCATGGATGCGGTTAACGGCCGCAAAGTCACAATTCCTGTCACTTACGATGAGCCTTGTGAGCACTGCCATGGGACAGGCGCTGAATCTCCAGACGATTTTGTAACTTGTCCAGATTGCGGAGGAAGTGGCGTTATTAGAACACGCCAACAAACCTTATTTGGCATTATGGAAGGTCAATCTAGCTGCCCACGCTGCCATGGCACAGGAAAAATCATCAAGAACAAGTGCCATCTTTGTAATGGCGCTGGCTATACTCGCATTCATCGCGATTTAGAAGTCAATATTCCTTCTGGTATCAATAACGGGCAACAAATTCGCGTTGCTGGAAAAGGTGGACGTGGCATAAATGGTGGACCAAGTGGCGATTTGTATGTTGAAGTCCAAATTAAGCCAGACGATAAATTCACCCGCGACGGGAATGACGTGCATCTTAATTTAGAATTAAGTTTTGTTGATTGCGCGCTTGGCGCGAAGGTGGACGTTGATACGGTTTATAGTCCAGTAACGGTCACGATTCCTGCTGGGACCGAGCCTGATGATATTTTGAAGCTCCGCGGTCGTGGCATTAAAGATTTAAGAACCGGTAAACCTGGCGACCAATATCTCCATATCAAAGTGAAGACACCAAAAGACTTGACCGATACCCAAAAAGAACTCCTGAAGCAATTCCAAGCGGAAGAAAATAATAAGAAAAAAGGGTTTAAGTGGAATCCGTTCAAAAAATCTTAAATCGTGAGGAGACTACTCTTAGAGAAATCTAGGAGTGGTCTTTTTCTTATTTCATCCGTTAATGATATAATTCCCCGCATGAAATTGTTTTTCATTGATATTGATAACACTTTGCTTAACTTTGACGCTTTTACCGAACAAGCTTTAAAAAATGGCTTTCAGTATTTCTCTTTGCCTTCATTTGATAAGAAAATGATTGATGTTTTTCATAAAGAAAATGGCATTTTATGGGCGAAATTAGAAAAAGGGGAGCTGAGTTTTGAAATGATAAAAAAGATTCGATTTCAACGATTTTTTGACGCTTTAGGTATTTCTTTTCCTGGAGAAGAATTTGAAACTTATTATCGAAAGGAGTTAAACGAAAGTGCGATTATTGAAAATCACGCGAAGGAAATGCTAGATTATTTAAGCAAAAAATATCTTTTAGCCGCCGCGAGCAACGGTCCCTATGAGCAGCAAATGCATCGACTTTCTTTAGCCAAGCTGGATCACTATTTTTCCTATTTCTTTATTTCTGAAAAGATCGGATATTCTAAACCTTCCGTTTCTTTCTTTAAGAAAGCTTATGAAGAGATAAATTTAGGTCGAGCAAATAAAATATTGCCAAAGGATAGCTGTATCATCGGGGATTCTTTATCGAGTGATATGCAAGGCGGGATTAATTATCGATTAAAGACTTGCTTTTATAACAAAAAGGATATTTCGGAGATTAATCTTCCTATCGATTACGTGGTGAAAGACTTAATAGAAGTCATTTCTCTTTTTTAGGGTAACTCTCCCTTGTTTCAAATCTCTTTTTCTTCCTTTTTTCGAGAGGAAATTCTTTGGTTTGAAAATATATTTTCAAAGGGTATTGAATAATTTTCGTATTATTTTTTCGTTTTTCTTTTCTCAAGTAGAGGAGAGTCGGCTATACTATCTAAGTATGCCAAAATGTAAGTATTGTCACCGAAATATTTCTTCCTTTGACACCGATATATGTCCTTATTGCGGAGAAAAAAATCCGATTGAAGAGAATTATAAAACAAAAGATATCACGCAGTTCGTCGATCCGATTAAAGGGGATTATGAGCTTTATAAAAGCAAATCCAAGAAGAAAACTGTTATTCTAATGGCGACATTAGGAATGTTTGGAGCTCCTTATTTTTATCTTGGGAATTATAAGAAAGGTGTCCTTATCTTAATGGTTTCTATCGCTCTGATTTTAGGTGTAGGATTTCTTCTTTTCTATACTTGTTTAAATAACGTGTTCGCGTTTTTGATTCCTTTCTTTTGCTTATTATTCATTTTCGCGATTGCTGCGATTTTCTTAAATAAAGACGATACGTTAAAAGATTCTAATGGGGAGTTTCTCCGCTGATGAATCGCTTTTTTGCCGATTGGATTGATGGAAAACCATTTTTAAACGAAGATTCTCTTTTTCATCTCCGTTATGTTTTAAGGGCTAGAATCGGAGAAAAGATTGAAATCGTTACTAACGAGAAACTATATCGAGCCTCGATTCGCTCCCTTGATCCTTTTGAAGTCGATTTATTAGAAGAAGTCGATGAAAAGCGTGAGACCGGTATTGATGTTTATTTAGGTTTTTCTTTATTAAAAGGCGGTCACGATGAACTTGTGATCCAGAAAGGAACAGAGCTTGGCGTTAAAGAATTCTTCCCTTTTTATAGCGAACGCACGATTGTTTTATTAAAAGATGAGAAAGAGAAGCAAAAACGCTTGGACCGTTTTCAAAAAATCGCTTTTGGGGCATGCGAACAAAGTAAACGCATTAATGCGGTTAGCGTTCATCCTATCGTTTCTTTTTCTTCTTTGCTTTCTACGCCTAGCGATCATCGCTACATTGCCTATGAAGCAGAAGCGGGGAATAGCGATTCTTTATGGAAAGAATTACCAAAAATTAAAAAGGGAGAATCTATTTTTATCTTAGTTGGACCAGAAGGCGGATTTAGCGAAAAAGAAGCAAAAGAAGCCATCGCTAGTGGTTTTAAGGCAATTTCTTTAGGGCGAAGAATTCTTCGAGCGGAAACCGCAAGTATTGCAGCAAGCAGTCTATTAAGCGCTTATGGAGATGAATTATGAGCGTTTCTTTTTATGATTTTTTGGCCTCAAAGCAAGCACAAAATCGTTTCTTCAAAAGCGATGAAATGACTTTTTTTCTTTCTAATCGCGTTGTGTTGACTCCCTTTGAAAGCATGAGCAAATTTTTAAAAGCGAGCGATCCATTTCAAATTGTGCGGGCGAATATTTTAATTCGCGGTTTATTAAACAAAAAAACGATTGAAAAACTTTATCACGAAAAAAGTAAGAAAAAGAAAAGCGATTCTTCTTTGAGCTTAGAGGAATTTATGGCGTTAGGGATGAGCGATCTTCCTTATTTAAATTATCAAAACGAAAAGATTTATATTCCTTCTTTCTCTTCGACATTAAATCGCATTTATAGTCGCGATTTCACAAAGCTTGGCAAAGAGCCTTATGAAAATTTGTTCTCGACTTTTGAACCGCTTCTTATTGACGCGTTTGATTATTATGGGAACGCCCTTTATGATTCTTATTTCACGAAGCTAGTCAAAATCTCGGAGCAAGGGAATGTCATTACCTGTTTTGATTATGACGCGGATGTCCTTTATTTTATTAATGACCAAGGACGTTTAGACGCTAAGCTTGCTTTATTTGATAAATACTTAGAAAAAGTAAATAAAACGCATATGATTTCCCGCTTATTAAACGTCTCAGAGGCCTATTTTAATCGCGATAAAGAAGGACTTATTACTGCCTTACTCGAAAACGGCTTTATTTCGCTTCGTTTTATTTCCGAATACTGCAAAAAGGAGGGGAAACGATGAAATTCTTTCTTTTTTCTTTAGGTTGCAAAGTTAATGGATATGAAACCAATGCCTTACGTGAACAATTTTTAACAAACGGGTTTACGGAAACTCTTTCTTATTCGGAGGCGGATATCGTCGTGATTAATACGTGCGGGGTTACCCATGTCGCTGATCAAAAATCACGGCAGCATATTCGTAAATTTCGACGTTTATGCCCAAACGCAATCCTATCGGTTATGGGCTGCTATAGCGAAATCCATGCGGAAGAAGTAGTAGACATGGGTGCCGATATTGTCGTAGGGACGAGTAAAAGAAATGAAATTATCCCTTACGCGCTCGCAATCAAGAATAAAGACAGAAAAGCGCCGATTATCGACGTTAAGAAAAGCGTTCGCCATGAAAAGTACGAAGAGATGGGGCAAATCGCTCTTTCTAACCAAGCGAGAGCCTATCTAAAGATTCAAGACGGATGCGACAATTTTTGCTCCTATTGCCTTATTCCTCTATTAAGGGGGAATAGTCGTAGTCGCAATAAAGAAAGCATTTTATTCGAAACGAAAAATCTCGTGCTTCAAGGCTATAAAGAAATCGTATTGACGGGAATTCATATTGGGAAATACGGCTTGGATTTTCCAAATGAACCTTATTCCTTATCGAATTTAGTAGAAGATATTTTGCTGGCTTCTCCTTCTTTGTATCGCCTTCGACTTGGAAGTTTAGAAAGCAAAGAAATCGATGATGATTTCATCGCCTTGCTTTCTAAATATCCTGCCATTGCAAATCACATCCATATCCCGCTTCAAAGCGGAAGTTCTTCCGTCTTAGCAAGAATGCATCGTCCTTATGATACGGAAGCTTTTTTAAAAACGATTTCCAAAGTGAGAGAGGTTCGTCCCGATATTGCGATTACGACGGATATCATTGTTGGTTTTCCAAGCGAAAGTGAAGAAGAATGGAATGAGACAATTGCTTTTGTAAAGAAAGCCAATTTTTCTCAGATTCATGTTTTTCCGTTTAGCCCTAGAAAAGGGACTTTGGCCGCTTCAATGGATCACCAAATTGAACCGATCGTTAAAGAAAAGCGGGTTCATGAACTCCTTTCGTTAGCCAAAGAATTAAAAGAGAATTATGAGAAGCGTTTCCTTTTTCAAGAAATGGAAGTGCTTTTTGAAGAATATAAAGACGGATTCGCTTTTGGACATACAAGCAATTATTTGCATATCAAAATTCCTTGTTCCCATTCTTTACACGGAGAAATTTTGAAAGTGAAAATCGAAAAAGAAAATCTTGTAGATTAAAATCCGAAAATTCAAATATTGAAAGACAACAATCGAATAAAAATAGATTTTATTTTGACATTGTCTAAATAAATATTGATTCTATTTTGCAAGAGAATATAATCTTCCCGAACAAAAAAAGAGGAATATTAAAATGGCAGTACCACAAAGAAGAACTTCAAAAACTAGAAAAAGATTAAGAAGAGGACATTTCAAACTCGAGATTACTGGCAAGACCGTTTGCTCCCATTGCGGCGCACTCATCGATTGCCACACCGTTTGTCCAGAATGCGGATATTATAAAGGCAAAGAAATCGTTCATCATAAAGAAGCTAGCGAAGGCACGAAATAAGTTTAGCGGACAAAAGTCCGCTTTTCTTTTTCGTGATAACGAACTAGCAATCATGTACAATCATTTCGGGAGCGAATTTATGGAACTTAATAAATTTTTCGATCATACCAATTTAAATGCCTATGCTTCATTTGCGGACATCACGAAACTTTGTCTTGAGGCTAAAAAATATAATTTTATGAGCGTTTGCGTCAATCCTTTCTACGTGAAAGTCGCCAAAAGGCTTTTAGCGGGATCTGACGTGAAGGTTTGCACGGTTGTTGGCTTCCCATTAGGTGCTAGCAATCCTCAAGCGATTGCTTTTGAAGCGAGAAGAGCCGTAAAAGACGGTGCTGATGAAGTCGATATGGTTCAAAACATTTCGATGGCCAAAGAGCACGACTATGACTTCAATGAAAAAGAAGTAAGAATGGTGAAAGAAGCGGTTGGCGATAAGACATTAAAGGTCATTTTGGAGAACTGCTATTTGACTAAAGAAGAAATTGTCGAAAGCGCAAAAGCCGCTGCTAGAGGTGGCGCGGATTTTGTGAAAACATCGACTGGGTTTGGAAAAGGTGGCGCGACAGTAGAAGACGTCAAATTAATGAAAGAAGCGGTCGGCCCTCATGTTGGCGTTAAGGCAGCGGGTGGCATTCACACCAAAAAAGATGCTCTTGCTTTAATTGAAGCAGGCGCGAATCGAATTGGTTGCAGCCATAGTGTCGAAATCATGGAAGAGAAATAAGCATGAAAGTCCTCCTTTACTATCAGGACTATGAAAAAATCGGCACAAGTGGCATTGGGCGTGCCCAAAAGCACCAAAGCGAGGCTTTGCGGCGCGTAGGAGTCGATTTTACTTATGACCCGAAAGATAATTATGATATCGCCCATATCAATACGCTTTGGAATAAAAGCGAACGCGTATTGAAAGAAGCGAGAAAAAGGGGCGTGCCGGTGATTGTGCATGGGCATAGCACCCACGAGGATTGGCGGGATTCTTTTTGCTTTTGGCGGGTTCTTGAGCCGTATGTTGATCATCAAATTGATAAAATGTATGGCGCGGCCGATTTAGTGATTACTCCAACTGAATATTCGAAGAGATGTATCGATTCTTATGGCTTAGGTACGAAAGTTATCGCGATTTCTAATGGAATCGATGTTAAAGATTACGAAGCTGATCCAACGATGGAAAAGCGTTTCAAAGAGAAATTTCATCTCAAAGACGGCGAAAAGTTCGTTATGGGGGTAGGATTTCCTTTCATTCGCAAAGGCATCGACACTTTTTTTGAAGTCGCTAGAAACTTTCCCGATATCAAATTCATTTGGTTTGGGCATCTTCCTTGGATCGCACAATCGATGAAGATTCATCATGTTCTTTCTAAAAAGCCTGCTAATGTCATTTTGCCTGGCTATATTGAAGGAGCGTTGATTCACGCTTCTTATCGCTTAGCGAGTGCGATGCTATTCCCTTCTCGAGAAGAAACCGAAGGGATAGTCACTTTAGAAGCTTTAGCGAGTGGGACGCCTTTATTAATTCGCGATATCCCTGTTTATGATCCTTGGCTCATTGATGGAGTGAATTGCCACAAAGCGAAAGATACTTCTGATTTTGTGAAAAAATTGTCTTATCTACTCGAAAAAGGCGATGACCCTTCAATATTACGTGCAGGATTTGAAGTAGCGCAAGCCCGAAACCTAAGCGATATCGGGGAGCGTCTTAAAGAAGCGTATTCTTCTCTTTTAACGAAAAAGCAGTAAGTGGAGGTAACGCGCGCTTTACTATGTCTTCATAAGGTCTTCCTTTTAAAGAAAGGGGACCTTGTTTTTTCAAAATGGAGAATTCTTGTTTTAACATTGTTTTCGCATTTGGATTACCCCATTTTTTATCGAGACTCGCATCGAATAGGAACGATAATTTCGCTCTCCATAATTTGGAATCAAAAACGTAAAGCAAATCCTTTCTATCCATGTATTCGAGGTATTTTTTCATCGAAGCAAAAACCGCAAGATGGCGTAAAGTGCGGTCAGTCCGTTTTTGGGAGGTCGCACTATCTTCAACGCCTTTTCGGTAATAATAATAGGAATCTTTGGACATATAAATGCTTGAAGCGTGCGTTAATAAAGAGAATGTTAAAGCGACGTCTTCGAACATGTCATGGTAATCGTAAAAAGAAAGAAGTGGCGATAAAAATAATTCCCGCTTAAAAACCTTTGTCCATAAAAATCCGCGCATTTCCATATCGAGGAAGAATAGAGATATCCCTTCTATTCCGTTTTCTACCCTATTCTTTTTCGTTCGGAACGGATAAGGCGTTATTTTATCTTTTTCATTCACGATCGAAAAAGAATAATTCGCGACATCTACGTTTTCTTTTTCCATGGTCAAAATAGCCATATCAACGGCATTAGGGGATAAATAATCATCCGCATCAAGGAAGGTGATATATTTCCCTTTAGAAGAAGAGATGGCGTGCATTCTAGATTTTGCTTGTCCTAATCGTTCTTTCTCAAATAGCGCCACAACTCGAGAGTCTTTTTCTTGGTAGGAGCGGACGATTTCTTCACTATGATCAGTAGAGGGATCAACACTAATAACCACTTCGTAGGGGAAACTCGTTTTTTGATTTAAGGCGCTTACTAAACACTCTTCTAGATAACGTTCGCTATTATAAACAGGTATAATAATGGATAATATGGGTGATGGCATTGCTATAGTTTAGCAATTAAAGTGAAATAAAACGATGATAATTGCTTGTTTTTCTTTTTTATCAAGGTAAAATAGCACTCGTTAGAAAGACGAGGTGATTGTTCATGGCAGTTAAAACTGTAATTCGCGAAGGTGAATCTCTAGATGATGCGCTCCGTCGTTTCAAACGCAGCGTTAACAAAAGCGGCATCTTGATGGAAAGCCGCAAACGTGAATTCTATTTAAAAACCGGTCTCCGTCGCAAGATGAAGAGCGAAATGGCACGTCGCAAGAAATATTAAATCTATTGGCTCCCGTTTCTGGGGGCCTTTCTTTTTTGTGCGCAAACTACAAAAGTGAAAATATTTTGGTAAAAGTTCCATTTTTCTGACTATAGAAGAGTGATGGAACATTTTGTTTATCAAATTAGTGAGGACGCTTGCGCCTTAGCGTGCTTCCAGATGATTCTCATGAATGAAACGGGGAAGAAAGATTATCGTTTCGCTCGCTTAGAAAATCATCCACCTCATTCCTTGGAAGATTTAGAAAAAGGCGCAAGGCGGTATGGCTGCACGCTGTCTTTTTATGAAGCTGAGAGAAAGGAGATTGATTACCCATGGAACAAAAAACAGGGATTCTTGGCGATTAAAAATGACAAAAAAGACGGTCACATGGTTTATGTAAAGAAAATCACGAAAAGGAACGTCATTTATCTTGATCCGGCAATCGGAAAACTAAAATGCTCGCGAAAAGAATTTGAAAGCGATTGGTCAGGAATTTTCGGCGTTTTGCACGTAAATGAAAACCCGAAATTGCCAGCAAAAGAAAAGTTCTTATCGTTTTACGAATCGCTAGCGTTATATTTGCTTCCGATTCTATCTACTTTATCGTTATTATGCGGTTTTTATTTCTTTTCCGAAGAGGGGAATATTTTATTGCCCGCGCTTTCTTTTTTAACGTTTGGCGTATTTTCTATCCTCCAGCATCTATTGTCTTTGAAAGTGAATTCACGACTAGATGAAACATATTTAGGACGGCTTGACTATAGCAATAGCGAAAAAATGATGAATGCTTATGAAGAATATCATTGCTATAAGCGATACCAATTAGTGAGTTTCCCAAATATGGTCAATGAGCTAATCGGTGTCGTCGCTCTTATCATCCTTGTTTCGGTAAATAATCCCTTTTTCTTATTGCCGACATTCATTACTTTATTTGCCTACTTATTATTACGGTGGCTCTCTTTTCCAAAATTAAACAGGGAAAAGAAGAATATCGAGAATCTAGAAAATGCCCTTCGACATTCCTCCAATCAAGAAGAGATGGTAGGAACACTTCGCCAGATTGGAACATTATCTTCCTCTTTTGCTTTAAAAATTGAATATGGACGGATTGTGATTTGCGTTTTAGCGTTAGCAAGCAATTTATTATCCTTATTAGGATGCCAAGAGGTTACTTTGAATTTCTATTTATTTCACCTATTCTCCCTTCTTGCCGTCTTATTCCTCTTCCAGTACTGTGTTGATATCTTTTTCTCTAACAAAGAATACGACATTGCCCAAGGAAATTTTATTGAATACTTATCCAAGAAAGAATGAAGCCATCCGTGATTAAGGAACATTCTTCGCTTGTTTACTTAGAAAGAAAAAGAAACGATAATAGTTAGCATGGAATTACTATTTGAGAATCCTTTTGATAAAAAATACGATGTTTTAGAAGATCGTTACAAAAAGATCGCGGAAGTAACCTTTTCTTTGCTCAAGGTTACCACCAATTATGAAGTTGATGTCTCGCTCGTCGATGAGGAAACGATTCATACGGTTAATCGCGATTACCGGCATGTAGACCGTCCAACCGACGTCATCTCCTTTGCATTTAACGATGACAAAGACCCTAAAGATCAAATTCAAGATCCTTCTATTGAAAGAATGCTTGGTGAAATTTTGATTTGCCTTCCTGTTGCACTTCGTCAAGCGAAAGAAATCGGAAATAGTGAATTTAGGGAGCTTTCTTTCTTATTCACGCATGGCTTATTGCATTTGCTCGGCTATGATCATATGAAAAAAGAAGACGAAGAGATTATGTTTCCTTTGCAGGAAAGAATACTAAAAAAGGTGGATGAACAATGATGAGTAAAGAAGAACTGATGCAAGAAGCTTTAAAGGCTCGTGAATTATCGTATAGCCCTTATAGTCATTTCGCGGTAGGAGCGGCCCTACTTACAAAAGATGGGGAAGTGTTTTTGGGCGCGAACGTCGAAAATAGTGCTTTTTCCGTTACGATGTGCGCGGAAAGAAATGCGATTTATCATGCGATGATGGAAGGAAAAACCACGGACGATTTCGCTGCTTTGGCAATTGTTGGGGATACAGAAGAGCCTTGTTCTCCCTGCGGAGCTTGTCGCCAAGTCATTAGCGAACTATTTCCGGCGAATGCGCCGATTTATCTAGGAAATTTGGACGGTATGATTAAAGAAACCTCCGCTGAAGAGCTCCTTCCTTTCGCTTTCACGAGTGATGATTTATGAAAAGTGGATTCATTGCGATTCTTGGCCAACCAAACGTTGGCAAAAGTACTTTTGTGAACGCTCTTTTATCGAAGCGCGTTTCAATTGTTTCTCCTAAACCTCAGACGACCCGCGACAATATCGACGCGGTGTATCACGCTAAAGATTTGCAACTTATCTTTATTGATACTCCAGGGCTATTTAATAGCGAAGAGAGTCTAGATCAATATATGAACAAAGAAGCTTATAGCTCTTTAAGTGGTGCGGACGCTGCTATTTATATTGTTAGCGCCGAGAACTTAAATACTTCAAAGGACGATAAGATTCTAACGAGCTTAAAGCTCAATTGTCCGCTCTTTATCGTCATCAATAAGATTGATTTGGCGACTGCTCCAGAAATGGAAACTCTTTTAAAACACTACATTTCTTCTTTCCCCAAAGCGATGGTGCTCCAAATGAGCGCCTTGACCAATTTTGGGATTAAAGAAGTGCGAGATGAAGTTGGAAAGATTATGCCAATTGGGCCAGCTTATTTCGACGAAAAAATGATTACTGACAAAGATAAAGTATTCGCTGCAAAAGAGATGGTTCGTTACGAACTTCTCCATTTTTTAAGCGATGAGGTTCCTCATCAAAGCGCCGTCACTATTGACTCTTTTAAAGAATCGAAGGACATGGTCAAGATTTTAGCAACTATCTACGTAGAAAAAGAAGGCCAAGTCGCGATTGTCGTTGGAAAAGGCGGCGCGATGATTAAAAAGATCTCGATGACCGCTCGTAGAAACCTCCAAAAAGATTGGAAAAAACGGGTAGAGCTCGTTTTAAAAGTGAAGCATGAACCAAATTGGCGGAGTAAGCCTGATAAATTGAAAGCGTTTGGGTATAGCGAAGATGAAGGAGACTAAGTTAGTTGAAGGCTATGTCATTCATCTTAGCCAATATAAAGAAAATGATCTTATCGTCACTTTTTTAACTAGGGAGGGACTAATTTCTTTCCGTGCACGTGGGGCAAAAAAGATAACGAGCAAAAACGCTTCTTGTTTGCTTTTACTTTCTTATTCATCTTGTTTTTTGGAAAGCTTTAACGATTCCTGGACCCTAAAAGAGGGGAAATGCTTACAAGCGCCATCTTATCGCGATGACTTAAAATTAATGTCTTCCCTCTCTTTTATTGCCGAAATCAGTAGCAAGCTTGTTATGGAAGATATCGCCCAAGAAGCGTATTTGTGGTTAGAAGAAGCGATGGAATCGATTAAAAAAGGTTTCTCGCCTTTAACTTCGGCTCTATTATTGTTCGCTCGCTACATCGAATTAGAAGGCTACGGATTAGATGTTGATGAATGCGTGTATTGTCGCAAAAAAGTAGGCATTATCGGCGTTGATTTCGAAGAAGGGGGGTTTGTTTGCGAAAATGAAGATCCTCTTGCTATGAAGAAAATGAACGCCCGCTATCTATCGATTTATCGCTATATTTTCCGCTGCAAAGTTTCTGATTTTACGCGTGTGGCCTTTCTTGATCAAGAATGTCTAGAAATCATCGAAGATCTTGCTGAATATATCTCCCATAATTTAGGAATCGCCTTTAAAACCCTAAAGACCCTTTCTGCCTGTTACTAAAGTTCACTCATAATAGGTTGACAATCTTTTCTATGAATCTAAAATACTTAGGTTCTAAAAAGAAAGGTTTTTTGTTTGATTTTATGGCTAGTAAATTTTCATTCGAAAAAATTACGTCGCATTTGATCACTTCTGGGTTTGTATTTCCTGGGAGCGAGATTTATGGTGGTCTTTCCAATACTTGGGATTATGGCCCACTTGGCGCCGAACTTAAAAGAAACATCAAGGCGATGTGGTGGAAGAAATTCGTCCAAGAAAGTCCGACAAATGTTGGCATTGACGCTGCGATTTTGATGAATCCAAAGGTTTGGGAAGCGACAGGGCACGTTTCTACGTTTAATGATCCGATGGTAGATTGCAAATCTTGCCACGCCCGTCATCGTGCTGATACGTTAATTCATGACCAATACCCAGATGTGGATGTTGATGGTATGACTTTTGAAGATATGGAAAAATTCATGAAAGAGCATACCCTCAAATGCCCGGTTTGCGGAAAAAGTGATTTTACACCGATTCGTAAGTTCAATATGATGTTTAAAACGCATATTGGCGTTACCGAAGATAGTAGCAGCACCGTTTATTTACGTCCTGAAACGGCTCAAGGCGTGTTCGTTGATTTTAAGAGTGTTCAACGCGCGACTAGAAAAAAGATTCCATTTGGAATTTGCAACGCTGGCAAAAGCTTCCGTAACGAAATCACCCCTGGGAATTTCACGTTTAGAACTCGTGAATTTGAGCAAATGGAAATGGAATTCTTCTGCAAACCAGGAACTGACCTTGAGTGGTTTGATTATTGGAAAAAGTATTGTTTAAAATTCGTTGAATCACTCGGTCCAAAGGCAGAAAACTTACGTTTCCGCGATCACGAACCTGCCGAGCTCGCTTTCTATTCCAAAGCCACGACTGATGTCGAATACGATTTCCCTAACCTAGGGTGGGGTGAGATTCTTGGGGTTGCTGATCGCACTGATTACGATTTGACCCGTCATCAAAACTATAGTAAGCAAGATTTGACCTATTTCGATACGGAAACCAATGAGCACTACATTCCATACGTTATTGAGCCTAGCATGGGGCTTGATCGCTTAATGCTTATGGTTATGGTTGATTCCTATGATGAAGAAGCTTTAGAAGGCGGAGATACGCGCATTGTGATGCATCTAGCTCCATCTTTAGCTCCCTATAAAGTTGCCGTCTTACCTCTTTCTAAGAAATTAGAGGAAAAAGGAATGGAAGTTTTGAATCTTCTAAATAAGTATTTCTCTACTACATTTGATTCCACAGCTTCCATTGGGAAACGCTACCGCCGTCAAGACGCGATAGGGACTCCGTTTTGTGTTACGGTGGACTTCGATACCGAAAAAGATGGTTGCGTAACCATTCGTGAGCGTGATTCTATGCAGCAAGTCCGTTTGCCGATTGATAAACTTGTTACCTATTTCGAGGAAAAATGTTTCTTCTAAATTAGGTGATAAGTAGTTAAAACATAGTCGAAATTTAGTATATTTATATTACTTTGTAATATATAAGAAAGAATAGGAGGAATAATGATGATTGAACAAGATGTGATTGATAATCTTCTCAAATCAGCTGATATTGTCAGCGTTATTTCTTCCTACATTCATGTTATTAAAAAAGGGCGTAGTTATGTTGCTCTTTGCCCATTTCATGACGACAAGCATCCTTCTTTGAACATTTCTAAAGATAAGCAAATCTATAAATGCTTCTCTTGTGGAGAAGGCGGGAATGCAATTACTTTTATTCAGCACTATGAAAAGATTAGTTTCGATGACGCCGCTAGAAAATTGGCTGATTTAGTCGGCTTTCATGATCCGCGCTTGTCTAAGCCGACTTTCCAAAAACGTGTTGACCCTTCTTTAGAGACTTTGTATTCCTGCATTAATGACCTTCAAAGTTATTATGAATATTCTCTTTCCATTGGCGAAGCTGAGACTGCTAGAAACTATTTGAAAGAACGTGGAATCACGCAAGAAGATGTTGAAAAGTATCGTCTTGGATATTCTCCAATGGATGGGAAGAAGACGATTCAATACCTTCAAGCGAAAGGGCACTCTTTAAAATCTATTGAGGATATCGGGATTGCTTTAGCCCGTGCTCAAGGGACTAGCGATTCTAATGCTGGAAGATTAATCTTTCCGCTTTTTGATCCTTTTGGACAAGTTGTCGGATTTTCGGCTAGACGTTTAAAAGAAGAGGACACCGCGAAATATATCAATAGCCCTGAAACGAAGATTTTCCATAAGGGGCAGCTTTTGTATAACTATCATAATGCTAGAAAATATGCCCATCATGACGGATATGTCTACGTATTGGAAGGCTTTATGGATACGATTGCTTTAGGAAAGGCGGATATGCCTAGCGCTGTCGCTCTTATGGGCACGAACTTAACGAAAGAGCAAATCTCGTTGCTTAGAAAATTGAATTGTGAAATTCGACTTTGCTTAGATGGCGATGATCCAGGGCAAATCGGAATGATGAAAGCCATCGCTCCGCTTCAAAAATCCGGTATTCCGTTCCGCTTAGTCCTTAATCCTCTTGATAAAAGAGATCCAGATGATATCTTCCAAAGTGATGGACCTGAAGCCCTAAAAAAGGCGATGAATTCTTTAAGCGATCCCTTCGATTTCCAATTGAACTATTATCTAAACGTCCGTTCTTTATCTACGCCAGAAGAAAAACGCAAAGCCCTTTTTCATTTCCTGCCCTTCCTTTCTAGCGTCCAAGCTGGAGTTGACCGCGAAAATTACATCAATAAGCTTGCTAAGGCAACGGGATATTTGCCTGAAACGATTCGAATTCAGCTTCGGGAAGTCATCAAAAACCAAAATCAAATGAGCAGTGATGACGAATCTAGCGCATATGAAGTAAAAACCCCGACTTTTTATAAAGAGGAGTCAAGTCGAAAATCCTATCAAAGGCTATTTAATGCCGAACGAGAGATGCTTTATTACATGCTTTACTATAAGGATGCGGTAACCTATTTTGAGAAGAATATCGACAATTTCTACGATCCTATTTTAAACAAAATCGCCGATATTGTTATCGACACTCCTAGCGAATCATCTTCTATCGCTTCCTTTATTAGCAAAATTGATGGCAAAGGTTTTGAAAATGCGAACGAATTACGCGATACATTGATTTCCTTAAGCGGGGAAACGGTTTATCCGCCCCCGAACCGCGAAACGTATGAAACGATTAGCAAGGTAATCTCCGAAGAAAGAAAGGCTTTCCGAGAAAAGCGTAAGATTCAAAGTGACTATCAGGAGGCTAGTGGCGATAACGAAAAAATTGAACTAATCAAAAGAATGGCTGAGGAACTTGGAAAAGCGTTCCCTTCCACAAAATGATTGTAAATAGAATAGAGGAGACAAATTATGGCAAAGAAAGCGAAAAAGATTTCCGAAAATGAAGAAATCGAAATGGAAGATGAAGAATTCTTGATTGACGATGAAGAAAACGAAGAAAACAAAATCATCGCAGATTTAAAGAAAGACTTGCTTAAACGCGGCAAGGAAAAAGGGTCTCTCGACCAAGGCGAAATCATGGACCTTACCAGCAAATACGATTTAAGCGAAGACGATTATGAAGGATTAATCGATTTTTTCCAAAATAGCGGCATTAAAATCGTCGGTGATGAAGAAGAAACCTCTTTAGACGATGCCGATGTCGGCGAAATTGATTTAGAAAAACAAAATCAAGAAATGGAAGCCGATGAAGAGCTTAGTGACGAAAGCGCAGAAAAAGACGAAGTCGAAGCCATCGATGATTTTAGCAAGCTTCAATCCGGCGAAGTTAAAGTCAATGACTCCGTTAAGATGTATTTAAAAGAGATTGGAAAGGTCAATCTATTAAATGCCAAAGAGGAAACCGAATTAGCAAAACAAATCGCTAGCGGTGATGAAGCCATGGAAAAACTTCATGAATTCTACGATGAATACGCCAAGAATGGTGGAAGCGATACTTTTGACGCTTGGTACAAAGCAATTCGTTTTAATTATCCTACCAAGGAAATCTTCTTAACGAAATGCACCGTTGAAGATGGGCAAAACGCCAAAAACAAACTGATTACGGCGAACTTGCGACTCGTTATTTCAATTGCGAAACACTATGTCGGACGTGGGATGCACTTCCTTGATTTGATTCAAGAAGGAAATATGGGCTTAATTAAAGCCGTTGAAAAATTCGATTACACAAAAGGTTTTAAGTTCTCTACCTATGCGACTTGGTGGATTCGTCAAGCAATTACTCGTGCAATCGCTGACCAAGCTAGAACCATCCGTATTCCTGTTCATATGGTGGAAACGATCAATAAAATGACCCGCGTTCAACGCCAACTTGTCCAAGAATTAGGACGTGACCCAACTGCGGAAGAAATCAGCGCCAAAATGGATGGTGCCCTTTCTCCAGAAAGAATCCGCGAAATTCAGCGCATCGCGATGGAACCTGTCTCTTTAGAAACACCAATCGGTGAAGAAGACGATAGCCACTTAGGCGATTTTATTGAAGACAAAGAAGCACAATCTCCTGAAGAATATACGACTAAGTCTTTATTAAAAGACGAACTTTATGAAATCATGAAGGATCTCACTGACCGTGAAGAGAAAGTCTTACGTCTCCGATACGGGTTAGACGATAACCGTCCAAGAACGTTAGAAGAAGTTGGAAAAGAATTCGGCGTAACAAGAGAAAGAATTCGTCAAATCGAAGCGAAGGCGATTCGTAAACTCCGCCATCCAACTAGAGCCAAGAAATTAGGTGATTACCGCGATACCTTTACCATGAACGGACCTGACACCTCGAAAAAATAAATTATGGAGCAAGCGAAGAAACCACTCGAAAAAGCAAAGGAAGAAGCCTTAATTCTTTATAAGAAGAAAGGCTTTCTTTCTTGTAATCTTCTTTTGGACCTTTCTGATGAGCTTTCGCTAAGTGAAGATGAATACGATTCGTTAGTTGATTACCTAGATGAGAAAGGAATCAAACTAGTTGATGAACCGATTCTTTCTAGTAATGTTACTTCGAGTAGCGATTCTGTGGCCCTTTATCTTTCTGAAATGGGCAAATACCCGATTTTGAGCAAGGAAGAAGAAATAACGTTAGGGAAAGCGATGGAACTTGGCAAAAAAGCGGAAGTTGCTTTGCTTAGCGATAAAAGCGATGAAAAAGAACTAAAAAATCTTGTGAGTGAAGGCAAAAAAGCGCGAGAAAAATTAATCACTTCCAATCTTCGTCTCGTGGTAAGTATCGCTTCTCACTATAACCGAAGTGATGTTCCGTTTGGTGATTTGATTCAAAACGGGAACGAAGGATTGATTCGCGCCGTTGATAAATTCGATTACACGAAAGGCTTTAAGTTCTCTACCTATGCGACTTGGTGGATCAAGCAAAGTATCAATCGTGGGATTAACGATTCTAAAAATTCGATCCACATTCCAAATCATAAAGCTCAAGATATTGCCCGATTAAAAAAGAACCGCGCGGAACTCGCTATCGCTTTATCAAGAGAACCAACAGACGAAGAGCTCATCGCCGCCTATCCAGAATGGACAAGCGAGATGATTAAAGAATTAGATTCCTTTTACAAAATGCCTATCGTTTCTTTAAATGAAAAAGTTGGTGATGATGAAGATGGGGAACTATCCGATTTTGAAGCGGATGAAGAAAGTGAGCCAGATATCACTAAGTCACTTGATTTGGAAGACAATATGCGCCAAATCGCTGAAGGACTAAATGCATTGAACGCGCAAGAAAAAGATATTATCACCCGCATCTACGGCATTTCTGGGAAGAAAAAAGAGGATGGAGAAACAATCGCTAAAGATTACCATGTCTCTCGCGAAAGAATCCGTCAAATCAAGGAACGTGCCTTACGGAAGATGAAAGAGGCTATTCGATAATGACAAGTAAGCTTTCTAGGCGTTTAGAGACGATTATTAGTTTTGTGGGCAAAGATTCATATCCTGCCGATATCGGTAGCGATCACGCCTTAGTTCCGATTGAGCTTATTTCGCGAGGTATTGTGAAGCACGCATTCGCTGTCGAAAATAAAATCGGTCCTTATAAGCGCATGCAAAGTGCAATTAAAGAAGCTGGATTCGAAAAGGAAATTCTTTGTTCTTTAGGGTATGGAATTGCTCCTATTCCAAACGATGTGAACGAAGTGATTCTCGCTGGAATGGGGGGAGAGCTTATTTCTTCTATTCTTCTTTCTCACCCCGAAAAACTCGTTAATGTTTCCTATCTAGTGATTGATGCGCATCGCGAATATCCCTTTCTTTTAGAAAAACTCGGCGATATTGGTTTTTTAGCGATTGAGGATTCTTTTTTCTATGATAAAGAGAAACCTTATTGCGTTTATCGGTTTAAAAACATTCATCATCCTATAGGGTATTCTCCGCTCGAATGCTATTTCGGACCAATTGAAATTACTCGTAAAAGTAAGGCTTGGCGGACTTATTTTCTTTCATTATTAAAAACAAAAGAAGCGATTTTGATGCAACAGAATTTATCTTTTTCCGTAAAAGAAGAATTAGAAAAAGAAATCAACCTCATCAAACATAACGTTCTTTAATTAAAGGCTTTTTAAGTATTCTAAGCATGCATTATAAACGGAAGGGGATGTTGAGGCTCCGCTAGCAAGAATCGCGTAATGATAAGGGGACAAATTGAATTTTTGGAGTTCATCTAAGTTCCGCGCACGGAAAACCCTAGCGTCAGGATGAGATTCTTTTGCAATAGAGACAAGCTTCATGGTGTTATTGCTTGTTAAGGAACCTAAAACAATAATGATATCGGCTTCTCTCGGCGCCAAATAAAAATTAAATTGGCGTTTTTTTGTGCTTTCGCAGCGGCCATCCATAACGAAAGCGGCAGGAATCTTTTCAAGAATAAATTTTCCAGCTTCACGGACATCATCCTCGCTCATGGTTGTTTGGGTGAGAAAAGCTGGAGCCTTATCTTTCACAAGGGAGAAATCAAATTCCGACAATCTTTTCGCGTCTAAAAAATGAACTTTTTCGCCATAGGATAAAGCAGCAACTGCTTCTAAATGATTTTTCTCACCTAAAAAAATCACTTCGCGACCCGCGTGAACAAAATAAGCGATTGCTTCTAGGTTCTTTTTCACTTTCTCGCATGTCGCATCGTAAACGAGAAGCTGTTTATTTTTAGCAATCTCATTGTAATCTTCGGGGTGACCATGCGCGGAAAATATGACGATTGAACCAACTGGAATCTCGTTCAAAGAAGAACGGAAATCTTCTTTTCTTTCGTCGATTAAGATAAAACCATCTTTCGTGAGTTCGTTTACGGCATCTTCGTTATGTACGAGCGATCCAAGAAGATATATTTTTTGGTTAGGGTGTTCTTTCTTTGCTTTTTTTGCGAGCAAAAAGGCTTTTGTGACACCTTCACAATACGAATGGGGTTCTAACGTAAAAATTTTCATACTCGTATTATAGTCCATAAGGCTAGAAAGGACCGAGAAAAAACACTATAATTTTATGCGTTATGGCATCTTTTAAAGCATTCAATTTATCGTCAAGTCTCATTAACGCGCTAGAAAAACTCGGTTATAAAGAACCCTCGAAAGTTCAAAGCGTTGTTATTCCTAGAGCGCTTAGAGGGAAATCTCTCCTTGCCCAAAGTGCGACAGGAAGCGGGAAAACGCATGCTTATTTAATACCCATTCTCGCCAAACTAGATATGAATTTAGAGCGAGTTCAAGACATTATCATTTGTCCTACAAGGGAATTAGCTCGCCAAACGTATGAATTTGCCCGCGCCTTTATTCGTTTTTACCCTAAATTAAAAGTTCGTTTGTTCACAAGCGAAAGCGAAGTCAACCAGAATGTTGAAGGATTAAGCGTTGCTCCCCAAATTGTCATTGGAACACCAGGCCGTCTCCACGATATTTTAGTAGAGCAGCATCTACTTTCCTTAAATAATGTGAGGACTGTTGTCTTGGATGAAGCGGATATGCTTCTAGATTTAGGCTATTTTGAAGATATTGCCTCTTTGTTTTCCATTCTTGGGGAACCCCAAATTCTTGTTTTCTCTGCAACGTTAAAGCAAAACCTAAAAGATGAGCTAAATCGATTTGTGAAAAGCGATTTTGAATACGAAAACGAAGAAGTTAATACTGCAAGTAGCGTCCGTCACCATTTAGTTGACATTAAACATCGGCCACTGACCGATGCGCTTCTTTCTTTTTTAAAAATCCGCCGTCCTTATTTGTGCATTGTTTTTGCAAGCACCAAAGAAAAAGTAGGGCAGATCAACCGTTTTTTAGTTGGAGAAGGATTCGATACGATTTATTTTTCTGGCGATTTAGATGAAAGAAACCGCAAGAAAGCTTTGCGGGCGATTCGAGAAAATAAAGCCCCCATCATTGTTTCTAGCGACTTATTAAGCCGCGGAATGGATATTCCGGATGTAAGCGATGTTATTTCCGTCGATTTGCCAAATGATTTAGAGTTCTATCATCATCGGGCTGGTAGAACAGGACGATTTGGAAAAGAAGGGGATTCTTGGGTTTTTTACGATGATGATAGTAATAAACTCCCTCTTGCCTTAATCGGTACAGGCGTCAAATTTGACTTTTATTCTTTGCGAAACGAAGAACTAAAAAAAGATCCAGTTGGATTACTCCCCAAAGAGAAGCTGCGTAAGAAAAAAGCCTTCCAAAACGAAGAAGAACAAAAAGAAATCAAAATCGCAAAAGCTAGACATCGTGGCAAAATCGTTAAGCCTGGCTATAAAAAGAAAGAGAAACTAGCGATTGAAAAAGTCAAACGTAAATATCGCCGTAAAGCAATTCAAAAAAGCGTTCGTAAGGAACTCGAGAAAAAATTCCGTTCAGAAGCTAGAAAGGACAACGAATCATAATGGATACCATCTATTTAGGAAGCCATCTTTCTTTAAGCGCCCCTGAATTTTATTTAGGGACGGTGAAACAAGCCTACGCTTGGGGCGAAAACACCTTTATGTTTTATACAGGAGCCCCTCAAAACACTCGGCGTCTTCCTACTTCCTCCCTTCGGATTGAAGAAGGACGTGCTTTCTTAAGACAAATGGGCATTAATGAGAGCAAAATCATTGTCCATGCGCCCTACATCATTAATCTAGCGAATCCTTTAAAAGAAGAGACTAGATCTTTAGCGAAATCCTTTTTGATCGATGAGCTAAAACGCGTCCATGATTTTTCTTTGAAGAATCTTGTCCTTCATCCCGGAAGTAGCGTGGGTGAAGCAAAAGAAAAAGGGATTCGTTATGTGATCGACGGTTTGAACGAGGTTTTTGATGTAGATGATACTGATGTGACAATTTGTCTAGAAACTATGGCCGGAAAAGGAAGCGAGATTGGTTCTAGCTTTGAAGAAATCAAAGCGATAATCGATGGAGTAAAAAGAAAAGATAGAATCGGAGTATGTCTAGATACTTGTCATATTAATGATGCTGGCTATGATGTGAACGATGTAGACGGTACACTTGATGAATTTGATCACATTATCGGACTATCCGCCTTAAAAGTGATTCACCTTAATGATTCCAAAAACGAACGTGGTTCTCATAAAGACCGTCATGATAATATTGGCTATGGCACAATCGGTTTCAAGACTTTAGAAAATTGGGTGAAGAATCCACGCTTAATTGACCTACCAAAAATATTAGAAACCCCAACGATAAGCGAAGGGAAAAAGACGATTTATCCTTATAAAGAAGAAATAGCGATGCTTCGTGACAATCGTTTTGTTCCCAATTGGAGAGAACACTTAGAATAAAGCTAGTCTAGGCGCTCGATTTCCTTTTTTAGTTCTTCAAAAATAACGTTGTCGCTTACGGTTCTTAGGACTTTTCCTTTTTTAAAAATTGCCCAGCATCCATTTCCACCCGCGGCGCCTAAATCGGCGTGTTTTGCTTCACCAGGGCCGTTTACGATGCACCCCATAATCGCCACAGTTTTATTGATATGATGCTCTTCTAAATAGGATTGTACTTTCTTCGCTAAAGGGATGAGATTAACTTCGGTTCTTCCGCAAGTGGGGCACGAAATAAATGTTGGGTAATTCTTTTTCAATCCTAAATCATGCAAAAGGCGAGAAGCCGCCTTGACTTCTTCCTCTGGCTCATCGCTTAATGAAATTCGAATTGTGTCCCCGATACCGCTTAATAATAATGGCGATAAACCAGCGGCGCTCCGAATCAAACCGATATCTTTTGGCCCGGCTTCCGTTATACCTAGGTGAAGAGAGTAGGGGAAATATTCGCTTGCGAGTTGATATGCTTTAATCGTTTCTAATAAATTTGAGCCTTTTAAGCTTATCACGATATCTTGAAAACCTAATCTTTCACAAATCTCAACGTGCTTTTTTGCACTTTCGAATAAATATTCAGCCCGGATGCTTTCGTTCCCATCATAAATGGAATGATCGAGCGAACCAGAGTTTACCCCAATTCGAATGGGGATGTTTTTTTCTTTGCAAGCATTGATTACGGCTTTAACTTTCTCTTCGTTTCCGATATTTCCCGGATTAATGCGAATCGCTTCTACGCCGGATTTGATGGCTTCTAACGCTAGATGGTAATCAATATGAATATCCGCGACTAAAGGGATTACGATTCTTTTGCGGATCTCCCTAATTGCTCTGGCATCCTCCTCATCAAGAACAGAGACCCTCATTAGCTCTGCGCCTAATTCTGCGCAGCGGTTGATTTGCTTTGAGACTTCCTCAACGCGACTCGTTTTAATGTTTGTCATCGATTGGATGACGACATGATTTTGGCCACCTAATTTAAGATTTCCGATATGGACTTGCCTAGTATTTTCTCTTTGATACATATTAAAATTTTTTCGTGTAAGAAAAGTATAAGCCAATTAAAGAACAAAACGCGAAAGAAAAGCGATGAAAGACCATGAAAAACTATAGATTTACATGTTTTAGTATGCTAATATTACGCTCGCGAAAAGAAAGAAGAGTGAATCGATATGGCAAGTAAACGTGATCAAGTAATCCTTAAATGCAGTGAGTGCGGTGAACACAATTACATCACCACGCGTAACAAGAAAACTCATCCAAACAAGATGGAAATCAAGAAGTATTGCTCGCGCTGCAAAAAAGAGACTCTCCACAAAGAAGCGAAATAAGGATTGGCCCCTATGCGGGCCTTTTTTTGACTATGATTACAAAAATATCTGGAAATCCAAGCCTTTGTAATTCCTATTTTATCGGGAATTATGGTGAAGACTGTATTTTGGTTGATCCTGGCGATAATTCAAATGGTCGTCTCGATCGCTTTATCGATAATCATTTTAAAAACCTTTCGGCTATTTTATTAACGCATGGCCATTATGACCATATTCTTGGTTTATTAAACTTAAAACATGATGCTCCTGTTTATGTTGGAATAGAGGATGAAAGATGTCTTAGTGATAGTAAATACAATCTTTATCCCTCTTTGTCTATCGATAGTATCAGAATAGTTCCTCTCTATGGAGGGGAAACTTTAAAATTTGGTTCGATAGAAATAAAGGTGATTGCAACGCCTTTTCATACGGAAGGAAGCGTTTGCTATTACTTAAAGCAAGATAACGCTTTGCTTAGTGGCGATACTTTGTTTCATTTGAGCTATGGAAGAACCGATTTTCCCGGTGGCAATCCATTAAAGATTGAGGATTCACTTCGTAAGCTAGTTACCTTGCCAAAAGAAACGAAAATTTATCCAGGGCATGGCGAATCAACTACCTTAGGAAATGAACTAAGATTTAATCCGGGTTTTTCCTTTTTGTAAAAGCGAAAAAAGTACCCTCTTTGCCTAATGGGGAGTACAATATGAACGTTAAAATTCAAGGAGAATTATTATGAATGTTACTGAATTACGTCCTGGCAATTACTTTATCGATGAAAAGGTCTTATATCGAGTCATCGACATCCTTCTTAATAAGACTGCGATGAGAAAGATGGTCGCCAAAATCAAAGTCCAAAATGTCCGCACTGGCGCGATTACCGAATTAGCCAGAAATAGCGGCTACGATGTTGAAGAAGCCCGTTTGGATAAAAGAAACATGCAGTATCTTTATGACTCTGGAACGACTTATGTCTTCATGGATCCAAAGACTTATGACCAAGTTGAAATCGGACACCAAAGTCTTGAAAGTCAAGCGCAATACCTCGTTCCAAATCTCGATGTAATCATGATTAGCTTTGATGAAGAAATTCTTGGAATCCAACTTCCTGCTAAAGTTGCAATTACCGTTACTGATTGCGAGCCAGGAGTTCGTGGCGACACCATTACGAATGGCGGTTCCAAAGATGCAGTGCTAGAAACTGGCATGAAGATCCGCGTTCCATTATTCATCAATCCTGGTGACAAGATTTCCGTTGACACCACCACGGGAAAATATGACGGGAGAGCATAAGGATGGAATGGAGTGGTAGCTGGTTTGCCCTAGTCATCGTTGCGCTAATTATCGGATTAATTGGCGGCTTCTTCGGAGCACGCGCTCTTATCAAGAGTCAAATGAAAAAGAACCCACCTATTAACGAGAACATGATTCGTGCCATGTATATGCAAATGGGACGCAAGCCATCGGAAGCACAAATTCGTGCCGTGATGAATTCCGTTCGCAAAAATATGGATAACCAATAAGCAAAATATCTTAACGACTGAGCGACCTGAAATGGTCGCTTTTTTAGTTTTATCGCTTTAAGCAAATAATAAATCAAACGGGCATGGCCTAGACTAGTTTTAAATTCTGTAGAAAATAGAAATGGTGGATTTTTGATTTAGCGGAAGAATGAATATACCTAATTTATTTGATAAGAGAAGAGACTAAGAATCTATCAAAAAAATATCAACTATCTAAAATGAAAATGTTTTTTTGATTAGATTATAAATAAATTAAGTAACCATCGAGGTAAAAGCATGATTAATAAATAGCAAATTCCTACTAAAAAAATACTAATTACTTACCAAATAGATTGTATTTTTGCTCGGTTCCATTTTTGAGTCTAATGATGTTTTCATGATGTCGCCAAACAAGCAAAACATAAATAAGTGTCGTCACTAATGCTGCTTCCCAGCCTAACCATAGGGTACCCGTAATGCCAAAATCCCACATTAGGATGTTTGTTGGTATTCCACATAGATTTAAAATGGCGGCTATCCAAACTATGGCGAGCAAAATGGAAGAAGAAATGATGCTAGCAAAAGAGACGACATTTTTCTTTTTGCCGATTTTGTAGACCGAGAAAAAGACAATAAAGTCAAGGGCAAACATGAGCCAACTTCCGCCTCCTGTTGCACCCATAAAGCATGCGACGGCTTTTCCGCCTTTAAAACCGATATATAGGGGATAGCAATGCCCAATCGCGCAGCCTAATACACTTAACCAGAGGTATAACGTTCCATTATTCCAAAGGTCAGTAGTGGCTTGAATTCCTGAGAAAGTAAGAATCGCCCAGCAAACCCAAAACGTTATCACCGTTTTTGTAACATCCAAGGTAATCACGATTACTCCGACTTTTTTGCCTAAGACACGCGAAGAATTCGTTCCACCTGATCCGTGTGACCCATAAGAACGAGGATCTTTATGGAAGAAAAGCTTGCCAATTATTACACCGGTCGGAATTGAACCGATTAGATATCCAAAAATCAAGAACCCTATTGCCAAACCGATATTAACCCAAACACTCATCGTTTTCTCCTCACCTTATTTGCCCATAAATTATGCTCATAGTGCCTCAATAACGCAATTCTAGTTCTAAACAAAATCACAAGGATGTATCAAGACTATTAATACATTAATAGGGTGTGCAAATTTTAAAAAAATGCTTATAATATCGTCGATTTATTTTTGTTAGGAAACATCATCATGGCTGATTTTGAGAAAGCAGAAAAAGACTATACCGCTAAAAATATTGAACTTCTTAGCGAATTAGAAGGCGTTAGGAAAAGACCTGGCATGTATATTGGTTCAACCAATACAACCGGTTTACATCATCTTATTTGGGAAATTGTCGATAACGCAGTTGATGAAGCGGCGAATGGCTTTGGTGACAAAATCACTGTGACAATTCATAAAGATGGTTCCGTGCAAGTTGATGATGAAGGGCGTGGGCTTCCGGTGGATATGCACGAAAAAGCACATATGCCCGCGGTTCAGCTTATTTTTACTACCCTTCATAGTGGTGGAAAATTCGATAGCAAGTCCTACAAAACGAGCGCTGGGCTACACGGCGTAGGGGCAACGGTTACAAACGCTTTATCCGAATGGCTAGATATTACGGTTTATCGACAAGGTGGAATTTATCATATCCGCTTCCATGATGGCGGAAAACTCGAGACACCTCTTGAAAGAATCGGAGATACCAAAAAGCATGGATCATCCATTCGTTTTAAACCGGATAGTCGAATCTTTTCTACAACCGAATTCAAATGGGATACCATCTATAATCATCTTCAAGAAGAAGCTTTCTTGTGCAAAAAAGTTCATTTTATTTTGAAAGATGAACGTTCGAATTTATCGCATGAGTTCTATTATGAACATGGTTTAAGGGAATATGTCGAGAACCTCACCTCGAACAAAACTCCAATCGGTGAAATTATCGATTTTGAAGATAAAACTTCTCCAATCAAGATTGAGATTGCGCTTCAATGGTGCCAAAGCGACTATAGCGAACATCCTTTAAGCTACGCTAACGGAGTTAGGACAGCTGGCGGAGGTACTCACGAAGACGGCTTTAAAAGTGGCTTAACCAAAGCGATTAACGATTGGGCGATCTCCAATGGCGTTATCAAGGAGAAAGACCGCATCGATGGGAATGACCTTAGAGAAGGCCTTACCTATGTCGTTTCGGTCAAAATCACTGCGGATAAGATTGAATTTGAAGGACAAACCAAAGGAAAACTTGGAACCCCAGGGGCTTTTCAAGCCGTGAATAGCTTTACTTATGAACAGTTCACCTATTACATCACGGAGCATAAGCAGTTCGCGATTAATCTCATTAAGAAGTGTCAAGCTGCTAAAGAAGCTAGAGAGGCCGCTAGAAAAGCTAGAGAGGCTGTAAGAGGAAATAATAGCAAAAAGAAATCGCAAGATTTTATCATTAGCGATAAATTGGCCCAAGCCCAATCCAAGGATTATGCTCAAAATGAGCTATTTATCGTCGAGGGTAATTCGGCAGGTGGCAGTGCCAAAAACGGCCGCGACCGCATTCACCAAGCGATTTTGCCTTTACGCGGAAAACCGCTGAATACCGATTCCGTCACGATGGAACGCATGCTTCAAAACGAAGAATTTTCAACATTAATCCAAACGATTGGGGCAGGCGTAGGCCAAGACTTCGATGTGAAAGATTCTCATTATGGCAAGATCATTATCATGACCGATGCTGATGTCGACGGTGCGCACATTCAAATTCTTTTGCTCACTTTCTTCTACAATTACATGAAACCTCTTATCGATAATGGCATGGTTTATATTGCTTGTCCGCCGTTATATCGCGTTTATAAAAAAAGCGATCCAAGCAAATTCATTTACGTTTGGGACGACAGCAAATTAGACGAAGCGAAAGCCAAAATCGGAGCAGGATATGGGATTAACCGCTACAAAGGATTAGGTGAAATGAACGCTGATCAACTTGCCTCGACTACGATGAATAAAAAAACGAGATTGCTTTTACGCGTAGACGTTTTAGATCCCCTGGTCGTAGAAAAGCGAATTTCGATTCTGATGGGCAAGGACGCTGCCTTACGTCGCGATTGGATCAATGAAAACATCACCTTCAATGAAGAAGACTCTTTTATGAAGGAAGTAGAAAAGCAGAAAGGGGCTAAATAATTTATGGCAAAAAAGAAAGTTGTTGAGGCCCCGATTATCGAGAATATTAACAATACCGCTTTAGATGAGCTTATGGGGGAACGCTTTGGAATTTATGCCAAAGACGTTATCCAAGAAAGAGCGATTCCTGATGCGCGTGACGGTTTAAAACCCGTTCAGCGCCGTATCATTTTCGATATGGCCATCACGGGTAATACCATCGATAAGCCAACGAAAAAGAGTGCGCATATCGTCGGTGACGTTATGGGTAAGTATCATCCTCATGGCGACGCTTCTATTTATGATGCTTTGGCCCATCTTTCGCAGAATTGGCGTTTACGCTACCCGCTTGTCGATTTCCAAGGAAATAACGGTTCGATGGATGGTGATGAGCCAGCTGCCCCTCGTTATACCGAAGCGAGATTAAGTGCTATCTCGAACGAACTCGTTCGTGATTTGGATATGGAAACGGTCGATATGGAGCTTACTTATGACGATTCTAGTAAAGAGCCAACCGTTCTTCCTAGCTATTTCCCTAATCTTTTTGCGAATGGCTCAACGGGAATCGCTGTCGGCATCGCAACGGAAATCCCGCCTCACAATCTTAAAGAAATCAATAATGCGATTATTTATCGTATCCGCCATCCAAAATGCACAACGGAAAATCTCCTTGCCTATGTTCCTGGACCTGATTTCCCAACTGGTGGAATCGTTTATGAAGGAGAAGGGCTCAAGTCCATTTATCTTACGGGTAGAGGGCATATCGATATTGCTTCCAAAACGGAAATTATCGATAAAGAAGGCGAAAAGCAAATTATCATCACTGAAATTCCTTATGGCGTGATTAAAAGCAAACTCGTTTTCCAAATCGATAAGCTACGTCATGATAAAGTTGTGGCAGGGATTGACGAAGTTCGCGATGAAACCGATAAAACGGGTTTACGAATCGCTATCGACTTAAAAGATAACGCCAAACCTGAAGCGCTTCTTAAATATCTCATGAACAAAACCGATTTGCGCTGCGGATATAGTGCGAATATGGTTGCGATCGTTGATCAGCGCCCAAAAACTATGACACTTCTATCCTATTGTGATTGCTATATTGCCCATCAAAGTGATGTTGTCACTAGAAGAAGTCGATTCCTTTTAACGAAAGAAGAAAATCGCTTAGCGATTGTAGAGGGGCTTATTAAAGCCGTTTCTGTCCTCGACCAAGTCGTTATGATTATTCGCAAGAGTAAAGACAAAGCCGATAGTAAGAAAAACTTAAGCGAGGCATTTGGCTTCTCTGAGCCACAAGCCGAAGCGATTGTCATGATGCCATTATATAAACTTTCTCATACGGATATCGTAACTTTAGAAAATGAACGAGATAGTCTAAATAAGGATATCGCTTATTTGAAAGATCTTCTCTCTGATCACGCGAAGATTCTTGATGTTATCGTGAATAACCTCAAAGAAATATCTAAAAAGTATGGCGACGAAAGAAGAACATCCATCCAAAATGGAGATGCGATTGATTTGAACGTCGATAAACGTGACCTAATCGCGGAAGAGGATACGCATCTAGTCGTGTCACACGATGGCTATTTAAAGCGTAGCTCCGTGAAGAGTTTTGTTGGGTCAGGCGGCAATAATGGCGCTAAACCTGGCAAAAAACCGGGCGACGTTTTGATTTATAACGGATTAGTCAAAACAACGGATTACCTGTTTGGCTTCACTAATAAGGGAAATTACGTCTATATTCCCGTTAACGAAGTGAAGGAAGCAAAATGGAATGATATCGGTGGGCATATGAACGCGATTGTTTCTTTGTCGCCAGATGAAAAAGTGGTTCGCTGCTTTGCTATACGCTCATTTAGAGACGATCTTAATGTTGTTTTACTTACGAAGCGCGCCCAAATCAAACGCATTAAGCTATCCGCTTTCCCAGTCGCTCGTAATAGTAAACCTGTATCCGCAATTAAGCTTTCTGGCATAACTGACGAATTAGTTGACGTTTCTATTTCTAGTGGGAATAGCTCGTTACTTGTAATGGGGAATAACGGCTTAGGCGTTGTTTATAATGAAAACGAAATTCCTCTTACTAATCCTAGAAGCGGTGGCATCAAGGCCGGTAATTTCCGTGGCGCAGATGCTGCAGCGCTTCTATCCTTTGCACCGAACGAGAAAGAAAAGGTCCTTTTACTAACCGATAGAGGCCATACGCGCGTCGTTGATGCTTCTAAGATTGAAATTACATCTCGCTTAAAGAAATCGACTGTTTTATTCAATTCCTTTAAGAGTGAACCTCATACCTTAATTTATGCGAAGAAAGCGGAAGATTTAGAAGCCCCATTCGTTATCAATACGATTTTAGGGAATGGCGAAGAATATAAAGCGACTTTTACGGATTTCTACCTCACACCAGCTGATAAATACGCCAAACGTCCTGAGAATTTCCCAAGCAAAGATAAAATTGTACTTGTCGAAAAAGAAGATTATGACCGTATTGATGAAAATACCGTTAGCTATGAGCCGTCAATCGTTAATCGCTCTTTAGAAGATATTCAAGAACCTTCCATATCGAGCAAAGACTCCTTTGAGCAAATCTCTTTGTTCAATGATGGCGGGAACGAATTTGCAGACGATGACGATTCAAATGATGTTATTGTTACCCCAGTGGACAACGCTAGCGATTCAAGCGATAATGACGATAATCCAGTACGAATTAATCCCCTTGATGATGAGGATGAATGATGATTCAACGTTTACTTCCTTCCTATTTAGCGAAAAACGCGTACGAGATACCGGCGTCTTTTTATAAGGGCATAGGAAAGAAGATCATCCTTTTTGATTTAGATAATACCTTGGACCCAATTGATACTTTAGACCCTTCTAGTCAAACTAAGTCTTTCATCTTGAAATTAAAACAGGCTGGTTTAACAGTCTATATTGCGAGTAATAATACAAGTAAACGTGTTTTTCGTTATAGCAAAGCGTTAGACATTGAAGCTATAAGTGGTCTATTTAAGCCTTTTTCCATAAAATTAAAGAAATGGTTAAAGAAAAAAGGTTATAGTAATAAGGAAGTCATTCTTATTGGTGATCAGCTTTTCACTGACGTTTTAGCGGCTAATGGTGCGAAAATCGATGTGATTCTCACGGAGCCTATTTCGAAAAAAGATAGCGTTTTTACTTTCTTTAACCGCAAAATCGAAAAAGCATTTCGTAAAAAAATAAGGGATAAGCATTTAGCTAATAATTGGGAGGAAATCCACCTATGAGCAAAGTAAACGTTGTAAGAAGGTGCTTCAATTGCGGAGCAATTTTGCAAAATGAAGATCCTTCTAAAGAAGGTTATATTAGTAAAGAAGACTATTTGTTATCGCCTTTAAATCACGTTTTATTCTGCGACAAATGCTATTCGGAAGCTGGTTCTTCCTCTCATTCATTAAAAGCCGGGAACGATTTATTGCTCATGATGAAAGACGCTGCGGCGAGTGACGCGCTGATTGTTTATATCGTGAATTTGTTTTCCTTTGAATCTTCTTTTATTGCTGAGGTTAACGAAACGATAAAGCATAATCCGATTCTTGTCATCGCCAACAAACGTGACTTATTCGGTAGAAATGTCTCTGATGACTTTTTGAAAGAATATGTTGCCCATCGTTTCCGCGTTTCTTCTCTTCCTGTTAAGGCGAAAGATGTTATTTTGACTTCTTTAGTCTCTTTTGGGAAAAATGATTTCATTGCTAAAGAAATTGAAAAGCGACGAGAAGGGCATGATGTTTATATTCTTTCTTCGCGCGGCGCAGGGAAAAGAATGTTCATTTCTAGCTATCTTTATCATTTTCATAATCGTTCGAATCGTTCCATTCAAACGAAAGCCTGCCGTGGCGCTTCCTTACCGGTTTTACAAATACCACTCGATAATTCCTCGACTCTTTTTGATACGCCTCCTTTAGTAAGCAGTAATTCCATCGATAGCAAATTAGAAAAAGAAGTATCTGATTCTCTTCTATTTTCTAATCCGATTAAAATGAAAAAAGCTTTCCTAAAAACAAAAGAAATTTTCGCGATTGGCGGTGTTTGCTTTATTGAACGATTCAGCGCGCCGAAAAATAAAGAAACTGAGATTCATTTATTCTTCCCACCAAATGTAACGACAAAGAAAATCGGATTTTATCAAGACATAGAATCATTAATCCCCTCCTATTTATCAAAAAGAGGAATCTATCCAAAGAGTCTAGTGGTTCGGGAACTAAAGGATTTAGATGTTTTCGATATTGAAGTTGAAGAAGAAGGCGACCGTTCGATTGGAATTCAAGGGCTAGGATGGTTCTCTTTTTTAGGAAATCACCAAATTTTCCGAATTTACGTTCCGAAAGGTGTTTCCGTTTATACAAGTAGGAGTAAAATATTGTCCTATGGAAATCCTAGCAAAAAATAGAGCATATTTACGTGGGCTTGGTGCTAAATTAAAGCCATCTTTGAATTTAGGGAAAAACGAAGTTGATGATTCTTTCCTTCATGCGCTTGATTGTGCCTTAATAGCGCATGAACTCGTCAAAATCAAAGTCCTACAAAATAATGAAGACAGTCTTGATGATGTCATTAATCTTATCGAGGAAAAAACTCGTTGTGGGCTTGTCGCAATAACTGGCAAAACGATTCTATTGTATCGCGCCAATAAGAAAAATCCTCAAATCGTCCTTCCAAGATGAATCGTTCTTTAATTTTTTACCCCAATCATTTTTCGCCCGTTACGCTTAATGAACTTGAATTCGCGAAAGAGATTTCTCTTCGTTATGACGCTGAAGTGATATTTTTACCAATTAAAGAAGATCAGAACGCTTCTTTTTTTGATCGTTATAAAATATTAGAAGCAGCGGTGAATGAGTTTAATTACGATTCTTTTCTTTTGAGCGATTCATTAAACGATGTTTCCTTCGAAAACTTCGTAAGTATGGAAGAAAAAGTGAATGATTATTTTGTTTTAATGGATCAAAATAATCTGGATTTTCTTTCTTCTTTTCAAAATAGCCTTTTAAAAGGCAAAGTGATTGTTTCTTTTGACTCCAAGAACTCTTCTTCTACGGAAATAGAAAACCGCCTATTACAAAAAATCGATTTATTTTTATCGACTATTCAATATATCCATGAAAAAAAGCTTTTCTATGTTAGTAAAGTGGAGCCTTATTTATCTTCTCATCGCCTATTGCATAGTGAATCTGTTGCTTTATTAAGCTATAGAATTGCAAAAAGTAATCAGCTAAAAGATCCTGGAAGGTTTTATATCGCCGGTTTGTTGCACGATATTGGGAAAAGAGTGGATTTCGATGCATCGAAAATGATGATGGAAAACGATTTTAAGGGATATCTATCTTACCCAAGTTGGTCTTACCATCAATTTGTTGGCTCTCTATTAGCGAAAAACGATTTTCATATAAAAGATAAGGAAATCTTAGATGCGATTTGTTACCATTGCACAGGCAAAGCCAATATGTCAGCAATAGGGGAAGTTCTTTATAGTGCAGATAAGATTGATCCATTAAGAGGATGGGATAGTTCATCGCTAGTTAAGACGTGCCTAGAAAACTATCATGAAGGTTTTCTAAAAACACTAAAAGCAAATCGCATATTTTTAAAAGAAAAAATGGGTAACGAAGATGACAATCAATTATCGAAAGATTGCTACCATTATTATTTGAAGGAGGAATAAATTATGTATCCAAAATTAGTACGAGAAATTAAGCAGACTTTAGACGACCATAAGGTCGAAGAAATTGAACTAATCAATCTAAAAGGAATCAGTTCATATACGGATTATTATTTAATTGGAACAGTCATTAACGAAAGACAGCTTCTTAGTATGAAAGACTATATTGAAGAGGCTGCGATTAAAGCAAAAGGGGAACTCATTCGTACGGATGGGAATGGCGATTCCGGATGGATGATTTTTGACTGTGGGGATGTTATCGTGCATTTGTTTTTGAAGACAGTGAGAGAAGAAATTAATTTGCCTGGGCTCATTCAAAAGATTGCCAATAAGAAATAGAATTCTATTTATAAGTATAAGTTAACAATTAAATATAATTTTAAAATGAAGCCATCTTAGCAGAAATTCTAGGATGGTTTTTTCTTTGTTTAACATTCGGATAGACAATTAAATATCAGTAATAGCGGTGACGAAATAACATCTTACAATTTTCTAAATAAAATAAATAAAAAAGCAAAAATTAAAAACTACTAAAAGCTATGTATTGCTATCAAAATAAAACAACTTCGTATAATAACCATTATGTTAACTAAACGAATTAAAAATACGATAATGCATTATTTTTAAAATCAGTTATACATTCGAGAAGAAAATACCACAATGTGGATAACTATAGGTTATCCACAAAAAGTATAAAACTACTAATTAACTACTATATGAATGATTTTATAATTATTGCTCATTTGTAATATTTCGATTTTTGATTAACCCTCATTCTCTTCTCATTCAGTTCTATGATTTTCGATTATTTTGATGTTTATTTTTAGAAAGCCTATTAGATTTTTTTAGACAATTCTATCGTTACAAGATAATTAGCATTTTTTAAATTAATGAAATCTAATGAATACTATAATTTATGTTTATTCTTGCTTCGCCATCGGATTCCTTTGGCTGTGAAATCAATTCAAACGATCGATTTCATATCGATTGTTCCATGATTCTATTTAATCCATATGATTTTTGTTGATATTGAAATTCGCTTATAACCCCATAACAAGTTGCTTGAAGAATTTCTCATAAAATTTAAAGGGCAATTATTTAAAAAATCATTTGGCTTTATACAGAACTAACAATTCTTCCGAATATTCATTTTTTTAAATGACCTTTACGCATTTTTAAAAAGGAAAATATCAATCCTTATTTTTAAAGTATTCGCTTTTTGATTAGTCATAAAACCCAAAAATTAGAATCCCATTATCCTTATATAATATAAGGGATAAAAAGCGATTTGCTTTGTTCCAAAAGGACGCAAGACTCAGAGATTAATTGCTTCTAATTTTGTATCTAAAATCGTCCTATTTTTATGTGGTGATTATTTCCTGAATCGAAAAGTGATTAAAAACCATCGTGAATCAAAACGGAAATGGGATTGATTCATTCCTTTTTAAACTAGAAGAGAAACTCATGTTCCTTACTTACCTAAAGCAATTTTGTATTTGCCTCCTTTTTAATGTTTGAATGAACTTTTCAAAAAATCGCTTGTTTCAATAAACGGTAATTATTTACCGATAAATAGCGTTTCGTTAAGTAAAGGTGTTTCTTTTAAAACAAAGATATTGTGATTTTCTATCACATGCTTTTTCGTCAAAATTATATCGACCTGTCTAAGAGTCAAAGAAATGAAATTTATTTAACACCCTCTAACAAACTAAATTTTCAGGACTTTACTTTTATGGCGGAGAGATATTTTAGAGTCCCCTATTTGTATTGTTTCAATCCAATCTCAAAGCTTTTATACGAAGCTTTGAGCCCGAGTCACAACAAGGATTTCTCGATTCTTTTTGAAGCGGTTTCTATAAGCAAGCGCTTCTTATTTCCCCTTTTGACCGCGTTTATCTTTTTAAGGTTCTCTTTTACCCTATTTCTATTATTTAATCTTCTAATGTGAAAAAGTCGATTAAAGATAGAAAGCTTCTTGCTCTCGCCTTTAGACGCTGGCTTATTGTCTACCTAACCAATTTTTGAGTTTCTGGCTGAACCCAATTTCATTTTGCGTTTTATTTCCTTCCTTTAAGAAATATCATTTGTGTTTAGTTTCGGAAATAAAACAAAAAAAGGCGATAGTTCTCCACTACCGCCAAATCTTCTTATGAACCTTTTAAAAACGTTTTATAAGAACAATTCTTCGATTGGTTCACCGATAAGATTATTTTGTTTTTTCAAATTATAGTTTCTTAAAATGGAAGCCCCAATGTCACCGAAGTTATCTCTTTCCTCAAGATAGCTGCCGTTTTTAATAGATTTGCTATACATCAAAAGAGGAACTTTTTCTCTTGTGTGATCGGTTCCAGTATGAGTTGGATCATTTCCATGGTCGGCCGTGATCAATAGCAAATCATCGTCGTTCATTGCTTGAATCATCTCACCAACGCGTTTATCGAAGGCTTCTAACGCTCTAGCGTAGCCAACAGGATTGCGACGATGCCCATATTCACTATCGAATTCAACCAAATTGACAAAACATAGGCCTGTGTAATTACCATGCTTTACTTGTTCGATAGTTTTGTCCATCCCATCTTCATTTGAAATCGTGTGTACGGTTTTAGTGACTCCATACCCATCAAAAATGTCGCTGATTTTGCCAATGCAAGAGGTCATAAAGCCATGATCCATCAACGTGTTCATATCCGTTTCATAAGGAGGTTTTAAGGCGTAATCGTGGCGATTACTTGTACGCTTAAAATTAGAAGGGTTATCGCCTAAATATGGACGAGCAATCACTCTACCGACTCTCCATTCTTCTTTCATGCATAATTCACGAGCGATTTCGCAGCATCGATATAGTTCTTTAAGCCCTGTCACTTGTTCATGCGCGGCGATTTGAAGAACGCTATCGGCAGAAGTATAAACAATGAGGGAATTTTCCTTCATTTGTTCCTCGCCTAAAACTTTAAGAATCTCGGTTCCGCTTGCAGCACAGTTACCGATAATCTTGTGCCCGGTTCTTTTTTCAAGTTCCTCAATGAGCTCTTTAGGGAAACCATGCTCTGTAAATGTCTTAAATGGCTTTGTTGTTTTAACGCCCATCATCTCCCAGTGGCCCGTCATGGTGTCTTTCCCATTGCTTGCTTCTCTTAATCTTAAAGAAAAGGAATGACAATGAGAATGAATTGGTTTAACGCCTGGAATGGAAGCCAATTCTCCAATTCCGAGTTTTTCCATATTCGGAACGTGGATTCGTCCTACTGATTCAGCGGCGTGTACCCATGTATTTGTTCCTACATCGCCAAATTTCGCGGCATCTGGTTCTTCCCCGATTCCTGCGCTATCGGCAACGATGAGAAATATTCTTTTGAATTTTTGATAATCCATGTTCTCTCCTTTATATTTAATTTCTAATCAAAATTATACTACTTGCGTTTGGCGAATTGTTCATACGCACTCATAATTCGTCTAGCGGAAACCGAGGTATAAATTTCCGTCGTCGAGATTTTGCTATGGCCTAACATTTCTTGTACCATTCTTAGCTCCGCGCCCCGTTCTAATAGATGGGTTGCAAAACAGTGCCGTAACGTATGGGGAGATATCGGCTCTTCAATACCGACTTGTACGGCATATTTCTTGACTTGCTTAAAGAAATAAACGCGGCTTAAAGGAAGGCCACTACGATTTAAAAAAACATATTGCGTTGGCTTTTTCTCGTATCGCTTTCTAGGACCATCGAGATATTTCTGAAGATATTTTTTTGCGAAAGAACTCATCGGGACGAATCTTTGCTTGTTACCTTTACCGATGATTTCAAAAAAGCCGTTGACGAAATTGATGTTTTTTAGTTTTAAAGAGACTAGCTCGCTTACGCGGAGCCCACTGCCATACATTACTTCTAGCATGGCGCGGTCGCGAATTCCTGAATCTTTCGTTAAATCTGGCGCTTCTAAAAGAGCATCTACTTGCTCTTCTAATAGTACAAGCGGAATTTTTTTGGGTTTTTTAGGAGTGTCGATATGAGGAAGATCAATCGAAGCGATTCCTTCCTCATTTAAAAAGTAGTAGAAACTACGGGTGGATGAGAAGCGGCGCAAGATTGTTGGAATGCTTAAACCATCTTGCTCTTGAAGCAACATGAAATCGGTTAAATCAGAAGCTAGTAAATCAGAAGTGTCCTTTTTGGAAGAAAAAGCAGTGTAAGAATGGAACTTCTTAAAATCGTCCTCGTAGTTCTTTATTGTTTTTTCCGCTAAGCCTTTTTCCGTCAATAAATAGCGAAAGAATAGTGCCTCAGCGTTTTTGAGTTCCATTTTTCTTGACCTTTCTTGCCGAAAAAAGAAAATCCCCTTTTAATTGGCGGTTGAAATCATTAATGAGGAGTTTCGTCTTGTCCATTTTTTCATAGTCACTATAATTCCAAAATGACATTTGCACCGTTTCTTCTTTTGGGTCGATTAGGGAAGATAAGGAAACTCCAACGAGACGAATGACGCGTCCTAAGAAATTTTTTTCGTATAAATCTAAAGCCCGGTCAAAAATGTCGTCGAAATCATTGGTGGCAGATTTGCTGGTGACGCTTTTGTCATGAGAATGGAAGTCGCTATCTTTTATGACTATAGATATGGTTTTGCCTTTTTTCCCTTCTCGCTCAGCGGAGGCGCTTACTTCTCTACTTAATTCCTGAATTTTATAAACGATTTCTTCGTAATCGTTCGTATCAGAGGGGAACGTTTCACTTCTTCCAATGCTTTTTGGGTCATCTGGAGTTGGGTCAACTTTATCGTCACCTTCCCCGTTTACCCATGCTTTGGCGGTAAGATAAAACTTACCAAGAACCTCGATTAGGTCTTTATCGTTTTCGTCACATTTCTTTTTAAAGTCTCCAATCCTTTCTATCCCTAGTGCCTTTAATCTTGGGGAAGTTTTTCTTCCAATTCCCCAGAATGATTCAATGGGGAGCGGATATAACAATTTAGCTAGATCCTTCTTTCGCAAAATCGTTATCCCCATCGGCTTTTTCATATCGCTAGCCATTTTGGCGAGAAATTTCGTTGTCGCAATTCCAATGGAGCATTTGAGATCGAGTTCTTGCAAAATGTCGTTTTGTAATTTCTTTAAGTACGCTAAAGGGTCTTTTTCCTTGCTTAAAACCGCTGTCATATCCACATAACCTTCATCAATGCTTGCTGGCTCCACTAAGGGAGTGACGCGTCTTAAAAAGGAAAAGAAGGAATTTGAAAGCATTTCATAATATTTAAAATCGCAGGGAACGATAATTAAAGAAGGGCAACGCTCCAAAGCTTCGTAGGTGGGCATCGCGCTATGAACGCCAAATTTCCTCGCTTCATAATTTGCCGTAGAGACGACGCCTCTTCTACCAGGATGACCAACAATAATCGGCTTCCCTCTTAGTTCAGGGTTCCTCGCCTCTTCTGCTGTAGCAAAGAAAGCGTTCAAATCGATGTGCATGATGATTTTCGCCATACCGGAATTTTATCGTAAGCGCGAATTCTTGTTAAGAATTTACCTATTGCTAAAATTGGTTTCTTTCTCTAAAAATTGTCGCATCTTTTCAAGTGACAAACCATAAGGAGACAATTGCTCATCAAAACTTGCGTGTTCCACGAAAACGTTGGGCACACTAAAGGCGGAAATCTTTCCTTTGTACCCTTTTTCAAGCAAGGCCGCCTCTAATAGAGTTACAAATCCGTTTTTCGTTCCATAGGGGTCATAGATGATTACTTGAGCACTACTCATTAGCTTCGAAATGGCTAATGAATCGAGAGGATTCAAAAATATCGCGTCAATAAAACCGACGGGAAGATCTTTGCATTTTTGGAAAAGGTCAAATCCTAAAGGTCCGACCGTAATTACGTTTACGCCCCCATCTATGATTTCTTTTCGAATGAGCCATTTCTTCTCTTCAATAGAAAGGGTTTCGTCATGCCAATTCTCTTGTTCGCTATTCATCACCGAATGCGGATAGCGAATGGCGTAAACCCCATTCCCATCTTTTAAAGACTCACTGAGCAATTTCTTAGCGATTTGGTAAGTGCTAGGCATCGATAAAGTCACATTCGGGATACTATTTAAAAACGCTTCGTCATAAATTCCTTGATGGGTGGCTCCGTTTAATCCGACTAAGCCCGCTCTATCGATAAGAAGACTTAAATCCGTATTCATCCTTGCGCAATCATGCAGCACTTCATCATAAGCGCGCTGTAAGAATGTGGAATAAATGGTAACGATTGGATGAATCCCTTCTAAAGATATTGCTCCAGCCATCGTCAAAGCGTGTTCTTCGGCGATGCCGACATCAATCGAACGCATTGGGAAATCGTCAAAGCAAGCCTCTAAGCCACTTCCTCTAACCATTGCTGGTACGATAAGTTCGCATTTTTGATGCGTTGCCATTTCGTGGTGTATCAAGTCGCCCATATGGTGACTCCATGAATTTAATCCATCGTAGTTTCTTGAAGGTCGACCCGTTGCAATATCAAAAGGCGTTACCCCGTGCCAATAACCAACTTTGTCGTTTTCAGCTGGCTCATATCCTTTCCCTTTTTTGGTTCGAACATGCACAACCGCGGATTTGGTTGTCGTTTTCGCCTCTTTAAAAGCTTTCTCTAACGCTTTGATATTGTGCCCATCCACCGGTCCAATATAGGTATATCCCATGTTGTCGAACAAAGTGTTGGGTACTAGAACGCTTTTGATTTTAGATTTGATGAATCTCCAAATGGAACGAATCCGCTTTCCACGACCACTATTGTAGACCATCGATTTATGGAAACTGCGCTTGATGTCATTGTAGAGACGATTGACGGATACCTTGCGGAACATTTTTCCGATTGCCCCCGTTGGAGCGGATATGCTCATTCCGTTATCGTTAATGACAATAATGACTTTATGATCACGGCAGCCGATATCATTTAATGCCTCAAACGCAAGCCCGTTTACTAAGCTCGCATCGCCAATCACTCCGACCACATTATAGTTCTGGCAAGATAAGTCTCTAGCGATCGCAAAGCCTTCGATTGCACTAAGAGAAGTAGAACTATGTCCTGCTTCATAGACGTCGTAATTTGACTCTTTTCGATTCTCAAAGCCTGTGACAAAGCCTTTTTCGTTTAAGTGATCCAATGAACGTCCGGTTAAGATTTTGTGGGTGTAGCATTGATGCCCTACATCGAAGATTAATTTGTCGGTTGGAAAGTTAAAAGAGCGGTATAACGCAACCGTTAATTCTACGACGCCAAGGTTACTGGATAGATGCCCACCATAAATGGACGTTTTTAAAACAATCTCCCGGCGGATGTCGTAACAAAGAGCCTCTAATTGCTTATAACTAAGTGTTTTAACAATATTAGGGTCTTTTAATGATGTTATTTCGATTCTATCTATTCTTTTTTTCATCGTGAAACAACTATAAAACTACTAATTAACTACTATGTTATTTTTCAATAGTCACGTATTTTCCTACCTTTTTCTTTGCTTCAGTCAAAGTAAGATTAAGCTCATCGATAAGCTTTTCCCCTTCTTCAAATAGTGATAAAGACTCTTCTAACGAAAGAGTTCCGCTTTCGATTTTGGCAACAATTTCTTCTAAACGTTTTAGTTTTTCTTCAAAACTCTTTTCCTTTTTTTCACTCATGTTTTGTTGCCTCCACTTTGCTTAAGATTATACCATCCTTGACTCTTAGATTTAACGTAGAGCCCTTATCTATTTTATCAATACTTCTAATGATTTCCCCTTTCGCATTATAGATGATTCCATATCCTCGATCTAAGACGGCATAGGGATTAATCGCAGCTAGATGTTTTTTAAGTGAACTTAGTTTTTCTTCTTTGATTTTTAAGCCAACTGCAGCAGCTGAATTTAATCTACCTTTTAAGGATATTATTTTTTCCTCTATTGGCTTATAGAGATCAATCGCGCGCGAGAAGAAAGAACGTGATGATAATAAATTTACCTTCTCTTGCTTTTGATGAATTAGTCGTTCCATTGTTAGCATGATTCGCCTTTCATCTTCTGCAATCATGGTCATGATGTCTTCTTGATTTGGGGTTGCTGCTTCCGCTGCTCCGGTTGGAGTTGAGACCCTTAAATCACAGACATAATCCACTAGTGTTACATCCACTTCGTGGCCTACCGCGGATATGGTTGGCATTTTGCTACTTGCTAAGGCGCGTACAAATTTCTCATCATTAAAGGCGTTAAGGTCTTCGTTTGACCCACCACCTCTAGCGACGATAAGGGTGTCAAGCGGATAAGCTTGAGAGAGTTCAAAAGCTTTTAATAAGGAAGAAGGAGCGTCTTCTCCTTGGACTAAGCTAGGAAAAAACATGATATCGGCTAAAGGCCATCTTCGACCTAAGTTTTTAATCAAGTCACTTAAAGCCGCACTCCCTCTTGCACAGATTATGCCGATCGTTTTTGGAAATGGATTGATTGGTCTTTTCCTTGTTTCATCGAATAAGCCTTCTTCGGCAAGCTTCTTTTTTAGCTTTTCTAGCTTTAATAAGGCGTCTCCTTGTCCAGCTGGAAGAAGAGTCCTCGCGATAAAAGAATAACGGCCTTTTGCAACGTAAACATTGATTTTTCCCTCTAAATCCACCAAGTCACCGACTTTTGGTGAAAAAGAAAGCTCTTCATAAGAAGAATTCCACATGATGCAATTTAAAACGCTGTGCTCGTCTTTGATATCGAAATAAACCGCGCTTGGGTAAACTTTAAAAGAAGAGATTTCACCCCGTACTTTTAGCCAATAAATAAAAGAGCCTTCAAGTGTGTCTTTAATGAGACTATTGATTTCCGTTACGGATAAATAGTTTTTTACCGAATTATGATTCACGAACAAGCACCTTATCCAAAATTGCGTTTACGAACTTATAGTCCTTCGCATCGAGATAATTTTTGGCTAGATTGACTGCCACGTTGATGACGATACCCTTGTCGATTTCTTGATCGACATAAAAGTAATGAGATAAGGATAGAAGCAATATAGCTTGCTCAACACGATTCAGGCGATCAAAAGTCCACTTAATCATGTTCTTTTCTAGTAAAGAAATCTCCGCGTTTAAGTTTTTAATCGTCACTAAAACGATTTGTTTGACATAAATTGGGCATTCTTCATAAGGAAGATCGCATAATGCGCTTACGATTGCTTCAATATCGATTTCTTCCCCCATGTCCATATAGGTTAAGACGTCATATAGAGCGTTCATTGCGACGATTTGTTGACGATTGCGTGATGAGATTTGTTGATTTGTCATAGAACAATGCTTCCTTATCTTTTGTAAGCCGTGACATTTTACCATAAGCGCTTTATGAAGTGAAAAGCTATCGAAAAAAGCTCTCCGATTAGGAGAGCCCTTATTTTTGACTAATGGAATCCGTTCACATTGATTGTGACGTTGAAGGGAACGGTTTCGCACATCATTTGAATCGCGTTAGAAACATTCTCTTCTATGGCGGTGCAAACTTTTTTCACATCGACACCCGTCTTTAGGACGACTTCAAGCTTGATATCGACTTTTCCGTTTTTCCGAATCGTCGCATGAACAGGCTTAGAAAATTCAATGGTATAGACCTTTCTCTTTTTGCTCGTATCAATAGAAACGCCGTTGACTTGATTGCAAGCGTTAACGGCAATCGTCTCGAAAACGCGGTGAGAGATCCCCATATCGCCAAGGTAAGTATAATTATTAATTTCAACGTATCCGCTTCTCATAAATATGAATATCCCTTATTTCAATAAACTACGCAAGTAATTTGCAAAACTTGTTACATTAAATCCGTAATGAGAGAGCGCTTCCTCGCATGGGGCGCTGACTCCGAAATCATGCAAACCATAAACGTGATCGCAATATTTGTAATAGCTAGTGCCCGTTGCCATTTCTAAGCCAACTCGCTTTTCACGGGGAAGAAGGAAGAGACTTTCTTTATAGGATTCAGGCTGTTTTTCAAATATTTCAAAGGAAGGCACGCTAATGACGTTAATGCTAATTCCTTCTTTCTTTAATTCTTTGCTCGTTTCTATTGCCAAATTCACTTCTGAGCCAGAAGCAAGCACTTCCAAGGCTGGCTTATCATTTTTTTCGACTAGATAAGCCCCGCGATTCACGCCTTCTTTACTTGAAGAGGGAATTAAAGGGAGCGCTTGGCGGCTTAAAATAAGGCAAATAGGCGTATCTAAGCTAGCTAGAGCATAATTCCAAGAGGCATAAGTCTCTCTAGCGTCAGCTGGTCGTAAAACGACAAGGTGCGGTTGCGCACGGAGGGACTCAAGCTGCTCAATCGGTTCATGAGTTGGCCCATCCTCCCCAACTGCTAAAGAGTCGTGAGTAAGAATATAAATTGCTGGCAATCTTTCTAAACTAGACATGCGGATTGCGGCGCGCATGTAATCAATGAAAACAAAGAAGCTACCAACATAAGTCCTGACCCCTCCATGAAGGAGCATTCCATTTTGTACGCTGGCCATTTCAAATTCGCGGATACCGAAATTGATATTTCTCGCTTCGTGATGAGCTGGGCTAAAGCCAGGATCAGAAGGGATTGATGTCTTTGTACTACTTGCTACATCCGCGCTTCCACCCATTAGAAATGGAATATTATGATTAGCTTCCACCAAGAAGCGGCCACTGGTCGCGCGGCTCGCTTCATTTTTAAATTCGTTTGGTTCGTCTAAGAGATAGTCGTTTAAATCTCCTTTTAAGGCAAGGAGAAATCTACGATATTCTTCCGGATATTGCTTTTGATAGGCTTTTAAGTCTTTCTCGTATTTCTTGTATGCTTTTTTGCCACGCGCTAAGAAGGTCTCATTAAATCTATCGTAGACCCTTGGATCGACTTCAAAAGGAGGTAAAGAATAATGGAAGAATTCTTTCGTTTCTTCAGTCATGACTTGTCCTAAAGGAGAACCATGGCTTTTATGGCTGCCCGCTAAAGGAGAGCCATAGCCAATCTCGGTATGGACCAAAATCATAGTTGGCTTCCCACATGGTTTTTTGGCCTTTTTGATTGCTTTTGATATTTCCTCTAAGTTATTTCCGTCTTTTACTTCTAATGTTCTCCAGCCACTTGCTTCAAAACGCTTCCTTTCGTCTTCATTAAGAGACCAGGAAGTCGGGCCGTCTAAAGTGGATTGGTTTTGGTCATAGATAAGAATGAGCTTTTCTAATTTTTGTAGACCAGCAAAACTGATTGCTTCTTGACTAACGCCTTCTTCTAAACAGCCATCGCCGCATAAAACGAATGTGTAATGGGAGCAAAGTCTTTCCCCTTCCTTGTATTGAGAGGCAACCGCTTCTTCAGCAAGCGCAAAACCAACGGATTGAGCGATTCCTTGCCCTAATGGACCAGCGGTCGCTTCTACCCCTGGAGTATATTTCACTTCAGGATGGCCAGGCGTTAATGACCCTAATTGGCGGAATAACTTCAAATCTTCGATTGATAAAGAGAATCCCGCTAAATGAAGCAAAGCATATAGAAGCGCACTATTGTGCCCAGAGCTTAAAATGAAACGGTCACGATTAAACCAGCTCGTATCTTTTGGGTTAGCGGTTAAATAATCGCGATATAGAACATAAAGAGTCGGAGCGATATCTAAAGCCATCCCTGGGTGACCGCTATTCGCCTTGTCAATCATGTCTAAAACAAGTGCGCGCAAGGTATTCACCGATAAGGTATCGATGTCATCATACTTTTTTGGATAAGCCATAGTTATTAACCTCCTTAGTTATTTTTTAGTTCTTAATTAGTAGATACATTATACTAAGTATAATGATTACTCTTTTTTGATTTGAATTCCCACCGCATCTAGAGCATCTTTAGAGACGCCTCCAGGCGCTTTTGACATTGGATCGACGGCTTGAAGATTCTTTGGGAAAGCGACAACGTCGCGGATGTTATCTGTCCCACATAATATCATTGATAAACGTTCTAAGCCAAACGCGATGCCTCCATGAGGAGGTACTCCGTATTTGAAAGCATCAATAAACCAACCGAACTTACGAGCGATATCTTCTTCGCTTAATCCTAAGATGGAGAAGATCTTCCACTGTGTATCATGGTCATAGATTCTAAGCGTTCCTCCACCAGCTTCGTAACCATTAATGATGATATCGTAAGCGTAGGCAAGAACCTTTTCTGGATCAGAGTCTAAATACTTTAAATCTTCATCGCGAGGACGAGTGAATGGGTGATGCTCTGCCGTATAGGAATCATCTGTTCCTTCGATTTTATCAAACATTGGGAAATTGATAACCCAAAGTAAATCGTAAGTTCCTGGCTTAATATAGCCGAGTTCTTTCGCAAAGCGTGTTCTTAGTGCACCTAATCCAAAATCGATGTCGCGGCGATAATCGCTGCTGGCGAATAAAATATAATCATCTTCCTTTAAGGAGAGAGCATGTACGAGTTCATTTTGCGCTTCTATCGATAAGAACTTCGTGAATGAGCCTTCTAATTTCTCGTTTTGGAATTTTAGCGCCATTACGCCTTTTAGATTGAATTTTCTTGCTTCAAGCTGTAAAGCGTCTAATAGTTTTCTCGTACCTTTTTCCGCATAAGAAGGAATAACAATCGCTTTTACGTATTTTTGGTTATGGAAACCTTCAAATGCACTATTTTTCATGATGGATGTGATGTCATGAAGGAATAGTTCGTATCGGGTATCAGGCTTATCGCTACCATATTTATCCATCGCATCCCAATAATCAATGCGACGAAGTGGCAATTTTACGTCGTAATTCACGACCTCTTTAAAGACCTTTGCTAAAAAACCTTCCGCTATCGCTAAAACTTGATCTTGATCAAGGAAAGAGGTTTCGACGTCGATTTGCGTGAATTCTGGTTGGCGATCCGCGCGAAGGTCTTCATCGCGGAAGCATCGCGCGATTTGATAATAGCGCTCTACTCCCCCAACCATAAGAAGTTGCTTGAATAATTGTGGGGATTGAGGAAGAGCGTAGAAACTACCATGGTGTAAGCGAGAAGGGACAATATAGTCTCTAGCTCCTTCTGGCGTAGCGAGATTAAGAATTGGAGTCTCTACTTCCAAAAAGCGATTCTTGTCGAAATATTCGTGGGTAATTTGACAAATTTTGGCTCTTGTTCTTAATCGCTTTAGCATGATTGGCCTACGAATGTCCAAATAACGGTATTGAAGCCTTGTGTCCTCTAAAGCATCGGTATTATCCGCGATGATAAAAGGTGGATTTTCGGCAGTGTTAACAACTTTTAGTTCACTCACGATGACTTCGATTTCGCCAGTAGGAAGTTTAGGATTTGGAACATCCTTTTTGCTAACCTTTCCTCTAACCGAAATCACATATTCATTACGTACGGTTGGTGCTTTTGTAGAATCGGTGATGGTGAGTTGCACGATTCCCGTATTGTCACGCAAATCGATGAATTCGATGGCGCCGAGATTTCTTTTATTGGAAACCCATCCTACAAGCGTGACCTCTCTTCCGACATCTTTTAAGCGCAATTCGCCATTATAATCAGTTCTTTCCATAATAAATCCCTCTTATTTTTCGTGATGATGGCAAGAGCATTCATGGCCTTCATGAGAGCAATTGCATTCTTCACATGAACATGTTTCTTCCCCAAATTCTTCATCAAGGGTCTTTTCTAAATCATCTAATTTCACTTCTTTTTGTTCTTTGGTTTTTAGATTTTTGAGCTGACAAACCCCATTTTTGAGTTCTTCTTCCCCTAAAATGAGGGCGAAACGGGCGTTTCGCTTTTCCGCCTTCTTGAAATAGCTTCCAAGCTTAGCGGTCGCAAAAGGCATTTCCACGCTATAACCTAGCATTCGGATATCACTCGCTAAGTGAGTCGCTTCTTCCATCGTCTCTTCTCCGATTGGCATAAGATAGACGTCGAGTTCACTTTCGACATTATCGAATAAATCCGATTGCTCCATTAATGCCATGATGCGTTCTACGCCTACCGCAAAGCCAACGCCCACCATGTCTGGACCGCCAAATTGTTTGGTTAAGCCAGAATAATGGCCGCCTCCGCAAAGCGCTCCATAGTCTTTCCCGTCCTTACTTTTCGCGTGGACTTCAAAGACGATTTCGCTATAGTAATCAAGTCCACGAACTAACGAATCATCGATTTCATATTTGATTTCAAAATCATTCAAAATGCTGATGGTCTTATAAAATCTTTCTTCGCTTTCTTTGGAAAGATAATCTTTCATTTTTGGAGCATTTTTGGCGATTTCTTGATCCTTTTCGACTTTGCAGTCGAGAATTCTCATTGGATTAAGCTCTAGGCGGGCGTGGCAGTCTTCGCACATCTCATCAATATGAGAAGCAAAATATTTTTTGAGGGCATCTCGATACGCTTTGCGGCTATTATCGTCACCAAGCGTATTGATTTTTAAGGAAATATCTTTAAAGCCGAGCATCGAAAATGCTTGAACGGCCATAATAATGGTTTCAGCATCAAGAAGAGCGGAATCATAGCCAACAGCCTCTACACCAAATTGGTTAAATTGACGGTAACGGCCAAGCTGAGGCCTTTCATAGCGGAACGCAGGTCCGCAATAAAAGAACTTCATTGGCATATCCATTGATGCATAAAGTTTATTGCTTACGATAGCTCTCATTACCCCCGCTGTGAATTCTGGGCGGAGAGTAACGCTACGATTTCCTTTATCGAGGAAGGTATACATTTCTTTACGAACAATGTCGCTACTTTCTCCAGCTCCGCGCGCAAATATTTCCGTGTATTCTAGAGATGGTGTCATGATTTCATGATACCCGTACAGTTCGACTACCGCGCGAAACAAAGAAGTTACATAGTGATATTCGTCCATCTCCTTATTATAGAGATCGTGAGTTCCTTTAATTGGTTGAAATTCCATAATTTTCTCCTTTTAATGTGTTACTCTTTGGCAAGAGATGATACTTTTTATTCCGTTTAACGAAAGAAAGGCATCATTAATTGTTTTGGCATCCTTTACATAAATTGTAAGCGTCAAGGTAGCGATCATTGTCGAAGGATTGACATGTGCCTTAACATCAGCGATTGGAATGTTCTTGCTCGCTAATGAATTCAAAACATCATTCAATAAACCAATTCGATCGTTAGCGAATATCTGAATATCGACTGGATAAGAAGAGTTGCCTAGATTATCTTTCCAATAGACAGGAATCAAGCGTTTTTGCTCGTTAGCGACATTCGGGCAATCGGCGCGATGAACGGATATTCCCTTCCCTTTTGTTACGTATCCGACAATGTCGTCGCCTGGAACAGGCGTACAACATTTCGCGAGCGTAACCGCGAGATTATCGACACCAGAAACGTAAATCGGATTGTGGTCATCGTTATTTGTGCTATGCGTAGGAGCCTTAAGCGTTTTTGGTTTCTTTCTTAGCCCTAAGAAATCAATAATCGCTCCTGGTATGGGGTTTTTATTGGCGATCGCCGTATATAATGCGTTCAAATCCGCGCAATGATATTCGCTAAGAACTTTTGGATCAGAGAGATATTTCTCCATCTCCCCTTCACCAATGTCTTGCATTTTGAAGGAATCGATTGCCGATTCTTTGCCCTTACGGATATTTTCATCAGCAAGAAATGCCTGATTTTTGGCATTAAGCGCTTTTCGAATATGGTTCTTCGCGCTCGCGGTTTTAACAATATCAAGCCAACCTTCATTTGGCCCAGCAGAGTTTTTGCTGGTCTTGATTTCGCAAACATCCCCCGTTTTTAATTGGGTGTTAAGCGGGACAAAAACCCCATTAACCAGTGCGCCAACCGCACTATCGCCGACTTTCGTATGAATTTTATAAGCAAAATCCAAAATTGTGGCGCCTTGAGGCAAATCAATGACCTTTCCTAAAGGCGTAAAAACATAAACGTTCGCGTTAAAGATGTCGTTACTTAAGGCTGCGATATAGCTTTTCGCATCGCCGCCATTTTCTTCTCCTAACGTTACAAAATCGCGGAACCAATGCAATTTCTCTTCGATATCTTGCTGTTCCAATTTCGCGTTATAGTGATTACCTTCTTTATAACGCCAATGGGCGGCGACACCGGTTTCGGCGATTTCATCCATCTCTTTGGTGCGGATTTGCACTTCATAGATATTTCCATCCCCCGCGACGATCGTTGTATGCAAGGATTGATACATATTTGGCTTAGGCATAGCGATATAATCCTTAAAGCGTCCAGGGACTGGTTTATAAGTGCTATGGATAATTCCAAGAATTTCGTAACAATTCAATTCGGTTTCGGTAATGATTCTAACGGCCAAAACATCATAGATTTCATCGAAATCATAATGCTTAAGATACATTTTTCGATAAATGGAATAAATGCTTTTTACACGGCTTTCAATCCGGAATGGTATCTTTTTCTCGAATAAAATATCCGCGATACGCTTTTTTAAAGCTTCAAGAGATTCTTGACGGTTTTTCTCCCGCTCGTTAAGCATATGGAGAATCGCTTGGTATTTTTCGGGTTCTAGGTATTTTAAGGATAGATCCTCTAATTCACTTTGAATGGTATAAATTCCAAGACGGTGCGCGATTGGGGTAAAAACATCGAGCGTCTCTTTCGCTAAGGCCTTTTGACGGTCCGGAGTTAAGCTATCAAGGGTGCGCATGTTATGAAGTCTATCCGCAAGCTTTACCAAAATGACGCGAACGTCTTTTGCCATCCCTAAAAAAATCTTTCGATGATCTTCGGCTTCAAAATCGGCTTCGCTACGATGAGAGAGCTTCATGCGTTGAATCTTCGTTAAGGAGTCCACTAAAAAGGCAACATCCTCCCCAAAACGGGTTTTTATATCCTCAATTGTGGTGTCGGTATCTTCGACTACATCATGGAGAAAACCAGCTGCTAAGGTGGCAGGCCCTCCTTGTAAAGACGCTAAAATATAAGCGACTTCCAAAGGATGCTGAATATATGGCTCACCTGATTTACGGAAAACATTTTTATGTTTTTCTTTCGCAAACAAATAGGCGTCTTCGACCATTTGCCTGTCTTTTGGATTAAAAATATAGGTATAAAAAAGATCCTTCACGTCTTGGAAGGTGTGCATGGGGTATCCCCCGTTTGGTAATAATGGCTTTTTTCCGCTTTCTTCCATACTTTGCTATTATACGCCACTAAGAAAAACTCGCGAGATTTACTCATGAAAAGTTTTCATTTCTTGCGCGATGAGTTGAAGCGAGACCTTTCCTTTCCATTCATTCGCATCCATATGGCAATAGAAAGACACCTTTTCTTCACTCGGAATGTTTTCTTGGCGTAAAGAAAAAGAGAATAATCGCGCTTGTTCGTTAATTTTTGTGGACAAGAATTTTCCGTTTTTGGTAAATGCCAAATCGATTTTCTTTAAGGTGAGGGAAAATAACGGGGCAGGATTTTCATTTCCAAATGGGCCAAAAGATTCTAGCAAATAAAAATTCTCCATATTGCATTCGGACTTATCTAAATCAATGGCGACTTTTTCTTTCTTTTCAAGATGATGCTTCATCGCCGCGAATTCAAAATCTTTTTTGAAGGTTTCAAGGTCTTCTTTTTTAATGCTCACCCCGCCTGCGAATTCGTGGCCTCCAGAGGTAAGTAAAGGGGCATGAGTTCCTTTAAGTGCCTTTAGAACATCAAAACCTTCTTTGCTTCTTAAGCTTCCTACATAAATGGAAGCGTCTTTTTTAGAAGAAGAAAACACCGCGATTGGTTTTTCATATTCATTTAATAAGCGATTAGCGAGCAAGCCGTTTAATCCTTCCGGGAGGTCGGTAACTAGGAATATACTTTCTTTATCGATTGGAAAAGCAAATTTTTCTTCCGCGTCTTTGGTTAAGCTTTTTCTTTTTTCATTTACATTTGATAAATAGAGAGCGATTTTCTTTTGCGTTTCTATGTCATTAGAAACGAAATAACGGACAACCCGATTAGTCTCGCTACCTGTTTCCACACGCCCTACCGCGTTAATTTTTGGGATGATTTCCATTTGAAGCGTCGAAGCGAAAAAGTGATGCCGTTCCGTTAAAAGGGAAAAGGGTAAAAAACGATTTTTATTCATCAACGAAACCGCAAGATTCACCGCATCGCGGTTATAGGAAACTAAAGGCATCGCATCGCTTAATAAACTCGTCGCGCCTAAGGCAAGAAGGTATCCATCATCATCTTTTGCTAGGGCTCGATAAAATAAATAGGATAAGAAGCCCGCTGAAACGCTAGGATTAGTCAGATTAACCGTATTGGGGTGAATTAAAGTTACAATCGGAGAAGGTATTTCTTGATATTCATGATGATCTAAAACAATCACTTCTATCCCTAACTCGTTGGCTTTTCGAATCGCTTCAGACGAGGTAACTCCGTTATCGACCGTAAAAATCAATGAGAATCCCGCCTTAGCAATACGAATCACGTTATCTACGTTTAACCCATACCCATCTAGATAACGACTTGGCACATAATAGCTAGCGCTAATAGACATCCTTAAAAGCAAGGAATAAATGATGCTAGTTGCGGAAATTCCATCAAAGTCATAATCGCCATATACGATAACTTTTTCGTTTTCCTTTTTTGCCTTTTCTAAGCGAGAAATCGCCGCTTTAACGCAGTCAAATGAAGAGATGTCTTTCAAACAAGAAAACGAGGGTGCCTCAGTTTTCTTTAAAAAAGCATCCTCGTCTAATTGGTAATATTTCTTGAGCTTTTCCTTAAAAGAATTCATTAGTCGTTAATTCCGATAAAGATAGCTTCTTCTGGCTCAGCGCCACGTCTTCTTCCCGCTGGAGTTGGAGCAGTTGGTGTTTTCTTTTTCGGCTTGATGGAAATATGGACTCGCGAGAAAGCACGGGCTAAAAGAATGGAACTTGGAGCCAATAAAGTAAGGGTAAATATGGCCATAATGACAACGCCAACCATGATACCTAAATATACCATTGTCCAAACGCTTGGCATGAATCCCATATACCAAATGAAACCAAAAGCGGAGATGAAGGCGAACCCCAATACGGATTCAGCGGCTTGCGCATTCGCCGAAGAGATACAAAGCGTTCTAAATGCAAGCGAATCCTTGTCTTTTTCGCGCGAATCGCGAGAGAGCTCTTTTTCTTTTTCCAAAATGAATAAGGAAGCGATTAAGACAAGTAATCCCGCGACAATTCCGCCAATCGACACTAATGGGGTTGAGGCTAAGCGAGTTAAAGCAAAGAATCCCATGGTTATCGCCCCTGCGCTTATCGCAAGTAATCCAGTTGCTAAGCCGCGCGATAAGCGGTAGCGAATTACCATATAAACGGTTGCAATGAGCATTCCCACTCCAAAACCGAGCCAAACAACACCTAGGCTTGGCTCGCTAGCTTGACCTACGACGTTATTTGTGGAAACGTAAATCCCATCTTTCACCACATTTTCAACGGCTCTAGTTAATGCGCCATTGAAATCGGAATTGATCGTTTCTTTCCCGCTAGAGAAGTCTAGTAAGAACTCATAAGTTTCTGTTACATCATAGTGATCGGCCCAATTGACGGTGAAATAGTGTACATCGAGCGTTTTCTCTTCTTTGGTGTAATGTACGCTTCCATTTTCCAAAGAAACGCTATTATAAGCGACAGGCTTTTGCTCAGTGCCATTAACAATATAGATATTTTTAAGGACTTTATCCTCTAAATCGGCGGAAGTGGTAAATGTTAATAAAGAACCGCTGCTCACGCGATATTCAATATAGCTAATGGTTGTGTCGTTATAACGGTTCGCATAGTTATAAGGAGTTCCGTTTAAGGCGGTAAATGTGGATAGCCCCACAATGCTAGCTAAAGCGATTAAAGAAGCAACAACGCCAATCGCTTTCGAGTGCTTTCCAAAATCTTTTGAAGCAAAAGCGCCGAAATAAGAAGGTTTTTCTTCTTTGGCGAGGTTAGGGACTTTCGTTCCGTCAATGTTATAAATCTTGCCATAATCTTTTTCAGTATCTTGGTCATTAGCAAGCAAATAGGCTTCAAGCCGTAAGAGTAAAAGGTTCGATAATGTGCCAAAGAAAGAACCTAAAACGAGCACTAAACCAAGTTTTCCAACAACGCTTGGAATGAATCCATAAACGCATAAGCCTAGGATGATTCCAATAACTCCAGCATCAATAGTTGGCCATAATGAACGTTTCGAAGCTTCTTCATGCGATTTTCTTAACGATCTTCCTTGGAATACTTGTTCCTTAAATTTGCTGAAATAGTACATGCCGCCGAAAGTCGTGATTAAGGCAACTAAGGCTAAGCCGATTAAAGCTCCTATTCCGAACTGTGCCCCAAAGAAAGAGAACATTAACAAGCTAGAGAGCAAAGCGATAGCAACATTAGAAAGAATCGCCAAAGCGCCAAGACGATAAAGGCTAATTAAGAGGACGGCCAAAAAAGCAAAAGCAATCAAAGAAGCGATAAATGTTGCCCCAAAATTAGGATGAACGGCCCAGTTTCCGAAATTGACGAGTGGCTCAACGGTCGCATTAGTTGTGTCATAGAAAGCAAATGTGACATCGTATCCATTCACTCCTAAATCCTTATAACTTGTGGCGTTGAGAAGATTTTTATAATAGAAAGCAGCTTGATAAGCAGCGTCAGCCTTAGAAGAATCGTAGCCTTCGCTCGTGATTGCAGCACTAGAAGGAATGAGTTGGAATTCCTTGTAATTATCGGTCTCTTCTTTTGCTTGATACCAAGCTTCAGTCCCTGGTTCAGCAAAAATTAAGCGGGAAGCAACATTTGGATCATAGGCAGAATTAGAACTTTCCGTTTTGGCATAGGTATCACCGACTTGTTTATTTGCCCAAAGGACGAAATAGCAATTCTTTGCTTCTTTGCCCTCGGATTCGTTCGCCTCTTGCGTGTTATCCTTGCAATATTTTACAAGCGTATTGAATTGGCCGTTTTCTCCGCGAAGGTCATCGTCATCCTTTAAAGGAACTACGACGGCAGGAACGTTTCCTTTACTCGTAGAGATATAGCGGATTTCGGCGCTATTTTCTTTAAAAGGATTATGCCATTTATCGTAAACTTTATAATCGTCATTCCCTTCATCTAGCGATGCCCCGATTGTGAAATCTCCACCGCTGAAGGCTAAATATTTTTGCAAGTATTGGTATTTGGTTTCGTCGTCTTTAGCCGTTCTAAGCTTAACTCGGACCGTGTCATAGCCTTCTTTAACAACTTCGGCTTCCACATCCATCGTCTTAAGGCGTTTTTCCATTTCTTCGCCAACGAGATCGACTGCTTCTTTATCGGAAGCATCGATATAATTTGAGGTTTCTACGCCTCCGTAAGTGCTATCCGCTTTGGAAATTTTATAGACCAAATCACGGCCTGATCCATAAGTTAAATCCGTGTCAAGACCGACAACGGTTGGGCCAATCACACTAAGGGCACCTAGTATTAGGCTACCCGTTAATAAACAATATCCAAGTTTACGACGCATAAATGGAGGTTCCTCCTAAAGACAACGTCCACGAAAAAAATCGCGAGTACGCAACGAATACAATACAACATCGAGCGACTTTACGGAAGTAATTTCTTCTTAAGAAGAACCTTTAACGCTAACTTTATGCGAAATTTCAAAATTAAAACAAACTGCCTTGATGAGCAATCTTAAGATGGCGATAGGCTTTTTCGGTTGCAATACGCCCACGAGGTGTACGGTTAACTAGCCCAATCATGACTAAATATGGTTCATAAACGTCTTCAAGATTCGTGATTTCTTCTCCGATTGCACTCGCGATGCTTTCTAAGCCAACCGGGCCACCATGAAAACGGTCAATGATTGTGAGCAAATACTTAATGTCGACCTCATCAAGTCCTAAGCTATCGATTTTTAAAGCGCCCAGAGCGCTTAAAGCAAGCGACTCATCAATCGTCGTCTTTCCTTCATAGTTAGCAAAATCGCGAACACGCTTATAAAGACGATTCGCAATTCGAGGTGTGCCCCTGCTTCTTGAAGCGAGCAATTTTTTAGCTCCCTCAGAAATTGAGGTTCCAAAAACTTTAGAAGTGCGCTCGATGATTTCTGAAAGCTCATCTTCTTTATAGAAATCGATTTTTGCGGAGATTCCAAAGCGAGAGCGAAGCGGGTTAGATAAATCCCCTGCTCTAGTTGTCGCTCCGACAAGCGTGAAAGGAGGAAGAGGCAAATTCATCGCTTTGGAAACGCCATCGCGATTGATGAGTATCGACAACGTGAAATCTTCCATTGCGCCATAAAGAACTTCTTCGACGACCCGTGGAAGACGATGAATTTCATCAATGAAAAGGACATCCCCGGGTTCTAATTCGCTTAAAATGGCCGCTAAATCGCCAGCTCGCTCAATCGAAGGGCCATTAACGGTCCTAATTTTTCCGCCCATTTCATTCGCGATGACATAGGCCATCGTTGTTTTTCCTAAGCCCGGGGGGCCGTACAAAAGAACGTGATCTAGTGTTTCATTGCGCTTTTTGGCGGCGCCAATAAAAATTTTAAGGTTTTTCTTTAGCTCTTCTTGCCCAACATATTCAGAAAGCGTTTTTGGGCGAAGGGTAATTTCACTATTCACTTCGTCTTCTTCTTTGCGGGCGTCTAAAAGTCTTTCTTCTTTTTTCATTTGCTCCCCTTTCCAAGCTTACGAAGAGCAAGGCGAAGAATATCTTCGTTACTCGCATTAGGCTCGTTGATTGTGCTTAAAACATCATCGACATCTTTGACTTTAAAGCCGAGCGTCTTTAAGGCTGCGCGGACTTCATCATATTGTTTTTCGTTAACGTTTTTGCCACTTGGAGCAAGATGGCCACGTAAATCCAAAATAATCTGGGCAGCGGCTTTAGGGCCAATGCCTGGTAGTTTCTTTAAATAAGCGGTGTTATTGCTTTCGATTGCCTTAAATAAGGCGTCAGGGGTTGTCGCTTTTAAAGCATTTAAAGCGGTTTTTGGGCCAATGCCCTTTACCGCGATTAAAGATAAAAAGGCCTCTTTTTCGATTTTGCTAGCAAAACCAACTAAATAATGGTCGTCTTCCGTAATAACTTCATGAATAAATAGCGTTACTAAAGAATCAATTGCAAAATCCAAGGAACGAGCGCAAAGAATTTCATAACTAACGTCATGAACATCTAACGCAATTCTTTCCTCGTTACAAGCGATAACTTTGCCTTTGAGTTGATAAAAAATTCCCATAATTTAATACACTAACACAAATAAAAGCGACAAGAGAATTCCAAATAAAGCACTACTTGCCACGATGAATGTCGAACCGAAATAACCTTGTTCCTTTTTCATTAGAATCATTATAACCGCTATTCGCTATATTCGAAGGTGTAATCGCCTAAATGAACCGTATCCCCCTCCGATATCCCTTTTTCTTTGAGTGCCTTTTCAATTCCGATGGAGTCTAGATATTTCACGAGCAACGCCAAGCCTTCTTCTTCGTGGGTATTGATGCGGTTAGCTCTTTCAATGACTTTATCCCCTTCAATATTCCATTCGTGAGGTGAAAGTTGTTTGATGGTAAATAGAGGCCCGCTATCTTCGTGTCCATCATAAACTTTAACTTTTTCGAGTTTTTCCATGCCCTTAAGGGGGAATTCAGGAGTAACGTCGATTAGTTCTTTTGTTTTTAAAATGATTTCTTGAATGCCTTCATGCGTCAATGAGCAAAGAGGCAAAGAATGAATTCCTAAAGCTTTATCGAACTTTTCTTTTCTTTCTAGGGCACCTTCCGAATCCATTTTGCTAGCGACGACGATTTCTGGACGTTCATCTAATCTCGCGCCGTAGGAAGCAAGCTCTTTTCGAATTGCTTTATAGTCTTCGACTGGATCACGTTCCCCACTCATCGAAACGAGATGGATCAAAACTTTTGTTCTTTCGATATGACGAAGGAATTGGATTCCTAACCCCTTGCCTTCATGGGCCCCCTTAATTAATCCGGGCATATCCGCTAAAACAAATGATCTTCCATCCGGCAAATAAGTAACTCCTAAATTTGGAATTAAGGTGGTAAACGGATAATCCGCGGTTGGAACATTAGCTTTACTAACGACATTCAAAAATGTTGATTTTCCCACGCTAGGAAAGCCGATTAGTCCAGCGTCCGCAAGCATTTTTAATTCAAGAACCAAGCGCTTTTTCTCAGCTGGTTCGCCATTTTCCGCGATTCGAGGAGCACGGTTTCTAGAGGTTTTATAGGCGGCATTTCCTTTTCCGCCTCTGCCTCCTTTTGCAACGAGGACTTTTTCGTTTTCTTCTTTTAAATCAGCAATGATTCTTCCTGTTTTTTCTTCGCTTACGACAGTACCTGTGGGCACTTCTACAATTACGTCAGGGGCGGAAAACCCTGTCATGAGTTTCTTATCGCCTTTCCCTCCATCCATTGCTTTAATAAGACGCGAATGACGGAAATTATATAATGTATTAAGGTTATTTTTGGCAATGAGATAAACACTCCCTCCTCTTCCTCCATTTCCGCCATCAGGGCCACCGAATTCTTTGTTTTTGTCATGCAAAAAGCAGATGGCTCCATCACCACCTTTGCCACTTCTTACTTCAATCACGCAACGGTCGATTAGCATATTTTGCCTCCTTTTATTAAGCTTTTAGAGACATCTTTTCTTCTTCAGTCAATAGATAGTTCTTCTTATTTTTCTTGATTTTATGAAGCGCTTTGTAGAAATTCCACGAAATATTCATTAGTTTTGGGGAGATACTGCTATCCGGATCATCTTTCCAAATGACTGGGATTTCTTTAATGGTAAAGTGATTTAAAGAAAGGAAATATAAGTACTCAACGTCAAAAGCAAACGCATCGATGATTTGGTGCTTTGCCATTAATTTAGCGATATCCGTACGGAACATTTTATAGCCGCATTGCGTATCCGTGATCCCTTTTAAATGGAATTTAAGGCGAATCAAAGAGATACATCCATAGTGGGTTAATCGGCGCAAAATAGTCTGTTTTTCAACGATTTTGGCCCCTTTTGCTTCTCGACTACCAATGAAGCAATCATATTTTCCTAAGTTTTTCTTTATTTCATCAAAGGCGCTTAAATCGGTAGAAAGATCCACGTCCATAAAAAGTACGTAATCACTATTAGAAGAAAGAATCCCCTTCTTTACGGCGTAGCCTTTTCCAAACTTATTTTCGTAAGGAAGATGCTTCACTTGCATAGGCATAGTGAGTAACCCCTTCTCTAGCTTTTCTTCCTCTTCTTTTGAGGAACCATCGCTTACAATCAAGATATCATAGAGAATAGGCTGATTATCGAAATAAGGAATGATTTTCTCTCTTAAATTTTTGAGTAATTTTTCCGTTTGATTTCTGACAGGCAAAATTATGGATAATTTCATAAGGTAATCTTTTAAGTGCCTTCGCTATTTTAAACAAAAGCGACCCTTCTTTCAAAGGGCCGCCTCATTAGTCTGCTTATTTCGATTCAACGGCATAGACTGAAATCTTTTTTCCGGTCTTGCCGACACGTTCGAATTTCACAATGCCGTCAATGCGGGCAAAGATGGTATCATCTCCGCCAAGACCTGCCCCTTCACCGGCCTTCATTCTCGTTCCGCGTTGACGGTAGAGAATATTACCAGCAAGGACCTTTTGGCCATCACCGACTTTGGCACCTAATCTGCGGCCAGCGCTATCACGGCCGTTTTTAGTGCTAGAGACGCCCTTCTTGGAAGCGAAGAGCTGTAAATCGATAACAAATTTCATTTTTGCTTCCTTTCTAGCTGCACAGTTCCATTCGAAACCTGTGCGATGCTTTCTAATTGCGTAAGAATCGTTTCGATGACTATTTCATCGTGTTCACTCATGTTTGACGCGATTCTTTTTAGTTCAAGGTACCCTTTTTTCATCGTTAGCGAATAGGAATTTTCATTGTCTTTGAGAGCTTGAACGCCACCTTGAAGGATAGCGCTAACTGCTGCGCAGACAATGTCTTTGCCTTCCTCGGCGAACTTTGCATGTCCACTAGAGATTAAATTAACGAAGGAATGGCTATGGTAAGTAACTTGAATCTTGATCATTAGGCGTTAATGGTTTTGACCACTAAGCAAGTATAAGGTTGACGATGACCAATGGTCTTTCTTTCGTTCGCTTTGCTCTTGTACTTGTAGATGGTGATTTTTTTGGAAAGACCGTGCTTTTCGACTTTGGCAACAACGCTAGCACCCTTAACATAAGGATTTCCAACGACTGTTTTTTCGCCTCCGACGAAGAGAACTTTATCAAGGGTAATTTCCTTGCCAGCTTCTGCGTCTAATTTTTCGACGTAGATTTTGTCACCGACAGCGACCTTGACTTGCTTTCCACCAGTTTCAACAATGGCGTACATGCTTTGTTCCTCCTATGGCTAATTACTCGCTCTAATGGCGCAATTTCTTGACTTTAAAACCAATTCGATGCGGTTGTAGCCCTAATAGAAGGGCAACAACGATAGTAAATATACTTAGTTATAATAACTAAAGCAAGTGGAAAACGATAAATCATCGCATAAAAAGACGCTTATTTTTCGGAAGAAACGTCAATGACTTTGCTGTCTGTTTTATTTTCGTCTTTTTGAGAGCAAAGCCAAAGAAGTGAAGCCACACAATATAGATAATTCGTCAAAAAACCGAGAACCAAAGTCACAATATGAAATGTGGTGTCCTTTTTGTCATCACTTTCCGCTTTCTTTATAGCAAAGAATCCTAAAAGTGCCGCTGCAATCGACACCACAATCAAAAATATGGAAAGATTTGCTGCTAAAGCCATGGCAAGTTTTAAACCTTCAAAGGTCCAATTTAAGTTTGGATTATTCTTTAAGAATTCTTGGATAGCGGAGTCATTGTCCTTAACAAGAGAAAAGATACAAATTGCAAGCAAAAAGCCGAATATCGCAAGGATATTTGTGATAAAGCCAGCGATGTAAAATCCCTTGGAAATCTTTTTCATATTCATACAAAAGCGTCCTTTTGTCTTATTATCGCAACAATAAACTAGATAAAACAACTGGATATTTCGCTAGGGTTTATACCCTAGAATTCAAGGATGGCTTTCTTTCTTTGAAACTATGAAACAACTGGTTAGCAGCAAAGGAAAAATAACAATCTTTGCTGATAATGATATGGTCAATAAGATAGAGAAACAGCTCTTCCGCTTCCTCTTTTAGGTGAAGCGTATCGGCCACTTCCCCTTTACTTGGGAGCGGGTCTCCGCTTGGATGGTTGTGAAGCAAATAAAAATAATGGGCGTTAGCGCGTAATAAGGTTCGTAAAATTTCTAAATGCGAAAAAGTAACTGAATCCTCTGTCCCAATGGAAATAGAACGTTCGCCTTGATAAGCTCCTGACCGATCAAAAAGAAGCAAAATAACCGTCTCTTTTTCGAGTAGGGCTACCGAAGGGGCATAAGCCTTAAATATCTCTTCGCAGGTTGGTCTTTTTAAGGAGGGGAGAGATTCTTTCGCGGCCCTTCTAGCGATTTCACCTATCGCAAGCAATTCGAGGGCTTTAACCTTTCCTATCCCCAAAAAGGAACATAGGTGAGGGATATCGCTTTTAAATAAGCCTACAAATCCGCGAGAGCAGTCAAGCAATGAGCGAGCTATTTCAATCGCGTTTTTCGCTTTAACGCCCTTTCCTAAAATAAGGGCAAGAAGTTCTTCATCGCTAAGACTATCGAGGCCTTTTGATTGCGCTTTTTCTCTAGGTCTAACATTTTTATCTATTTCTTGGATTTTCATAAATTAATTCCAAGAGAATCCCCAGCCGCCAGGAAGCTTAAGCGTCCCCTTTTTGCTCATGAAAATACGGTAAACGACTACTGCAATTAAAGAGATAGACAAAATGGATAAAACAGCGGCTAAAGTAATCGCTTCCCCTGGGATAATCTCTTTCTTTTTTTCTTTAGTTAATGGTATTCCTTTCATAAAAAACTCCTTTCACTCTTTAATAGGGGCAAAAGGAGCATTTTTACCAAAAAGAAATGCTTGATTTATAAAGATTGTATCTTATGCACAATGTTATCGAGCAAAGCGCGATTCTTTTGGAGCTTTTCTTGCTCCAGTTTCACTTTTTCCGTGGGAGCCTTATTGATGAATCCTGGATTAGAAAGCATCTTTTCGCCACGTGTCACTTCACTTTCTAGCTTTTCTTTTTCTTTAGTGAGCCGATTTAGCAATGCGCCTTTATCGATATCTTCTTCAACTAGAAGTTCGTAGCCATCATAGAAAAATGGATTACCTTCTAGTGGCGTAATAGAAATCTTGATTTCGCTAGCGAAAGTGAAACGCTTTAAATAAGCACTCGCGCCGATAAACGGCTCTTTGGGAGAAATAACTAGTCTAACCGCAGCATTAGGAGCGATATTATTCGAGCTCTTGTAGTTACGGATATCACGGATCATTTGCTCTAAAATACTCACTTTCTCCGTTGCCTTTTTGTTAAGCAAGGAACGGTCGTATTCTGGATAAGATTCAAGACATACGCTTTCTAAGTGTTTTGGAAGAGATAAATACATTTCTTCGGAAACAAAAGGAGCGTATGGACTAATCATGAGAATGATTTCGCGCATTACCTTATAAAGCACATTTTTCGTGATTTCGGCTTGTTCACCTTCGTTTTGAAGGGCGACTTTGCTCATTTCTAGATAAGAAGAGCAGAAATCATCATAAACAAAATTATAAAGAATCGTAGAAGCTTGCCCGAACTGGAACTGTTCCATTTTCCTAGAAACTTTTTTAATGGTTCTCTCTAATTTGTCTAATATGGAAGCATCAATCGTCGAGAGTTTCTTTTTTTCGATTGGGCATGGCTCAAAATTATCGCCAATCACCATTTCGACAAAGCGGCAGCTATTCCAAATTTTATTTAAATAGTTACTTGCCGCAACGACTTTTGCGTCGCTATAACGCATATCTAACCCTGGGGTGCTATTTGTGGAAATAAAATAGCGGAGAGCGTCAACGCCATATTTTTCTATCACATCAATTGGATCAATGCCATTTCCCAATGATTTTGACATTTTGCGGCCTTGCTCATCGCGAATTAAGCCATGAATGACCACTTTTTTAAATGGAGCTTTCTTCGTGAAATGAAGAGATTGGAACATCATGCGGCTCACCCAGAAAAAGATGATGTCGTAGCCAGTGACCAATGCATCCGTTGGGAAGTAGCGTTTATAATCGGGAGAGTCGGTATTCGGCCATCCTAAGGTCGAAAATGGCCACAAACCACTACTAAACCAGGTATCTAAGACATCTTCATCTTGCGTGTAATTTTCAATATCTTTCGGTGCCTCTTCGCTCACGATGACTTCACCCGTCTTTTTGTTGTAATAAGCAGGGATTCTATGCCCCCACCAAAGTTGGCGCGATATGCACCAGTCATCGACATTTTCCATCCAACGAGTTAGCACTTTTTCAAAACGATGAGGAATAAATTCGACTTTATTTTCTTTTCCTTTTTGGGCAGACAAAATCGAAGCGGCAAGAGGCTTCATTTTGACAAACCATTGCTTGCTGAGCATTGGTTCGACAACCGCTCCGCTTCTTTCACTATGGCCGACGTTATGAACGATTTTTTCAATCTTCACAAGATGGCCGCTTTCTTTAATGTCTTCGACAAGGGCTTTGCGGCATTCGTAGCGGTCCATGCCTTGGTATTTTCCGGCTCTTTCATTCATTTTTGCTTCTTCGTTTAGAACTTTAATAAATGGGAAACCATATTTTTTCGCTAAGGCAAAATCGTTAGGGTCATGAGCAGGCGTGCATTTCATGACGCCCGTCCCGAAACTCTTATCGACATATTCATCCGCCATAATCGGTAAAATGTCGCCGTTGGCGGGGTTAACGCAATTCTTGCCAACATATTTAGAATAACGTTCATCTTTTGGATTTACGAAAATCGCGGTATCGCCAAACATCGTTTCTGGGCGCGTCGTCGCGACGATTAATTTGTCTTTCGTCCCAATAACATCGTAAGAGAAATAGAAGAATTCGCCAGGATCGTCTTTATAAATAACCTCAATGTTACTTAAGGCTGTTTTCATAACGGGATCCCAGTTAATGATTTTCTCCCCGCGATAAATTAACCCCTCGTTATAAAGCGTTACAAAAACGCGTCTTACCGCTTTGGATAAGCCTTCATCTAGTGTGAATCTTTCGCGCGTATAATCGACAGATAAGCCAAGCTTTGCCCATTGGGAATGGATAATAGAGGCGTATTCTTTTTTCCATTTCCATGCCTCTTCCAAAAATGCTTCTCGCCCAATATCATAGCGAGAAATCCCTTTTGCGTTTAAAGCAGCATCCACTTTCGCTTGCGTAGCAATGCCGGCGTGGTCGGTCCCTGGAACCCATAAAACATCGTAGCCTTTCATTCGCTTATAGCGGCAAATGATATCGTCAGGGATCGTATCCATGACGTGACCTAAATGTAATTTGCCCGTTACGTTTGGTGGCGGAATCACCATGGAAAATGGCTTTTTCGATAAATCACCAGCGGTGAAATATCCTTTGCTTACCCAACTATCGTACTTTCCTTTTTCCACTTCTTTGTGGTCATAATGTTTGTCGAGCATACTAGTCCTCCAAAAATAAAACGCCCTCAGTTTTCTAAGGGCGCTAAAAGCGTGGTACCACCTTAGTTCAAGATAAATCTTGCACTTCTTTTTTCCGTTAAGGCCGGTTACCGTCTCCATAGCGACTCATTACCGTTCCACTAGGCCCTTTCTCACTATCGTAGGCTCACTTTTCTAGGGAACAAGGTAAATCCCTCTATTTCATTGACGAGATGATTATAAGCAAGAGCAATCTCCTTTGCTAGAAATTATTGAAACGAATCACTGATAAAAATCTAAAGATTGTAGACTCCTAATAAGATTTCTCGTTCTTCTTTGCTAGCCCCGCTATGATGGCCGATAAGAGGATGCTTATCTTTTTTGCCAAAGTATTCTTTTAAGACCGTATTGGTTTTGCTCACGCCGACATAGTCGCCGATAAAATCGAGACTAATTTTAGCGGGGTCCCCCTCCCCGAAGAAATTTATCTTGATGATATCGTCTTTTTTTACAAGCAAGAAATCATCGTCTAAATGCTGGTGGAAAGCAGCCTCAAATTCGCTCTCTTTTCCTTTTTTCACAAAGAATGCCGGAATGCGCGCATCTAGAGAAATCGGATAAGAAAGGGTAGATTCAATATCTGAGTAGTCGCTTAAATCTTTGGTAACGACATCAATTAAGCCGTGGTCAGCGAAACTAAACACCAAAACATCGGGATTTTTCTTCGTAAAGCGTTTTAAAAAAGAAGCGATTTTGTGAAATTGCCACCACGTATGGAAAGATTTTGTTCCATATTCATGGATGGTTTTATCTGGGTTTTTGAAGTAACCATAAAGAAATTCTCCTCCCTGAGAAAAGAAAGAAGTATATTGCTTGAAGGCGGCTCTATAGTTTTTCGGTCCATCCAAATTTTCGACGGGGTATTCATAGGAGGCTTTCGCGTTTACCCCTGCTTTTTGTAGCAGTTCAATAATATTGGTATAAGGAGCATTCTTCTTCATGATAGTAGGATCAATGATTTTTTTATCGTAAGAAGACTTGCCAGAAAAAGCATCCACTGGACCAAGTGAAGGAAAATTCAAACTCCATCCAAGCCAACCAGTTTCAATTGGGAAACGCGCACTTAAAAAAGCCGTGGTGCAGGCGACTGTAGTCGCAGGATTAACCGAATGAATGGTTTTTAATTTGTGAGAAAGAAGAAACCGGTTCGTTTTCGGATACAAAGAAAGGTTATATTCGCTTGCCCCATCGAAAAGGAACACCGCGACTTTTTTGTGTCCTTTTAAAGCGTCATCCACTTCTTTGATTGTAGAATGGAAGCACTTAACTCCATAATGCTTTAAGATGCTATTAGAAAAATTAGTCAATGTGTTTTTGGTGTCTAATACTTCTTTGTCGATTCCTTTTCCGATTAATTCCATAGTGCTACTCGCTCCTAATAAAAGTGGATTATTGTGCACGTAGAAAAGTCAATTTGCAAGGTATGTGATGTACTAAAGAGAAGAAACGATTTTGGATAATCTCTCTAGGAGCAAAGGAAGGATCTCTTTTGCCTTAGAAATGATTTCGTAATGGAGAGAAGAAGCGATATCGCTTTCGATTGCACTACCCGTATCTAACAAAAACGCATGATATTCCCCGAGGCGTTTTGCGTATCGCCCGCCTAGCTTTTTATAGGTACGAGAAAGGCGAAGGATATCATAAGAAATCGCCTTCGCTAAAATCGAGTTTTTAGAGATTTCGTCTAAGGAATATTGTTCATAAAACGAGATGAGTTTATTCGTTTCATCGCTTAGACTCAAAAAGACTTTTTTGTCTTTCTCTAAACTAGTCATTGAATAAAACCCTTTCAAGTTCATTCACGAGTTCTTCCATTCTCTTGGTCACGCAATAGAATGTTTCTTTTTTCGTTAAGTCGACGCCGGCTTTCTTTACAAGCGTAACGGGGTAATCGCTACCACCGCTCTTTAATAAGTTCACAAAATTATCGAAAGCGCCAGGCTTTTTGTCTTTGAAATTTTCATACAAAAGCATGGACGCGGTAAAACTTGTCGCATATTGATAAACGTAGAATGGGGTATAGAAAAGATGTGGGATATAAGCCCAGACAAGAGGCTTTACGCCCTCTTCACGAATGTCGATCCCGTAATAAGTCTCATAAAGCTTTACCATTTCCTTAGAAAGCACTTCATGGTTGATCGGGGTGCCATTTTCTACCAATTTAGAGATTTCATATTCGTATTGTCCAAATAAGGTTTGACGATAGAAAGTCGCTACAATTTCATCGATTGCTTTTTGTAGCAAAGCGATTTTGGTGTTGCGGTCTAAGGAAGTATAGGTAAGAAGGTAATCAAGAAGATTATGCTCATTGAAAGTGCTAGCGATTTCCGCGACGAAAATCGTATAGCTTTGTTTCATCGTTGGCTCGGCTTCATCGCTATATAAAGTATGAACGCTGTGCCCAGATTCATGGGCAAGGGTGAAAACATCATCTAAAGTCCCGTTGAAATTGAGGAGAATGTAAGGATGAACCCCATTTCCGCCCGTAGAATAAGCGCCGCTTCTTTTCCCTAAAATAGGATAAACATCGACATATCCTTCTTTTGTTACTTCATGGGCTTTCTTTTGATAATCCTCGCTATAACCCTTGATAGATTCATAGAATAGCTTCAAAGCGTCTTCGTAGCTATATTTCTTCTCGCTACGCGCTAAAGGAACGAAACGGTCAAATGAGCGATGCTTCTTTAATCCGAGATATTTCGCGCGGATTTGGTAATATTTATGGAGCGGAGCGGCATTATTAGAAGCGACATCCACCAAATTCTTAAAAACATCGAGTGGGATATTATTCCCATATAGATGCTCTTCTAGAATGGAAGAATAGCCTCTAGTTTTCATAACGGCTAACTCACCTTGGAGGGTGGAATTGTAGATTTCGCCAAAGGTGTTTTTATGTTCTTCAAAGCCCTCATAAAGCGCTTTAAAAATTCTTTCTCTATCCTCTTGGTTCTTCTCGTTTTCGACTAAGCTCACCCAATTATTCTGGCTGACTTTTACCTTTCGTCCGTCTAAAAGGGTGGCTTCGTGTTCTTTCCCATCCGCTACAGCCAAAGAAGAATATAAATCTGCGCCTTTATTCGTTAATGGGGCATACGCGCTCAATAATTTTTCTTTGTCGGCACTTAAAACGTGGTCAGCTTCGCGGAATAATTTTTCGAAAGTGAAATCGAATTGCTCATATTCTTTGTGCTTTTTTAAGAAAGAGAAAACATAATCTTTTCCTAAAGAAAGAATTTCCGGATCAGCGAAAGAAGCAGCGCTAGCAAAGTCTTGATAAGCAAGTTGAATCCGCATGAGAGCTTCCCCGTTTTTGACATTGCGCTTATCTAAATCGCTACGTGTCGAAGCATAAACGAAAGCGCGTGAAATCGATGATTCCACGTCTAAAGAAAGATCGAGGTATTTTTTAAAACCGTCTATTGTCCCTAGTTTTCCCGCTAAGGATGCAATCTCGGGCGTCAATATTTCTTTTAAGCGAACGATTTCCTTTTCGAAATCTTCGTCATGAGGATAAATATTCGTTAAATCCCAATTCGTAATCATCTATATTCTCCTTTAATTAAATTGAAAACGTTTTTAGAATAAGCGACCGCAAGGCAGAAAAATCGGCATTCTTCCCACTATAGAAAACCGCTAAGGAAGGGAAAAATTCCGCTTCTTTTTTTGCTAAAGCCATTTCTTTTTGCCCAATCGTGTCGCATTTGGTATAAACAAGAATTAATTTAATATTAAGCTCAAGCAAATAATGAATCATGTTTTCTTCCTCTTCATGGATACCACGCCTACTATCAATGAGCAAAACGGCTCCTGCAAGTAAAGGGTGATTCACAAAATAAGTTTCCATCATTTGTGAAAAAGTCTCATCTTTTTTATTTCCATAAGAGGTATAGCCATAGCCTGGAGAATCCACTAAATAAAAGCGATTATCAATTAAGAAATAATTTAATAATTGCGTTTTTCCTGCTTTTTTTGAACTAAAAGCGATTTTTTGGCCAACAAGAGAATTGATTAAGGTACTCTTGCCAACGTTGCTTTTCCCTAAAAAAACCACTTCTTTCTTTTGATCAAATGGCCTACCAGTTAAGTTCAAAGAAGAAGTGATAAATTTACAGTTTCTAAAATTCACTTTTGCCATGACGCTATTATAGAGAAAAGAAGAGAAAAAGCCTAGATTTCTCTAGGCTTAATCGTTACGAATTGGCTTTGGTGACTCTAGAAGAGCGACCTTTAAGGCGTCATCAACGTTTTTCATGTAAAGAATCTTTAAGTCTTTCTTTACTTCAGGCGGGAGTTCGGACACATCTTTTTTGTTTTCGAAAGGAACGATAATCGTTTTGATGCCGCTACGAAGTGCGGCTAATGATTTCTCGCGAAGTCCGCCGATTGGGAGAGCGTTCCCCCTCAAAGTGACTTCACCAGTCATTGCAACGTTATTATCGACTGGAATCTTGGTTAAGCAAGAAATGATCGCCGTAGTAATCGCAACACCCGCGCTTGGTCCATCCTTTGGCACCGCACCTTCAGGAACGTGGATATGAAGGGTGTTTTCGTTGAATATATCTTCATTAATACCATATTTTTTTGCGTTAGCGCGTACGTAATCTAAAGCGATTGTGGCACTTTCTTTCATAACGTCACCAAGTTTTCCGGTAAGAACCAAGGAAGGGCTCTTGCTTGGGAAATAGGTAACTTCGATTGGAAGAATATCGCCGCCGAATTCCGTATAGGCTAATCCAGTGACTACACCCACTTGTGGAACTTTCTCTTTCTTGGTATCTTCAAAAATTTCAACGCCAAGATATTTCTTCACTTGCTTTTCGTCAATCGTGATTGGCTTAGTGATAGAAGGATCCCTTAAAATTTCCACAACGGCTTTTCTACAACAGCTCGCAACGAGTCGCTCAAGTTGACGGACGCCTGCTTCGCGCGTATAGCATTCAATGATTTCTTTAATGCCGGATTCGGTGAATTTCACTTCTCCTTCTTTTAAGCCATTGAGCGCCATTTGCTTCTTAATTAAGAACCCTTTCGCGATTTGAATCTTTTCTAATTCCGTATAGGAAGGAACTTCGATGAGTTCAAGTCGATCAAGTAGAGGCGCAGGAACATTTTCCAAATAGTTTGCGGTGCATAAGAACAAAACATTGCTCAAATCATAAGGTTCTTCAATGAAATTATCGTTAAAAGAAGTGTTTTGTTCTGGGTCAAGTACCTCAAGCATAGCGCTAGAGGGATCGCCTTTGTAATTAGCTCCCCCAATTTTATCGATTTCATCCAATAAGAAAACAGGGTTATTCACGCCAACGCGAGTCATGCCTTGAATGATACGCCCAGGCATAGACCCGACATAAGTGCGGCGATGTCCGCGAATTTCCGCTTCATCGCTAATGCCGCCTAATGAAGCTTTGAAGAATTTACGGCCAAGAGCTTTAGCGATACTTCTGCCAAGAGAAGTTTTGCCGCATCCAGGTGGGCCGTAGAAACAAAGAATCGGGGCTTTTAAGTTGCCAGTGCTCTTTTTAACAGCGAGATATTCGATGATTCTCTCTTTGACTTTGGTTAAGCCATAGTGATCTTCATCAAGAATCTTTCTAGCATTTTCCAAGTCTTCATTATCTTCGGTATGTTGATACCAAGGCACGTTCATTAAGGTTTGAACGTAAGTCAATATCAAAGAGGCTTCCAAGGAAGCTTCTGGCATCATTTCATAACGTCGGAGTTCATTGAGTACCTTCTTTTTGACATTTTCAGGATAAGGATTCTCCGCTAAGCGTTTTTTAATAGCGTCTTCGCTATCTTCACCGCCTGCCCCTTCCCCGAGTTCATCCTTAATCGCCTTCATCTTCTCACGAAGATAATATTCTTTTTGGCTTTTTTCGGCTTTTTCACGAACTGTGTCGTTGAGTTTTTGATCGATTGTAGCAATCTCTTTTTGTTCGTTAAGATATGCTAAAACAATCTTTAAGCGCTCATTACTATCGACGGTTGCAAGCACTTTTTCTTTTTGCTCTGGATTGAGTTGAAGATAAGCCGCTAAGGTATTGCTCAAATCATTGGGCGAAATACCGTGGTCAAGGGTATTAAGTGCACCACGCGGGATATCCCTTCCTAAAGAAGGGTTATTGGCGAGAACATCTACAATCGAACGAACAAGTTGCACTTCTTCGTTTTTATCGCCAAGAACGTCTTCTAGAATTTCTCCATCCGCCAAATAAGTTCCATTCTCGAAATGGACATTCGATAAACGTACGCGCTTCGTCGCATAAACACGAATCTGATAAAAATCAGGCTTTTTGATTAGACTAGTAATGCGGCATAAACTCGCAATTTCAAAAAGATCCTCGTTTGGATTTTTGATTTCTTCCATGTTGGGGTCTTTTTGGGCGGTAACAAGAAGTAAAGAATTGGTAGTTTCTTTAGCCTCGTCGACTGCTTTAACACTAAAAGCGCGGCCGACATCAATCGATTCGCTCATAGAAGGGAATACAAGTAGACCGCGCGTGATGAGCAGAGGCAAGGTGAGTTTATTATCGTTAGTTGGCATCTATTGCCCCTCCTTTCACTCGTAATATTAATACAATGAATTTAATTTTTATTTGCTAACGCTCAAGATAAAGTCATGAATCTTTTGGTCACGAATCATATTTAACCAACGTTCTTTGTCTTGATTCATATATTTAAGGATATCTTCAGCTTTCATTCCGTATTCGGAAGCGCGTTTTTCGCTTTCCGCCTTCAAATCGTCGTCAGTGACGTTGATTTTTTCGGCTTTAGCGATTTCGTTAAGCGCTAAGAAACCCTTAATATTCTTCTCGGCTTGTTCGTGATAATTTTTCTTTAAATCATCTTCTTTAACGCCGGTGATTTGAAGATATTGATCAAAAGTTAAGCCATTGCTTTCGATTTGCTTTTTGAATTGGTTCTCTAAAGCAGCAGCTTCATTGAGAATCACTTCATCCGCGATTTCGTATTTGGCGCCATCGACGATTTGCTGCATAATCGCGCTGAAATATTGGTTATCGGCATCGTGAACTTTGCCTTCGAGAATTCTCTTCTTCTCGAATTCTTTGAGTTGGTCAACGGTGGTAACGCCTTTAATATCCAGTTCTTTGACGGCTTCGTCGCTAAGAGCAGGAATTTGTTTTTCCTTCACCTCGTGAATTGTGCAATCAAAGATAGCCTTTTTGCCAGCGAGTTCCTTCACGTAGTTGGTTGGGAAGGTGATTTCGATGGTTTTCTTATCTCCGCTCTTCACGCCGATTAGAGCATCTTCGAAACCAGGAACGAACTGGTTGCTTCCTAATTCAAGGGAGTAGTTATTAGCAGCTCCGCCATCAAATGGAACCATGTCGCCTTTTTCGTTAGCGGTCTTGCCTAAGAAATCGAACACAACGGTGTCACCTTTTTTCGCTGGGCGATCAACAAGAACGAGTTCAGCATTCCCTTTAAGGCGATTATTGATGCTATCTTCAATTTCCTTATCGGTAACGCTTGGAGCTTCTTTCTTGGCTTTGAGACCTTTGTATTCCCCTAAAGTTGCCTTTGGGGTAGTCACGAAAGTATAAACAATCGTTAATTCATCTGGGCTTAATTTGGTAATGTTGACGGATGGACGGAAGAATGGCTCAAGTTTCTCCTCGCCAACAGCTTGCGCAAAAACAGGATTTAAAACTTCTTCAATCGCTTCATTAAAAACAGCTTCTGGGTTGGTGTATTGGCGAAGCATTTCTTTTGGTGCTTTGCCTTGGCGGAATCCTTTGACCGTCACTTTGCTGCTGACCTTATCAAAAGCCCGGTTTTGTGCGGCCTTCCAAAGATCTTTATCAACTTCAACGGTAAGTTCGATTTTGCTGTCATTAATCTTTTTGATGGTGCGTTTCATAAATTTTTATTTACCTCATTTCGCTCGTTTACGAGCTTACTAAAAACGTTCACGCGTAAGAGTATACTCTAGCGAGTCTTCTTTGCCAAAGAAAATAACCCAAAAAGGGCTATTTTTTCTTAAAGCAAACTCTATTCGCTTAAAGGCGGAATGGAAGAAAGAACCGCAGAAATCGCGTTCTTTTTTTCTTCGATTTTAGAAAGAGGAATATGATAGGAATTATCTTCTAGAGAAATCTTGTCATTTCTTAAATAAGATAACGCTAAAGAATAGAAAGAAAGGAGTAATAAATCGTCATCGTTATTGCAAAAAGGAGTTGCGGGAAAAACTGCTAAGGTATAATCACTGAATAAAGAGAAAGCAACGCCAGCAACACTTGGGTCTTTTGCGAGGGTTTCTAATTTGTTTTTAAAGTCTTTAAAACGTTTGTTAACAAAGGGTGGCTCCACGTTTTTTGGAATCAATTGATATTCCTTATCGCCTTGCTTTAACATCACTTTTTCATCGTATTGGCAGTTTATTAAGAGCAAAAATGCATACGTCTTGACACTTGGATGAGCATTTGAGATTAATAGACTCTTTATTTCAGGTAAAAACGGATCAATCGCCACGCGCGATATCGCTTCTAAAGTCACTAAGGTTTCATAGTCATTTTTTGGAGAAGAAAGTAACCTCTTTGCTTCTTCGATTGAAAGGGGTTTATTCAGCAATGATTCTTTTTCCTTTTTTCTTAAATAAGTTGGAAAAGATGATAATTTTTCTTCTACAACTTGCGAGACATAAGGATAACTACGAAATTCTTCTAAATCTTGGTAGGCTTCATCAAATTCGTTAAGCAAAATTCGGATTTCGAAATTATGTTTTAACGTAACGAGAGGATTATACGAAAATAAAGCCTTCCGGTTATTTTCAAAAATCGTCATCGCTTCTTTTGGCTTTCCTAATGCCAAAAAAGAGCTCGCCCGATAAAATAAGGACTCTGCGTCAGCCGCCTTTTCGGTTAAGGAAAGAATCAGCTCATAATTTCTTTTTTCAAAAATTGTCTTTAAAGAGTCCATAATTATTTTCGAAAAGTTAAGATGGCGATCGCTCCATAGCAGACATCACCGCAATTTCTCTTTCCGCCACTAGATGAGGATTTCGCGCAACTAGCTAAAAGCAAGATAGAAGAGAGAATTAATAATAAGCCAATGGATAATCTTTTCGTTTTCATAATTCGTTATTTTAATAAGATTTCATTATTTTTCTAGAATGATTCGCCAATTCTTTATGAGCTTATCTAAAGAGTAGGATGCGTTTGCTGAACTCGAACTTGGCAAAAGCGTAATAGGAAGCCCTTTTGTATCGCCTTTTAAGCAATATTCATATGCGATTTTGCCGTTACAAAATATGTGTCTAACCTTGCTATTTTCTAATACATCCCCTAAATTCGTTGGCCTCGCTTTTTGAATCGAAGCATCACTAGCGCCTATGATGCTTAATGAATCAATCGCGTCGAATAACGCAATTTTGTTTTTCCTTAAGAATTCTTTCTTTTCCGAAATTGAAATCGGGAGTTTTTCCTTATACAAAGAGGAAAGAATTTTCCAAAATCGATTCTCTTTATGCCCGTAATAAAAATTTGATTCCCGACTTTTTGGGCTAGGAAAACTGCCTAAAATAAGGATTTCACTATCCTTTGAACAAAATGCACCGAAAGGATGAGAACAAAACGAATCAATCATTACAAATCAAAAACCACCGCGGTTTTATTTTCAATCGCGTAACTAGCAAAATAAGAAAGATATTTATAGAAAGGGCGAATCGCTTTTTCTAAATTCGGCTCTTGCAGGCGAGAATCACTAAAGGCTTTGAGTTTGCTTAAAGCATCTCCCTCGATTTTAAGAAATGATTTATCGAGGAAAGTAATACCAGTCGCACTGCTTAGCTTGGTCAAATAATCATCGGCGGTGAGCCAACGGGCTAAAGCCATAGGGATTTTAAAAATCTCAAAGCCGGACGTGTATTTTCTAGGCTTAACGTCTTCTACTGCTTTTTGGTCAAATGGCAAAACCATCGCGCGAGGATGATCATCGACTGGAACCGTTAAAACAGGGGTTTTCTCTTCTCTAGGCTCGTTTTCAATCCGCGGAAAGCCATAATTATTATTTCGTTGAAAAGAATTCCGGTTATTATTGCCTCTATCCTTTCTCTCTAAACTCCGGTTATCGCTTCGATTGGCTTGATAACGCCCTTTTTGAAAATTGTTTTTCCGGTTATTGTTTTTAGTATAGTTTTTGTTATTCGTATTTTTGTTATCGTTTGGCATACCTAATTATTATGACATTTATCCTACTTAAAGGATAGAAATACCTCTCATTAACGTAATTACATTTCTTAATAAAAGATATTGGAAATTGCTTTCTATTTCTTTAAATAAAAATCCGCGTCTTCAA
>DKCV01000027.1 GCA_002449265.1 Caryophanales bacterium UBA6865 | reverse complement strand
AAATACGTGCCGTCCGAATGCAAGGCCCCGGGCCTCGAGGGGAGATTCTACCAGTACACCTACCTGGTGGTAGAGGTAATCTATATTTGACAAAAAAGGGAAAATAACATTCACCAATTTGGGCAATATTCCGTAATCTATCCCCAAAGGAGTTAATGATTATGAAAGCCAATCCAATCGGGCCTTTGATCATGCTGAGAATTATGGGAATGAAATGTAACAAAACCCCGAGGATGATATTGAAACGAAACCACCGAACCAAGTGGAACTTAAAAAGCTTAAGAAGCTGATACAAGATACCGGCGATGTTAGATGCCCTAAGCTTCTTAAGTGTTTCGCATCAATTGACAACTAACATTGATTGCCTCAGAGTAAGTCATAGAATGCTCTCCTATTTCCGTCACTTATGATATAAATATAGCATTTTTTCAATCGACTTGGGAGTGACAATGCACTGATAACCTTAAAATAGACGCTCCAACCAATTCACTAGACAGATTGTCCTAATGACGTGATTAGTAGCTCATAACCGATTATCAATACAATGACAATATGATTGCTATGCCACCCGATTAGAAGAACGGTTACTTGATGTAGGTAGGCAATAGCGACCTATTGTAAGTGTCCTTAATTAATACCCCCTGCTGCGTCTCTCTGAATAAATGTACGCTACAACAATCAAGGGAGGAGTTTTTTATTTAAAACCCTGCCTTTTCTTGCCCTCGGGGAATGGGCCTGCCGCCTATATGGATGGCTTTTTTTCATACGGGATTGTTAAATAACGACCTTTGCATTCGATTGGGGAAAGCATAGTCTCAATAATGAAAAAACCTCCAGTTTCCCGGAAGTCAATCTTTCTATTTGGTGCGCCTGGCAGGAGTTGAACCTGTACGAGTCGCCTCATTAGATCCTAAGTCTAACGTGTCTACCATTCCACCACAGGCGCAGCGCGATTATTATAAGCGTCAATCCTCACTAAAACAAAAGAAAAATCATTCAGGAGAAGTAGGTTTGAAAAGGGAATATAAGTCATAAGGGCTCTTATCGTGATTCAAATCCAAAATAAATCGATTTAGAGTAACATTAATCTGCTTTTTTGTCTTTCTTTAAGAAAGACAAATGACTGCTACGCCCGTTTTTCCGCATTTTTTCGTAATTATCGTTTAATGCTTTTTCGTATTGGGAACGACTCATCTTATTCGGTTTATAAAACTGCATGTTCTTCATAAATTCGGGTAGATATTGAATCTTTTCCCATAAATCGGGGCGGTCATAAGGATATTTATCTTCTTCTAGCATATTCACAGGCGTTAATTTTAGATAATCTTGCACCATAAAAGGCTTAGAGGCAGCGTAAGACATCGTGTCTTCAATCGACAAACAAGAGGCTTTCGATTTGGGGGACAAAGCAAGCTCGCAAACCGTAAACCCGAGCGGAATCACCGCTTCGGGGAATCCGACTTTCTCAGCGGCCTCTATCGCAAGTTGGCAGCGCATCACCGCGCTAGGATTGGCTAAACCCACATCTTCATAAGCAGTAACGAGCAATCTTCTTTTTATCGAATCAAGATCTTCAGCGATGCATAGGCGCGCCAAATAATATAAAGCCGCATCCGCGTCGCTCCCACGGATACTTTTTTGAAGAGCAGATACCGAATCGTAATGCTCTTCTTCGTCTTTATCCATCGCAAAGTTAGGAACTCGTTCGATTTTCTTAAGTTCTTCTATTCCAATAGAAGAGCCTTTATCGAATTGAATTGCGGCTTCTTCTAGCATATTGAGGGCAAAGCGAAGGTCGCCGCCCGCTAATGTGGCGATATATTTGAGCCCATCTTCTGAAAGAGAAATCTCGTTATTAAGACCTTTAGGCGAGGACAAAGCCCGCTTTAAACCAATTACCACCTCTTCTTCGCTTAAGGGCTTAATCTCAAAAACGCGGCAACGGCTTCGAATCGCGCGATTAATCGAAATATAGGGATTCGCGGTTGTTGCCCCAAGCAAAAAGAAGGTGCCGTTTTCGACATATGGTAGTAATAAATCTTGTTTTGCTTTATCAAGGCGATGCACTTCATCCATGATGATAATCGCGTGCCCAAATAGCTTTGCGTCTTCAATCGCTTGCTGCATCTCTTTTTTATCGGTCGTTACTGCGTTTAAAACCGCAAAATGTATCCCCATCGATCTTGCATAAGCCATCGCGATCGTCGTTTTGCCCGTACCAGGCGGACCGAAAAGAATCATCGAAACCGGCGCTTTCTTTGTAACGGAGCGCCTTAAAAAGCCATCTGGGCCAACCAATTCTTTTTGCCCGATGACGTCATCTAATGTTTCAGGGCGAACGCGAAACGCGAGAGGTTCTAACATACTTTAGTAAGTATAGCAAAAACGATTAGCGGTGATAATTGGGCGCATCCGCGCTAAGTGTGACATCATGAGGATGCGATTCCTTTAAGCCGGCATTTGTGATACGCACAAAGACGGATTTATTAAATAAATCGGGGAGGGTCTTCGCCCCACAATATCCCATGCCACTACGGATGCCGCCAACGAGTTGATAGACAATCTCGCTAATGGAGCCTTTATAAGGGACTCTCGCTTCGATTCCTTCAGGAACTAGCTTTTTGGTCGGAGTACCGTTCTTTTGGAAATAACGGTCAGCGCTTCCTCGCTCCATCGCGACGAGTGAGCCCATCCCCACATAGGATTTATAATCTTTGCCGTTCTCGTGAATGATCTCTCCTGGCGCTTCTAATGTGCCTGCAAATAATCCGCCAAGCATCACGCAACTTGCGCCCAAAGCAAGGGCTTTAACAATATCGCCAGAATACTTGATCCCGCCATCAGCGATCACACCAATGCCTTTGTCCTTACAAACCGAAACTACTTCTTCTACTGCGCTAGCTTGCGGGACCCCTACTCCAGCGATGACGCGCGTTGTGCAAATGCTCCCTGGGCCAATGCCGACCTTAACTGCATCTACGCCCGCTAAGATTAAATCAAGCGCAGCTTCTTTCGTTACGATATTCCCCGCGATTAAATCAATCGTAGGATACGCTTTCTTAATGGCTTTTGCCATTTCAATGATATTAAAGGAATGGCCATGCGCGCTATCAAGGCAAAGCACATCTACGCCCGCTTCGACTAATGCTTTGACTCGCTCCAAGGTATTGGTAGCGACTCCGATCGCAGCCCCTACGCATAGTCTCCCCTCTTTATCGAGGGTCGCTAATGGGCATTCCTCACTATGCTTATGTTCCTTTACGTTTTTTACTTCTTTGGCTTGGCGCTCAATCGTCATGTTTTTATGGATGATACCAAGTCCGCCTAGCTCCGCTAAAGTAGTTGCAAGCTTGCTTTCTGTCACTGTGTCCATCGCCGCAGAAAGAAGAGGTACTTTTAAGGTGATATTTTTCGTCAAACGAGAAGAAATATCGACTTCGGATGGGGTGACGCTTGATTTTTGAGGTACAAGCAAGATGTCGTCATAGGTTAATCCTAAACGGAGATTGTCTAGTTTCATATATGCCCTCTAATAAATATTTGAATCATGATAAACCTTTTTCTCTTTTCTCGCCCACTAGAATTAGAGAAAGCGTTTACCTTTCGCCTGTTTGTTACCAAAGAATCAAAAAAGAAGCGGCATTGCGCCGCTTCAATCGTTTCTAATTGGTGCCGTCTAGCGGAATCGAACCACCAACCTATTGATTACAAATCAATTGCTCTGCCAATTGAGCTAAGACGGCACATGGTGGGTGTTAGAGGTGTCGAACCTCCGACCTCTTCCGTGTGAAGGAAGCGCTCTCCCGCTGAGCTAAACACCCGCGAAGAGAATATTACTACTCCAAAGCGAATGTTTGAAGAGAGAGTTATCCTTTAAGGCCTTAAATTATTCGTTCGTTAAATGACAAACTAACCGCGAAAGTTCGGATTTTTCTTTTAAAGCAAAGAGAAAATCAAAGAATATAACCAACTATAAAACCGTTTTACGATAATGAAATTTTAGAAATCGCATTTTATCGTAGAGTAAGGATGGATGTCTTTTTCCCTTCGTCAAACTTAATGAACAGAAGTTAAATCAGCTTGGAATAGAATAGACCCATCAAGCCTAGATATTAAATCCATTCCATTCCTAGCCTAACGAATAACTAGGCCTAAAAATTCTTCAAACGTCCCCTCGAAAAAGAGGAAACGAATAGCCATACACTATTTTTCTAGGTTGTCTTGCGTATTTTTGATGGGTTTATCTTCTCTAGTGAAACCCGCTTTGGTAAGCATATCATCCACGAGCCTTAACGCGCGGCGATAAGAAAGATCGGAGCGAATCTTGAAGCCAAGCGGCAAATCTTCGTATTTTTTGGAGGTTTCGCGCGTCACAGGAAGTGGGCTATCCGCATAATCAGAAGGGTTCAAAGCAAAATTCGCCTTGATGTGTTTGCCTTTGATGGTGAGGAAAACGTATTTTTTGCGATGAGCGGAGAAGGTATCGCCTGGGATTGAGACGCGGTTATGGAGCCCATATGATTTAATGTAATCGCGCAAATCGTAATACTTATGACGCAAATCAAATTCGCTATTCTTTAAGCGAGTCTCAAAATTTGCTGTATGGCGATTTTTGAGGGTAGCGAACAAATCGCTCTTTGTGTCGCTAGAAGCCGTTATTCCCTCACTCGGGGTATCGCTCACTTCTTTTTCTTCGATAGTAGGCTCTTCCTTCGTCTCGAAAGATGTTTCTTCTTGAATAGGTTCTTTCGTTTCTTCTAGTTTCGTCTCTTCATTAACGGCTTCTTCTTTCGTTTCTATCGGTGTTTCAGAAGGAGTATCGCTATTGCTCTCAGCAATTGTCTCTTCCTTAGCTTCAGTGACTTCAACTGGCTTATCCTTCAAAATAATCGCTAAGAAAAGCGCATAAACCGAGATAATGTCAGTATCAAGCGCAAAAATAAGAAGCCAAATCGATGTGTCTGATGCTTTTCCTGCACTCGCCAATTGACCAAGTAAGACAATCAAATATGGTAAGAAAAGCAAAGTCAAAAGCAAGCCAACTGAGACAAAAATGAAATCGTATTTTTTACGGCGAATAAATATCGCGAGCGAAATAGCAAATAAAACGATGACAACCAAAAACCATGCAAAAGACATAATCGACCAAAAAGAGGTGAAGTCGAAAGCGAATCCAGCAAAATAAAGCGAAATTGCAGCAATCGGCCCATATGCTTGCTCAGTGGCTAGAGAGCTAGGAATCGCCCCTATCGCCCCACCAATGCAAATCAAAAGCACTGAAGCGAGGAACAAAAAGCCAGAAATGCCTAACGAAATTTTGAAACCTAAATCCTTTTTCATAAAAATTACCCTCAAGTGAATTTTATCGGTGGCCATTTTAATTAAGACATGTATCTTTTTATTGGCCGAATCAAGGCTAAAACTAAGTGACACCTTTGTCAATTAAATGCTAAATAAAAAAAGAAATCCCTTATGAGAACGCCCATAAGGGATACGAAGTTTGTTCTTTATTTGACTCTAATTGCTAAGCGATAGCTCATCGAAGTATCGGCGGTATGGGAAAAGAATTCGCCTTGGTTATTCACGCAAATGACCATATCGGTTCCTCCGCCAGAAGTTCTAGTTGCATAAGAAACTGTTTTTGTCGTTTCAGATGCCTTTCTCACGGAAATATCGTCAGTTCCTTCTGCTTTCATTTGCTCTTCGGTCAAGAATTCTTCGCATTCTTCCTTGCTAGGAATGAATACTTTATCACCAAAGCATTTGTCATATGGTTTAAGAATATTTCTCTCTTTCTCGTTGAGGAAGAATCGTAAGCTTCCTAAGCCTTTGCCGCCACTTCTACTGAAGTCCCAACCCCAGCTTCCAAATTCTTCTCTTCCGTTGATGTCGTTTATATAAGAGCGCATCACCGAATAACGATAATCGTTATTTGCTATAGTAACATCGCCTTTTTTGCGAACTTCCTGCAAATCGCCAACATATTGGACGCTTCCAAATGTTTTTTCGCTGATGGCCAATGTTTCACCGGTTTTTAGTTCCTTCGTTATCCATTTGACCGGCTCGTATCTCAAATAATAAGTTCGTCCATTTTCGACTTTGCTTCCGTCATGAAGATAATAATCGTCATAAGTGCCTTTTTTTCCAGATACCTCAATTTTCCTATACCATTCTCCCCCATACTCCACAACATCATTACTTTCTTTATTGCCAAAAAGTTGTTAGTTCTCAATTGATGT
>DKCV01000021.1 GCA_002449265.1 Caryophanales bacterium UBA6865 | reverse complement strand
CTGTCCCTATCGGTCCACATAACGAAAAACGCCTCCAAACGGAAGCGTAGACTTCTTTGGCGCGCCCGAGCCGACTCGAACGGCTGACCCACAGCTTAGAAGGCTGTTGCTCTATCCGGCTGAGCTACGGGCGCAAGCGAACAATAATATACACTCTTTCTTTGCTTTTAGGAATTCTTTTTGTTCGTTTCATTAAAATGGGCATTTTAGTAAGTCGCTGAATTGTCTCAAAACAAAATAAGGATTTTTCGCTTTTCCAAACCCGTAACTAGCGTGAATGAATTTCGTCTTAGCTTTATTCGATTCGTTTTCATCCATTTCCGTATCGCCAATATAATAAATTTCATCAAAATGGTTTCTTTGTTTTAGTAACATCATATTTTGACTTTTTGTGAGACGGTTATCGCCCCAACAAAGGTGATCAATAAAGAAGTTCCCGAACTTTGTGCTTTCAAAGTAGGCTTCGATATAGCCAGGCTGCGCGTTAGAAAGGATGCAAAGGAAATACCCCTTTTTCGCCAAAGCGCTTAACGTCTCTTCTTCTTTAGGGTATATAGCACCAGGATGAGTTTTTAAATATTCGTTTTCATAAGCAGTGCATTCATTTAATAAAGAGAGTCTTTTTTCTTTCCTGAGATTAGGAAATAATGCATCGGCGATGTCTTCCATCGGTAGCCCCATTGTTTTAGTCATATCCATTAAGGTGATATCCGGATAATCGTGCTTACGAGTAACGATGCTCCAAGAGGTAGCGACTTCAATTCGTGCATCCCATAAGGTGCCATCCATATCAAAAATAAGTCCAATTCGTTTCATTTATTTTTCCCTTTCTTCATTTCGTCTATCGCACAGCGTTTGTCACTTTTTATGACTATCCAAGCTTCTTTTGATGTTGGAAAAATCCAAAAAACAAAAGGAAACATGTGCGAACGGATAATGTTCCCTTCTTTTTTATTGATGGAAAAATATTTCTTCGCGTTTTTATAAGCAAAGAAAGGATGACGGAAGCCATGGAGTTTATGTCCTTCTCCAGAATGATGCCAATCATAAAGATAAAAATCATGAAGCAAAGCACCGCGAATCAAAGAAGAATAGTCAAGATTTAGCCCTCTCTTTTTTGCATAAAGATAGGCATAAATCGCTACCGATAGAGAATGTTCATAAACGCTAACATTGCCATGCGCACAATATTTCTTCATGCTCAAAAAGAGGGGATGAAGAAGAATGGGAGAAGCAATTTCATCAAAATAAGGGTCCACTATCATAATTTGTCCTTTAAATCTTGAATTCTTTGATAAAGAGCTTCGGCCACTTCGCTAGGAAGAAGCTGCTTTAATTCATCTAGACTCGCTTTTTCGAGGGCTTCACGAGTTGGGTAATGCTTACGAAGCGATTCTTTTCGCTTTTCTCCGATTCCTTTGATGTCATCGAAAATGCTCTTCCCCATGGATTTTGAACGAACTTCTTTATGGAAAGAAATAGCGAAGCGATGCACCTCGTCTTGCATTCTCATGAGCAAAAAGAATAAAGGAGAATGATTGTCCAAGGGATAAGTTTTCTCGTCTTTATCGATGATGCCTTCTGTTTCGTGTCGGCTATTTTTGTACAAACCAAAAACAGGGATATTCACCTCAGCCTCTTTTAAGCCTTCTAGCGCCGCATGAACTTGGCTTAACCCGCCATCCGCTAAGATTAAGTCAGGATAAGATAAGCCTTCTTCTTTTAATCTTTTATAACGGCGATAGACGACTTCCTTCATGGAATGATAGTCGTCACCTGCATCTTCGTTCGCTAGATGAAATTTTCGGTACATCTTTTTTGCAGGGGCCGCGTTAATATAGCAAACCATTGCCCCGACCGCATTGCTCCCTTCTAGATGCGAATTATCGAACAATTCGATTCGATAAGGCGTTTTTATACCCAATAACGAGCCTAGTTTATCAAGGAGTTCCACTTTATCGTCTTCTAGACGTGCGCTCATAAAATGAGAATCTAGCCCTTGTCTAGCGTTTAAAGTCGCTAAATCAATTTGCTCAAGAAGTCTCCCTTCTTTCGGATGAACGATTTTTGCTTCAGGATAGACACTAGAGAACTCGTCATCAAACGAAGGAAGATTAATAGAAAGCTCGCTAGGGAGTTCATGGTCCTTATAATATTCTTCAAGTAATTCCGGAACTTGCTCAGATAGCGTCCCAAAAGAAGATACCGTAAGTGCCTTTTTCCCAAGCAATATCCCTCTTCGATAGGTAAGAATAGCGATGCAGCAATACCCATCGCGCGTCGCTAGCCCAATGACATCCCGATTCGTTTTATCGCTATTAACTTCCACGGTCTGTTTGCTCGTCGTCGTTTCAATCGCTTTTAAAATATCGTAATAATATTTGGCGTCTTCATAGCGTTCTTCTTCGCTAGCTTTCGCAATTTTTTCCTTTAATAGGCGCGCCGCGTCAGTAATATCGCCATCCAAAAAGCGTTTAATATTTTCGTATAAAGAACTTAAAATGCTAGGATCGATTTTTTTAACGCAAGGCGCTAAGCATTGCCCTAAATGATAATAAAGGCAAACTTTTTTTCCTAAGGTTTTGCATTTTCTAGTAGGGTAAAGCGAATTCAATAAATCAATAGTTTTATAGGCGTCACTGCTTGCCGGAAATGGCCCATAATAAAAATAGTGCTTGTCTTTGGTATTGCGACTGATCTTTAAATAACCATCATCCCGTTTTACGGCAATATAAGGATAATGGCTATTATCCATGAGCATGATGTTATAGCGAGGATAGTAGGTTTGAATGAGATTCATTTCAAGAATGAAGGCTTCTTTATCGGTGTGAACGATGATGAAATCGAAATGATCCACATGTGAAACCATCGCCGCGACTTTTCCTTCTTGGGGACGCAAAAAATATTGGCTGACCCGCTTTTTGAGATTCTTTGCTTTCCCGATATAGATGATTTTATCGTCGGCGTTTTTCATCTCATAAACCCCAGGCTTATCCGGGAGCAAAGAAATTTGCGTTTTAAGTTTTTCGCTTAATTCTTTCATTTTAGATGGATGATGGTCGCCCCACCTCCTCCTTCTACGCCATCCGCTCCTTCAAAAGAAGCGATAAAGTCTTTATGGGAGGTGCAATATTCTTGCACGAGCTTTCTTAAAGCCCCAGAGCCATATCCATGGATAATACGAACACGCTTTAGTCCTTTATAACGGCAATCATCAAGATACTTATCTAAATTGAGCCTAGCTTCATCAATGTGTTGACCAATTAAATTAAGTTCCAAAGGCGTAGATTTTTTTAAGCCAACCGCATCGAGTTTTAAAGGGCTAGTTTGCTGAACTTTTTCATCTTTTGGAGGGAGAATCTTTTGCACTTTGCTCTTCTTTGTGTGAAAAGTTAAGCCGCCTTTGCTCACCACGAGCAATTTATCACCGCGGATTTCATCTACTCTGCCAGAAACGAACGCGCTAGGAATATTCACATAATCCCCAACCTTGATTTCATCGCTAAATTCTTCTTCGTTAGTTTTGGTTTCTAGATTTTGTAGTTTTGAGCGAGCACTAATAACTTCATGAAGCTTAACATCATTCCTTTGAACGCTATGTAGGATTGCTTCCAGTTCATCTTCATAATGCTCTAGAATCGCGCTTTTCTTTGCTTCAACGTCGCTAAGATAATTTTCTTCGCGTTTTGAAAGTTTCCTCTCTTTTTCTTCTAAAGCTTCTAAGCGAGAGGAATATTCCTTTTCTTTCGCGCTAGCCTTATCTTTCTCTAATTCCGCTTTTCGAGTTTCTTCGGCAAGCTTTTTAATCGCTTCGCTGACGGAAAGATCTTCGTGAGAAGAAATGTATTCTCTTGCTAACGAAAGAACATCCTTAGGAATTCCAAATCGTTCCGCGACTACAATCCCATAGCTTTCTCCAGGCAAACCCATCTTTAATTTATAGGTGGGAAGCAAATGTTCTTCATCAAAAATCATCGAAGCGTTAGAAACATTCGGGTTAGATAAAGCAAAGGCCTTTAATCCTTCGAAGTGGCTCGAAATAAGCGTGAAGGCATGCTTCTTTAATAGATATTGCATGATTGCGTAAGCAATCGCCTCCCCTTCTTTTGGCGAAGTGCCCGTCCCAACTTCATCTAATAAAACGAGGTCTTTCCCGCCGACATTAGAAAGAATCTCAGAAAGATTTTTCATATGTCCGGAGAAAGTCGAAAGGTTATCGCTTAACGATTGGGAATCCCCGATATCGACATAAATATGCCTAAAATAGCTTAGACTTGGTCCTTCACTTGCGGGAATCGCTAAACCGCATTGTGACATAAGCACAAGAAGCCCTAAAGTTTTTAAAGCGACGGTTTTCCCGCCCGCATTGGGACCAGAAATAATAATAAGGCGCTTGTTCTCCGACATTGAAAAGTCATTCGGAACGACTTTATTAGGGTCAAGAAGAGGATGACGCGCATTAAGAATATCGATTAGAGGCATTTCGCTAATTCGAGCGATATGGCTATTCGTTTGCTCAGCATAAATCGCTTTCGCTTGTAAGAAATCCAAATAGCCAATCATTTCATTGCCAAATAGAAGATCATCGCCATTGCCTGCGACTTCTCTAGATAGCTCAAGGAGCAAACGCGCGATTTCTTCTCGTTCGTCATTTAGGAGTTCCATCATCTTGTTATTAAGTGAAACGAGGATTTCCGGTTCAATAAAAGTCGTTTCCTTTGATCCGGAGATATCTTGGACAATTCCTTTCACTTTGTTTTTATAGGCATTAGCAACGGGCAAAACATAATGTCCATTTCTTAACGTCAACGTGGAATCGCTTAAGAAAGATTTATTTTCTTCCAAGATAAAGCCAAGCTTTTTCTTCATTTCATTTCGAAGACGACTGATCGAAGCCCGAATCCCCTTTAAGCGCGGCGAGGCGTTATCGAAAATCGACAGATCCGGGGCGATGATTTTATGAATGTCTTTCTCTAAGAAGTCAAGTATCGGTAAGTGAGAGACATAATCCATTAAAATAGGACTTTGCTCCACCGTGCGGAAAAAATGGCGAATGTCTTTCATTTCATTCACATCGTGCGCACAGCGTTCAAGCTCTTCAATCGAAAGGGTCGCGCCTTTTTTCGCTAAAGAGACTGGCCCCAATAAGGAACTAGAAACGTCAAGTGGGATTTTCCCGTATCTAGCATGAAGGAAAATCATTTCTTCTAAAGACGCTAATTCGTGCTGCATCTTCTTTTCGTCAAGGAACATCGATAAGCCTTCGGCTTTCTCTATTCCTCTTTCCGTTCTCGTTAAATTGGCGATCTTTTCCCTGATCTTTTGAAATTCAAATTTCTCGTAAATATCTTGCATGCGAATATTATCTAATAAAATTGGAAAAGAAGAACGAGAAAATAAAGAAAATAAGCGCTTTTAAAGAGAACATGCCATTCAATAAATCTTCTAGCGCAATAAGTTTACTTCTTCCTGGAAAGAAAAGATAATTAGAGACATGCAAAAGCAAGAAATTGTCGCTTTGTCCGTCTCTGACGATACCTTAAAAAAGGCGAAAGAGTTCTATGACGCGATACAAACGCCAAATGGAACAGGCTACTTATATTCCGTAATTAAATGCGATGGGGCAACCGTTTCCATTTATCAAAAGAACAAAAAAGGCGAAAACAAAATTCTCTTTCAGGGAACTAACGCCTTAAAAGAAGCGCGAATTTGGGACAAAAACGCAAGGATAGCGCCTTTAAAACCAACCTTGCCTTTGGAACATAGACTTGTTTTAAATCGTTATCCCCAAATCGGGAGTGACGAGGTTGGCACTGGCGACTATTTTGGGCCAATTATCGTCGTTGCAAGTTACGTAAGAAAAGAAGATGTTGATAATCTTCTTTCTTTAGGCGTTACCGACAGTAAGAAAATGAATGACGAAACCATTCTTTCAATCGGCCCAACTTTAATCCACCGTTACGATTATAGTGAACTGGCTTTGGACAACCCGAAGTACAACGAGATTCATGATGAATTCAATATGAACGCCATCAAAGCGAAAATGCATAATCGCTGCTTATTGAATCTTAAGAAGCGACATCCTGAATCCATCTTGTATCAAGATCAATTCGCACCTGAAACTCTCTATTATTCTTATTTAAAAGATGAGAAGGAAGTTTGTAGAAATATTTATTTCAAAACAAAAGGAGAAAGCGCCTTCATTTCAGTCGCTTTAGCTTCTGTTATCGCTCGCTATGCCTTTTTAAGAAAGATGAAGAAAATGGGTGAAACTTATGGAGTCGAGTTCCCATTGGGTGCGCATGAGCAAGTGGATATCTTCGCGAAATCCTTTATCGAAAAATTTGGAAAAGAAGAACTTAAAAAGGTCGCAAAACTGAATTTCTCCAATACAAAACGCTTATTGTAGTTTCGCTAATAAACTAGAAAAATAGCTAGGAAGTGGCGCATAAAATGTCATTTCTTTTTGCGTTCTAGGGTGAACGAAAGTTAAACGATACGCGTGAAGTAATTGCCCGTTACTATATAAGTTACGATTCCCCGTCCCGTAGAGAGGATCGCCAATCACAGGATGTCCAATATAATCGAGATGGACACGGATTTGGTGGGTTCTACCAGTGAATAAACGGCAAGAAATGAGAGTTGCTTGCGAAAGCGGAAAACGTTTTTCGACATGGAAAAAGGTGATCGCTTCTTTTTTATCGCGCCCATTGACCGAAAATTTTGTTGGGTGAGTCGGGTCTCTCCCAATCGGGGCATCGATTTTTGCGTCATCTTCCTCAATGATTCCTTTCACTAATGCGTAATATTCGCGGTGCATCAAGTGACCAATGAGTTGCTTTGCTAAACCTTCATAAGCAAAATTCGTTTTAGCAACGACTAGAAGCCCAGAAGTATCTTTATCGATTCGATGAACTAAACCAGGACGTTCGTATCCGCTAGAGGAAGCTAATTGTTCTTCGTGAAAAAGTAAGGCATTTACGAGCGTTCCGCTAGAATGCCCGTTCCCAGGGTGAACAACAAGCCCAGCAGGTTTATTGATAACAAGCAAGTCGCTATCTTCGTAAATAACATCAAGAGGAATATCCTCACCTTTGATTTCTAGTGGTTTTTCAGTATATTCTTGGTAGTTTACAATATCTCCTACTCTCAATCTGTAATGGGACTTTTCTATTTTATTATTAACTAAAACAAGTCCATCTTTTATCATAGACTGAATTTTGCTTCTAGAAGGTGCGATATCTAAGGAAGAAAGAACTTCGTCAAGTCGTTTTCCTTCGTTAGAGGAATCAATCGTTATTTCCATTGTTATCCCCTTCTCCGTCTTTCTTTTTCTTCCGCCAAAAGGCATTTTCGTTAAGGTAAGCTTCGGCTTCTTCATCTGACATTTTGCTCGTTAAGACAATGGAATAAACGACATAGAGAATGATTCCTACCGTAATGCAAGCGTCCGCGATATTGAAGTTTGCAAAAGGGTTTAAGAAGCTTCCTCTATCGTTTGGACTACCACCAAAATAAAGATCAATCCAATCAATAACGCCATAAGGGATGCCATTTTGCCCCCAATAGAAAGTACGGTCGATGAGATTACCAACCGCTCCAGCTTCTAGAAGCATCAAGGTCGCGTTCATCATGTGGTCATCTTTCTTTAATCCTTTTCTCCAGAAATTAAAGATAGCGAAACTCATTAGCCAAGAAATCGCGATATTGATTGGACGGGTCCAACTAGATCCATCACCAAGTCCAAAGACAACTCCCGTATTATAAATATGGGAGATGTATAAGAAATTCGGGATGACTTCAATCTCGCTATGGAAAGAAACAAAATTAACGACAAGCCATTTGCTTACTTGGTCAATAATCACAAATAACAAGCAAAGCCAAACATAAGTATCAAAGAAGCTCTTTTTTGTCCAATGATACCCTTTCCAAAAATCAGTTTTACGGTTCATGGACTTATTTTCCCATAACTTTTGCGCAGCGACCACACAAAACGCCATCCTCATAATGTTTGGTATCGCGTTCAATGCGTCTACAGCGGTCGCAGCGTTCCCCTTCCGCTTTAGAAATACGAATCGTTAAGGAGTCGCTATTGCTTAATTCAAATTGGCTCACGCCAAACATCTCGCTTAATTCTTGCTCATTGAGTTTCTTTAAAACTTCATAAAGGGCATTAGAAGGTAAGGAAACCACAAGTTTAGCTTCCATATTGGAAGAAAGTTCGCCGCGGTTTCTCGCTTCTTCTAAGGATTTAAGCGCGGCATCACGAAGTTTCGTGAATTCTTTATACATATCGGCGTTTTGATATTCGTGAGAGAAAGTAGGCATATCATCAAGCTGTGCCGATTCTTTTTTGTGTGAAGGAATCGCTTTATAAACTTCATCCATCGTGAAAGAAAGGATTGGGTTATAAAGTAAGCAAAGGGTCATCGATAGTTCATAAAGAACGTATTGAATCGCTTTGCGGCGTTTATTATTTGCTTCTTCGCAGTATAAAACGTCCTTTGCAAAATCTAGATAGAAGCTAGAAAGCTCAACCATGAAGTTGCCTAACGTTCCACTCACGACAGGGAAAGAATATTCGTCATACGCTTTTAAGCAAGTATTCTTAACAGCTTCGAGCCGACCTAAAATCCATTCGTCGATTGGCCACAAAGTCGGTTTGACGGAAGGCTTCGTATATGGTTTATTTTCCCCGTCTTGAAGATTTCCGAGCATGAATTTAAAGGTATTGCGGATTTTGCGGTATTGGTCGCTAATCGTCGCAATAATGGATTCGCTAATCCTAACATCGGCTTCATAATTAACGCTGCTTGCCCAAAGGCGAAGAATATCTGCCCCAAATTGATTTGCGACCTTGCTTGGATCGATTCCGTTTCCGGCGGATTTGCTCATTTTGTTCCAATTTTCATCCATGACCCAGCCATGGGTTAAGCAGCTAATAAACGGCGCTTTTCCAGTATAGGCCGTCGATAAGATCAACGAGCTATTGAACCAGCCTCGATATTGGTCATTCCCTTCTAAATATAAATCAGCTGGGAACTTTAATCCCCGTTCCTTTAAAACACCATTCCAGCTAGAGCCACTATCGAACCAAACATCCATGATATCGGTTTCTTTATGGAATTTCCCATGCGGAGAGTTTGGATTCGTATAGCCTTCTGGGAGAAGATCTTTCGCGTCGCGAGCAAACCAGGCATTACTACCTTCTTTCGCGATAATGTCGCGGATATGGTCAAAGACGGGTTTCTCGATGATTGGGCTATCATCCTCATTATAAATAATAGGAAGAGGAACACCCCAAGCACGCTGTCTAGAAATGCACCAGTCAGTGCGGTCAGCAATCATATTGACCATCTTTTGCTCGCCCCAAGAGGGTTCCCAATGAATCTTATGAACTTCTTCAAGGAGTTTCTTTTTGATCGGTTCGATGCTACAGAACCACTGCGGGGTCGCACGGAAAATAACTGGTTTATGAGTTCTCCAATCGTGAGGATAGCTATGGGTGATATCAACTTCTTTTAATAAAGCGTCGGCCTTTTTAAGTTCATCAATCACGATGTCATTGCAGTCATCATAAAATTTATTCGAACAAGGGTCATCATCCCCTAAATGCATAATCCCTTTATCATCAACGGTGCCAAATGGCTTAATGCCGTATTTTGAGCAAACATTGAAATCGTCTAATCCATGGTCTGGGTCAGTATGGACGCAACCCGTACCGGCAGAATCATCAACGAAAGAGGCAACCATAACAAGGGACTCTCTATCGTAAAGAGGGTGTTTTGCTTTCGCACCTTCCACTTCTTGACCTTTGAATGTCTTAAGGAGTTCGCAGCTATTGAAACCAAGTTCATTCACGAGTTTCTCTTTTAACGAGGTTAAGAAAACGAACTTTCCTTGGTCGGTTTCATAAACGCCGTATTCAAATTTTGGATTTAGGGTAATTCCGCGATTAGAAGGAATCGTCCAAGGAGTCGTCGTCCAAATGATGATTTTTGCATCGAGGGGGATAATTTCTTTTCCATCAATAACAGGGAAAGCGATATATAAAGTCTTCGCTAAAACATCTTTATATTCGACTTCGGCTTCAGCGAGTGCGCTTTCACTAGACGGTGACCAATAAACTGGCTTTAAGCCTTTATAGATGATTCCTTGAAGGGCCATCGACGCGAAAACATCGATTTCGCGTGCTTCAAATTCCGGAAGAAGCGTTAAATATGGTGAATCATAATCGCCTAAGCAACCAAGACGGCGGATTTGCTCTTTTTGATGAGCAACTTGTTTCAAGGCATATTCTTTGCATAAATCGCGGAAACTAGGAACGCTCATCGCTTTGCGGTTTACACCACTTTTTGTGACTCTCACTTCAATCGGAAGGCCGTGTGTATCCCAGCCAAAAACAAACGGAGTTTTATAGCCGCACATATTTTTATAGCGGACAATAAAATCTTTCAGTAAGCGATTAAGCATGTGCCCGCAGTGAATATCGCCATTGGCGTAAGGAGGGCCATCATGAAGTAAAAATTCCTCGCATCCTTCGCGATTTTGATTCATTTTCTCGTAAAGTTTTTCCTCTTCCCAGGCCTTAACAAGAACAGGCTCTTTTTGCGTTAAATTCGCACGCATCTCGAAAGTCGTTTTTGGCATGAGCAAGCTTTCTTTGTATGACATAAATCCCTCCAATAAATAAAAAAGCATCCTTCTTTCTAAGGACGCTTTCACGCGGTACCACCTTAGTTCAGAAATTCATTCTGCACCTCTATTCTCCTTAACGATGAGTTCCGCCCTCCTTACTTATTTTCGGAAGGGATGCTCAGAAAGTGATAGCGGTTCACATTGCCCCGTTCTCATCCAGGGGGCTCTCTCCAATTCGTTTGCCGTTGTTGTCTTTCTTATTAACGCAAGAGAAACTATAGGTTAAGAAAAAGCGGATTTCAACTAAAAGCCGCTATCTCCGCCACTATTAGAACCATCGTCCCCAAAATCTTGGGTAGACTTCGCGCCAAGCGCGTTCTTCAAGAAATCAGGAAGCATCGAATCGGCGAAATTGCTTTCCTCATTTCCTTGTTTTTCTTCGTTCTTCACTTCTTCAGCTACTTCTTTGGCTTTCGTTTCCGCAACGCCTTTCCCTAAAGAATTAGGGTCTTTTGGAAGAGTGAACGGCTTAACGGAAGTGAAATCGTATTCTTCCGCAAAATCGCTTGCGATAACGGAAACGATCAAAGAATCTTCGAGTTGGGTGTTAATGGAAACGCCAAATTTTATGTCGATTGCTCTACCCGCTTGCTCCGCAATTCTTTGAACGCATTCTTGCGCTTCATACAAATTGACGTTAGTCCCGCACGTTACTGCGCAAATCGCTTTTCTAGCGCCAGAGATAGAAGTTTCAAGTAATGGAGAATTAATCGCGTTCTCTGCGGCGACAGCAGCTTTATTCGGACCTTTGCCGATACCATACCCGATTAAAGCGATGCCGGAATCCTTTAATGTGCTTCTCACGTCAGCAAAATCAAGATTCACTAAAGCAGGGACCAAGATCAAATCGGCAACTGTTTTAACGCTTTGCGCTAAAACGCCATCGCTATCTTTGAACGCTTGGTTCACCGGAATATTGCCGCTTGTCATTAAGAGTTTATCGTTACTCACAATGATTAAGGAATCGACAGCTTCTTTTAAATTATTAAGACCATCAACGGCATTGACGTTCCTTTGTTGCCCCTCAAAAGTGAATGGGCGCGTTACGATGGCGACAGTTAATGCACCTGCTTCTTTCGCGATTTTAGCAACGACTGGGGCGGCTCCCGTTCCAGTCCCTTTGCCCATACCAGCGGCAATAAAGACCATATCAGCACCTTTCACGATTTCTTTAATCTTATCGGCACTTTGTTCGGCTGCTTCTTTCCCCATCGCTGGGTCTCCACCTGCTCCTAATCCTTTCGTAACCCCGTCACCTAAAACAAGGCGATTGGGCGCTTTGGAGGTAGCTAACGCTTGTTTATCGGTATTCGCGACATAGAATTCAACGTTCTGAATCCTTTCGTCAATCATACGGTTAACGGCGTTATTTCCAGCGCCACCAACCCCAATGACAACAATGCGAGCCACAGGCTCGAAATTATCTAAATCATCAACATCCATGTTGTTTGCCATAAAGGGTCCTCCTAACTAATTTTTGCTCCTCGAAAGGGAAGATGATGTGCGATATAAACTATCAACTCTCCCACGGTTATCGCCTTGGGCGGCAATTAGTCCTAAGACGGAAGAATATTTTGCTTCCCTAGCCCCAATAACGGTAGGAGTATAGAAAATAGCAGAATGGCTTCCTAAAGCTGGGGAAAGTAATTTCGCTAAACCGTTTAATTCGCTAGCCCCGCCCACAAAGACAATCGGTAATGATGGCAAGAAGTTCTGATTTTGAGGCGTTAGCTTCCTTTGTAATAAAGAATTAATGGCGTTCGAAAGCAAAACGTTAAATGATTGTTCGTAAAAAGAAGCAATGAGATGGCTTAAATCTTTTTCAAAATAACATTCTTTCACTCCATCTTCACCCACACTTTTTGCAATGGGTTCAGTGAATTTGTCATTATTTTCGCTATACCCATAATCAATTTTAAGGCGTTCGGCTTCTTCAAAAGAAAGTGAGAATTCGCTAGCAATAGTTTCCGTTAAATCATCTCCGCCCTTACTAAAAGAAAGAGAGGCAAATAAGCAAGAAGCACCAATCATGCTCACAGTCGTAAAGTGAGCCCCCATATCGACAAGAATATAATCATGAGGCATATTTTTGCTTGTCGCGATTAAAGAGCTTGAAGCGAAAGGACTGACGGCGATTCTTTCGATGCGGAGCCCACATTCTTCCACGGGTATCCGGTAATTGCGGATAAGAGAATCAGGCAAACAATGGATCTTCGCACAGATCATGAGGTTTTTGCTCTTCTCGCCAACAGGCGCATTCCAAAAACGTTTCTGATTATCAAGTTCATAATAATCCGGAACAATATCGACAATGCTAGTTCCGCTCGGAACGGCTTCTTTTTGAACAAGTACCATCACATTGGTGATATCGAGCTGATCGATCAAATTGGTTTGGCTAACGACACTCGTTTGCCGGTTGCTTTGATAAACCATGAGCCCAAAAGGAGGCAGTAACAAAGAAATAGAGCCAATATTAACTTTGAGTTTAAGTGCTTCGTCTGTGACCGCAAGAACGTTTTTGATGGCTTCGCTTACCATATGGGAATCACGAATAATTCCATCCTTCACCGCACCACGGATGCTTTTCTCGCCATAATAGCAAAGAACAGGCTTTTTATCGATTAGTGAACCGATAGCGAACTTTACCGAATTAGAGCTAATTTCTAGCGCCCCGACGTTAGATGATGTCTTAATATAATTCTCTTCCATAAAAACGATGACTAATTTTAGAATGGACTAGCACATAAAGCAAATAAGAACGATAGAAAATTAGTAGTTTTTCGGGTAATTCGAAAAAAAGAAAAAAGCGCCGGATTTTCCAGCGCTTCTTCAAGGAGAAACCGAATAGGTTAAGGAATCAAATTGAAGAGATTAGAAACTAAAAGCGTAGAAACGGCGCTTTCTTCTTCTGCTGCTGCCGAAAGGCGGACGGAAATGCCAACAGGGATAGCCATAACGGCGGTAATGGCAATAGCGATAAGTAAAACAAACCCAACCATTTTTAATTGATAGTGTAATCTCTTACGACCATTTTTTTCTAATTTATCGACCATAACTTATTCCTCCTTTCGTAGGATTGCGCGCAATTTCGCGCTTTTGGATCTATGGTTTTCTTCCATTTCTTTATTAGAAGGAAGAATTGGATGCCTTGTTAAGGAAACGAATTTTGGTTTTACCCCTAGAGTGATGGATTCTGGCCCGAATCTAGTACCGCTAGTTTCGGTTAATGAGCGGAAACTATCTTTGACAAGCCTATCCTCTAAGGATTGGAAGGAGATGACGACGAACCTACCATCGACATTTAGCATATTAGGCATATCCTTTAATGCTTTTTCGAGATTTTGCATTTCGCCGTTCGTCTCGATGCGTAATGCCTGGAAGATTTGTTTTGCTGGATGCCCTTTTTGGCGTAAGCGCCAGGCTGGCTTGCTTTTTTTGATGAGGTCGACGAGTTCGAATGTCGTTAGAATGGGGCTCTTTTCTCTCGCTTTAATAATCGCTTTAGCCACCGCTTTGCTATCCGGGTCTTCACCATATCGGGAAAAGATTCTAAGCAAGTCTTCGTAAGGGTAAGTATTCACAATTACTTCCGCGGATAAGGGATTGGATTGGTCCATTCTCATGTCGAGAGGACCATCATTTCGATAAGAGAATCCGCGTTCTTCCTCATCGAATTGAGGACTGCTCACCCCTAAGTCCATAAGGACCCCATCAACTTTATTCACCCCTAATTCAAGTAACTTTTCTTTCGCATTTGCGAAATTGCTATGGATTAAAGTGAAGTTATCGCCGATTTCTTTAAGGCGAGGGTCGGACTCTTTTATGGCTTCTTCATCCAAATCGAAGGAATATAGATGCCCATAAGGGAGCAAAGAGAGAATCGCGCTACTATGCCCTGCTCTTCCTAAGGTCAAGTCGACATAGATGCCGTTTTCTTTTACTCGAAGTAACGAAACTGCTTCGTTCAATAAGACGCTAACATGCTTTCCCATGGCTATTGCCCTTTCTCGAGGCTTTCGGCAAGAGCTTCGTAACTGGATGCGTTCTCGCTTTCGTATTTTTCGTAAGCGGATGAATCCCAGATTTCGAAGTGATCGAGCGCGCCAATCAGCGTTACGTCTTTTCCGATGTGGTAAGTATCGATTAGACCCTTACAAAGTGAGATACGTCCATGAGAGTCAACTTCGAGTTCGCTGACGCTCGCTAAGGTTAGTCGGACATAGGCCCTACTTTTTGGATCACGGTAGGAAAGAGAAGACAAATCATCAACTAGACGAGTGAAGTCGTCTTCGAGATAGACGTCGAGGCATCCTTCGAAACCACGAAGAACGTAAAACTTTTTCGGAAGGGCGCTTAAGAGTTTGCTTGGAACTTGTAAACGATTCTTCTCATCAAGGGTTCTCACATATGTCCCGTAAAAAATTCCCACTTCTTCCCACCTCGTAGGAAATAATACCATTCCTACTTCGTATGTGCAACACGAAAGAAATAAAAAAGAAAACGCCAACAAGAAATGAATTCTCATTGACGCTTAGTAAATAATTAGTACTTATTTAGTTGATATAAATACTATAGTATTTAAAACTACTAATCTATTTGTCAAAATCAATATCACTTAAGACATCGAACGGCGAAGTTTTCTGCTTTTCTTTCTCTAAAGCGAGGTAATCTTCTTCACGATAAACATGATATCCTTCTCCGCTTTTAGGAAGCTCACTATCGCTTCTAGTAACGCGTATTGGAAGGCTAGAAACGATAATGGATAAGGCGACCAAATCAAGATCAATTGAGGAACCAGGCAAGACATATCCTTCCCCGATATCGTCTTCTTTATCCAAGATATCAACGCTATCGGTAAGCTTAATATCTTTCGAAAAAAGAACGCCATCACGACTATCTTCTAAAGAAAGCGTCGCCTTGATTGAATAGTCGATATGAGGATATTCTCCTCTTCTAGTCGCTTTTGCTTCGTAATGACAGTTTGAAATATCACGAAGTGGGTAACGAAACTCATAATCGTGGAAACTAGGGTCAACAGAATAAGAAAGGGTTCTTCCTTCGATTAAGGCGCTTTTGCTGACTTTGGTCATTATTGACGCACCTCCGCAAGGAATTTCATTTGAAGCATATGGACGATTTTCTCCATCACTGCGTTAACTTCTTCGTCTTTTAATGTCCGCTCGCTATTATTGAATTCAATTGATATCGCCATCGATTTCTTGCCGTGTCCAATGATTTTTCCTTGGAAAACGTCAAATACTTCAACCGATTTAACCAATGAGTCAGTGCGAGAAATCTCGCGTTTGATATCGAAGAAAGTAATCTTATCATCAACAACGAAAGCAAGATCGCGGCTTACAAATGGGAACTTACTTGGGATTAAAGCTTTCGAAGCACTTGTTTTTAGATTCAATAAAGCATCTAAATCTAGTTCCAATGCAACAGCCACTTTCCCCAAACCGTATTTCTTTAAGGCAAGAGGATGAAGCTCGCCCATTACGCCGACAAGCGTTTTGCCAATTGTAATTTGGCCGCTTTTCCCAGGGTGAAATTCTTCTTTATCGCTAGATAGTCGCGAGATTTGATAACGGCTATTATTAATACAAAGAATTTCCATGATTCCTTCAAAAACGCCTTTTGCGCTATAGAAATCATAAGACAAAGCGTTCATAGAGCCACGAATGCTCTCTTTTCCCACAAAAATTGCGCCTAAATGGCATCCTTGCTCGGTCTTGGTGTCGATATCGCTTACTTCGAAAATGGCAAAGTCTTTGATTTGACGCGCCACGTTATAACTTGCGGTCGAAAGCAAGGAAGGGAGCAAAGAAGAACGAACAAATTCATGGTCATCGGTCATCGGATTAGTAAGACGGTAATTCTCTCCTTTCTTAAGATAGGAGAATTCCTTGCTACTAGCTTCGCTCACTAAGGTATAAGTGAATACTTCATTCATGCCGATAGAACGCAAGAACCTACGTATAGCAATCTTATTCTTTTGTTTTTCCGTCAATCCTTTGAAGGAAGCAGCACTTGGCAATTTGCTTTGAATATGATCAAAGCCAAGCAGACGGATGACTTCTTCGCTTACGTCCGCTTCTTCTTTCATGTCAATACGGTAGCTTGGCACTTCTACCTCAAAGGAATCGCCTTTCGCTTTCGGAGATAAATGGTCAAGCGTCAATACTCGCAAAATCTCATCATTAGTGAAATTCGTCCCTAAACGACCATTAATGTAAGCGAAGCTGCTCTTAATGACTTTCTTTTCGTGATTCAGTGCATCAAAAGTGAATTCTTGGCTTACGCTATTTCCACCCGCTAGCTCTAAAAGAAGTTCGCTAGCTAAGGAAAGAACTGAGGAAATTTGGTCTGGGTTAATGCCTTTAACAAAACGGGAAGACGATTCGCTACTTAGCCCTAAGCGCAAAGAAGTTCTTCGAATACTTGCGCCATGGAAAAGGGCGCCTTCAATAACAACGTTCTTTGTATTTTCATCCACTCTAGCGCTTTCGCTCGTCATAATGCCGGCTAAACAAACATTTTCATCGCCGCTTTCGACAACCAAATCATTTTGTTTAAGTTCGTAATTCCTTTCATCCATTGCGAGGAATGAGCCTTCATAGTCGTTTTTTACGATGAGTTCTTTCTTTTTGAGCTTATCAAGGTCATACATATTCAAAGGCTGACCAGAATATAGCATCACATAGTTTCCGATATCTACGACGTTATTGATGCTACGAATTCCTTCGGCAGTCAAAATATTAACTAGCCACTTTGGAGACGGCCCAACTTTAATGTTTCTAACGATTCTAGCCGATATCGCTAAGCATTTATCCGTATCGCTACGCGTCAAAAAGGATTCCTTATCAACTTTAGAAGAATCTAAAGGTTTATGCAAAAGGGTGACAGGACGCTCTAATAAGGTCCCGACTTCTAAAGCAACGTTTTCCATCGCGTTTAGATCGCTACGGTTTGCTAGTAAAGATAAATCCAAAATCGTGTCATCGTAGCCTAAATAAGCTAAAGGATCTTCTTCGCCAAGTGGGGCATCAAGAGGAAGCTCTTCAATGCCGTTACACTGTGCTTCCGTTAGGAATTTCTTATCCACACCTAATTCATATAAAGCGCAGCACATTCCGTCGCTATCAACGCCACGAATCTTACCTTTATTAATAACGCCACCAGGTAGCTTAGCACCTTCTCTAGCAACAATGACTTTTAACCCCGCTCTAGCGTTTGGCGCACCGCAAACAATTTGATGCACCCCATATTTAGGGCCTTCATCCACATTTAAAATATGCAAATGGTCGCTATCTGGGTGAGGGACACAAGTTAGAATCTCGCCAATCACTAAACCTGATGCATCGGCTAATTTCTCGATACTTTCAACTTCAACTCCGGCGAACGTTAATTTATCCGCTAAAATTTTAGGATCAATATCGTCAACTTTGACGAAATGATTGAGCCATTTTAATGAAACTTTCATTGGTTCTCTCCTTATTTCTCGATGAATGGTTTTAAGAATCGAAGGTCGTTTTGATAAAGACGGCGAATATCATCGATTCCATATCGAAGGATCGCAAGACGTTCTACGCCTACCCCGAACGCGAACCCGCTATAGATCTTTGAGTCATAACCGCACATCTCTAAGACATGGGGATGGACTTCTCCAGCCCCTAGAATCTCAATCCAACCGGTTCCTTTGCACATATCGCAACCTTTTCCACCGCATTTAGCGCAACTGACGTCCACCTCAACACTTGGCTCAGTAAACGGGAAATAGGAGCTTCTCATCCGGATTTCACGCTTTTCGCCAAACATCTTTTTCACAAATAGCTCAAGCGTCCCTTTTAAATCTGCCATGGAGATACCTTTACCAACGACTAACCCTTCAATTTGGTTAAATTCATGGCTATGAGTCATATCATCGTCATCGCGACGGTAGCATTTGCCAGGGCAAATCATTTTGATAGGGCCTTTTTCGGTTTGCTCAAGTAAGGCATGAGCTTGCGCAGCCGAAGTCTGAGTACGTAGCAATAAAGAATCGGTGATATAGAAAGTATCTTGCATATCACGGGCAGGATGATCTTTTGGAACGTTCAATAACTCGAAGTTGAAATGATCGCTTTCGATATCTCTTCCTTCTTTGACCTCAAATCCCATGGAAGAGAAAATTGAAATCATTTCATCGATGATTTGATAGATAGGATTAATCGAACCGACTTGATGCGTTCTACCCGGAAGAGATAAGTCAATAGACTCTCTTGCGAGTTTTTCCTTCATGACGCGTTTAGAAATCTCTTCTTTCTTCTTTTCGTAACGCGTAACAATCGCGTTTCTCACTTCATTCATCGTTTTTCCGAAAACCGCTTTGTTTTCCGGAGTCAGTGATTTCATTAAGCCCATTAAAGCGTTAAGTTCGCTTTTCTTAGTTAAATAGGTGTTACGTATTTTTTCGAGAACCGTTTCGTCATTTGCGGATTCGATTTCCTTAAGCGCGGCTTCTTTGATTTCTTCCGCTCGTTTTGTTTCTTCCATAATCCCTCCAAATTAAAAAAGGCGACACGGGAGTGAGTTAGCCCACGGTGCCATCCCAATTCGATGAAGATTTCTCATCGCTCTATAGCCATAACCTGGACCAAGGGGGAATTCTCATTCCCGTTCTCCGAGACGAACTTTCACCGCCCTTCAGAAAGCCGTTCCACTATCAGCTTCTCCCTATACTAGAAGGATACGATTACTCTTTCTCTTCAACGAACGCCCTTATTCTAGAAGAGAATAAGAAAAATTTAAAGGAAAACTCAATCTAGGAGTTTTCGGAATGAATACATGAGAATGGAACCTGCCATCGCCACATTAAGCGAGTCAATTCCTGCCATTTCAATTCGGATATTATGGTCTGTCGTCTTTAAAACTTCTTCCCTAACGCCTTTTCCTTCGTTTCCTAGGATAATGGCAAGTTTCGATATTTCTTTAGGAGCTCCATCTAAATAGAAAGAACTTTTTAAAGCGGTGCCAAAGACTTGATAACCATGTTGATGAAGAGAAGAAATTGAACCAATCAAATCATTGCTTTTTACTAGATTAAGGGCAAAGATTGCTCCTTGACTCGCCATCAAAGTTTTTTCGCTATAGGCGGAAGCGCACTTCTCTCCGAGAATAATATCTTTAAAGCCAAACGCTAAAGCGCTTCGAAAAAGCGTCCCAACGTTTCCAGGATCTGCTACAGCGTCAAGAATAAGAACTCGGGTTGATGAAATGGGCTTAGCCTCCTTCTTCTTACAAACGGCAACGATTCCTTCTGGAGTTCTAGAAGAAACTAGTTTATCCAAAACCGCGGGAGTGACGAGATAATTCCTTGCTTTTGAAGGGTATGGTTTCAATGAAAAAATAGCAGCAGCTGCATTACTCTCTAAAGCCATTTCCACCATGTGAAAACCTTCGACAAGGAAATAATCGCCTTTCCCATTTTTTAAAGCGACCGCTTCTTTGATTTTTGCATTGTTTCGACTTACGATGGTTTCGTTCATTGGTAAATATGGTTCCTTAATTTATCATGGCTTTCTTTATAAGAAGGATAATAACGGTAGACAATATCATAGAAGGATTTGCTATGATCAAAGACAAAATGATGAGCGAGTTCGTGAACGATAACAGAATCAATAATTGCAGGGCTATAGTGAACGAGCGATAAAGCAAAGGTCACCTTATGAGTCTTTCTACTATTGACGCCATAACGCGTGCTCATTTCTCTTACGGCGACGTTATAGGGGTTCACTATCCCCATCATTTCTTCGTAATAACGGACTTTCTTTCGACAATACGATAATAGAAGCGATCGGTAATAACGTTTCTTTTTTTCTATGCGAAGCATTGAAAATCCCGGTACCACTTCTTCTTTTCCAAAAAGAAAAACAGAATCACCATCGCTAGGCTTCTGATATTCCGTTTTCTTGAATAATTTAGGAATAACTTCATTTATCTTTTCTTTGAGAAACTCTTCGCTCACTAAATACGGGCAAGAAACTTTCATGTATTCCCCATCGCTATCAAGACGAAAGGTGATGGATTTCATCCGTTTTCTTTCAATATAACAGGGGACTATCTTCCCTTGATAATTAATCTCATAGACGAATTGGTTCATGCGGTTCAATTATCCTATGAATAGTCTTCATTAGCAAAGAGAAACAGTATTGAGAAGAAGTGGGAAAACGAGTATATTTACGCAGGTATGGAAAAGATTCTAGTTTCTGCATGTTTGCTTGGGGATAAAACGCGTTACGATGGAGGATCTAACCCCTTCCCCTTTTTGGATGAATTAGCCAAAAAATATGAACTTGTGCCGTTTTGCCCAGAAGTAGAAGCAGGGTTATCCGTTCCACGCTCCCCTGCCGAAATCGTAAGAAACGAAGTCATGAACAAAGATGGCGCCAATTTAACGAAAATTTATAACGAAGGAGCCGAAAAAGCTTATCGAGTTTGTTTGTTTCTTGGCATAAAAATCGCCATTTTGAAAGATGGTTCCCCCGCTTGTGGGTCACGCTTTATCCATAATGGCAAATTCGATGGTGGAAAAATTGAAGGATTAGGCGTTACCGCAAGATATTTAATCTCAAAAGGAATCAAGGTTTATTCTGAAACGGACAATCTTCAATTCTTGCTCGGTAATAACGAAAAGAAAAAGCGCCGTTCCCCAATCGAAAAAGAGGAAAACAAATATTTTGCACATGCAAAAGCGAAAGACGATGAAAAGGATTCTCATTCCTATCGGAAGGGAACTTCATATCGCAAATTCTCCAAAGATAAAAAATTCGATTATAAAGATAGGCATTTTGGGAAGAAGGATGAAGCGAGTCATTCTTTCGACCATAAACGCCATTATTGCTCGAACAAAAAGAAGGGTGATTTCCATAAAAACGAAGACCGTCCTTCATTTAACAAAAAACGTTCCTTTGAGAAGAAAGGCTCCTTTTCTAAAAGCTCCTTTTCAAAAGATAGGAAATCAAATTTCCACTCGAATCGGAATTTCCGTTCATCTAGAAAAAACGGTTTTCGCTCTTTCCCAAAGAAAGATAATTAATTTATGAAGCGATCTTTATTTTACCGAATTGCCATTTGTGGCGTTTTTAGCGCCTTATGTTTTGTGCTTACCTCATTTTGCCAAGCCCCTCTTCCTCTAGGAGTAGGCTACTTAAATTTCGGCGATATCGTTACTTTGCTCATCGCAATGACTCTTGGGCCAATTGAAGGAGCGATTGTCGGGATTATTGGCGGAACGATGGGCGATTTATTTTTGGGTTATGCAGTTTACGCCCCTTTCACGCTACTAGCAAAAGCGTTGCTTGGAGGAATCACCGGTATCCTGTTCTATCGATTAAGAAAGCATAAAGGCATCCGTTTTATTTCTCCTTTTATCGGGGCTAGTGCGATGATTTTAGCGTATATGCTTGCTTACGCCGTAATAGAAGGACCGATGCTATATTTATCGAGTGCGTTTGATTGCTTACAAGGCTATTCCATGGCAATTTTATCGATTCCTCTCACCTTAGGAATTGAAAAAAGCGGGGTATTAGCCCGCTTAAAGAACCAAGAATAGTTGATCAATGAGGCTTTCTAGCTTCATCTTTGCTTTCCACTGGATTTTCTTTCCGGTCAATCGCGATTGAAAGTCTAAGTGCGACCGCTTCTAAGATAATCGACATAACAAAAGAATAAACACCGATTATTAATGTGGTTACATTATTCGTTAATAAGCCGTATGAAAGAAAACCTGCGCCGATAAGAACACTGATTAATCCTAGGTAGAATGTGATTTTTGCCGCCAATTTCATTTTAAGCCTCCTATTAAGCTATTCGATATCTTATCGTTTCTAGTTCTAACTCTTTCCCCGTTTTCTAAGAAAAGGTAACTTTTTGTTAAAGGGATATCGAAATTTAATCTTTCCCCTATTTTAACATCGCCCCCACTCCATTCAACCACGATTTCTTGTCGATGCGTTTCTAAATGGAGGTAACGATGGCTACCAATAGTTTCAAGGAATAAAATAGCCCCTTGGTATTCTCCGCTTTTATTTAAGAAAATATCATGAGGATGAACCGCTAAAAAACTAGCGAGAGAAGAAACGCTTATTTTCTTCCCTAGACACATTGAAACCCCGTTTTCTTTTTCTAAAGGGATGACATTTACCTTTGGAATAGACAAAGATTGAAGCGTCTTTAAGGTCGGTGAATCAAAATAAAGCGAAAGAGGATCGCCACTTCTTTCATCTTTCGTTCCGTAATTCGTAATCAATGTATTTGCGGTGAGTAAAGCGGTTTTAGGGTCGCTCGTCAAAAATAAAACGCGGGCCTTTTTCTTTTTCACGAGAGTAACGTAATCTTTTTCTAGTTCTTTTATTTTCCTTAATGGGTCAAAGCAAACAAAAAGGGGAGCGTTGACGATAAACCGTTTCCCCAAAGCAACTTTTCCTTTCTCTAGATTAGAAAGGTCTTTCGCTTTTTTCATGAGCAAGGACTCGATATTTAAGAAGCGAGCCATATCTAGAATCGTAGAAGAGATATCAAATTTCTTATCTTTAGCAAGAGAGAAAGCAAGGTTATCGTAAACACTTAAATCGGGAAAAATCGGACCATCAGCACTCATGAATGCGATATCTCTAGAAGATAAATTTTCTTCGTTTTCATAAGCAAAATGAGAAGCATGATCCTCCTTTAAAGAGAGAAAAAGCGATTCAAGAATGTATTCATCTTTCGAAAATACGGATAAAGTTTCGCCGCGTTTTAGTTCAACCGTCTCAATGCCAGAATTGAAAAACAAGGGGGTTTCCATTTAGCTTTTTCTCCCGAGTTGGAAATATAATTCAAGCAAGAGAGCGGAATGGTAATCATGAATATCGATATTTGTTTCTTTATAAAAATTTTCTAATCGATATCGAAAGGTATTACGATGCACATAAAGGCTTTCGGCGGCTTCATTTATCGAGCAACCATTTCGTAAATACGCCCCTACCGTCAATAAATTGATTTCGTTCACGTCGCGAAATTCCGCGCTTAATAAAGGGAAGGAAGAAAAATTTCCAAAGGAAAGTTCTTTAAGGAGGATATCGCTAATATAGCGAACGCTATTGGGATAAAAAGCGAGCGTTTCGCCGATGCATTTCGCCGCTAATTCTTTGGTATTATGCGTTTTTAAAGCACTCACTTTCACGGATTCGTTTTCCCCTATCGTGATAAGGATTCCTTCTAAGGCGTGGGAAATATCTTTTTCGACATGTAAAAAGAGTTCTTGCTCACCGCGCACTTCCAACTCGTAATTAACGCCTAAAGCATCCAGACGATTTTTAAAAGAGTTCCGCGAAAAAGGAGCGTTCGATTTAATCCAATAAAGTGCGTTCATCGTAAGATCAATAAGAAAGATTCAAATGGGCGCAAAGTAAACACATGGTTATCTAAGTTGACGCCTTCATAATTATGAAGGAGAACATCCCGAATGTCATAATAAAAAGTGAATTTAACTTCATAAGGGCGGAAATTGCTAATCACCATCAATTTTTGGAGCGAACCGCCACTATGGAGATAAGCAAAAACATCTGGGTGATTCGGATCCGCTAAAGAGAGTTTCCCGTGAATCACGCTTTCGTTAATTAAAGGATCGCGCCTTTTCCAAATCGCGTATTGATAAAAATTTAAGATACTACAAGGGTCTTCCATTTCTGAGAGAACATTGACACCTTCTAGGTAGCTATTATCGATTGGAAGAGGGAGCTTTGCGCTAGAAAAACCAGCGTTTTCTTCTTTGCTCCATTGAAGAGGAGTTCGAGCGTTCGCGCGGCTGCAACGTCTAAAATAAGCAAGAATCTCTTCTTCTTTAAAGCCGCGTTTTCTTAAGGACAAGGCTTCATCTTTATCGCTAGGATCGCCGATAAAGAAATCCTCAACATGCGAATATCTCGCGTTACTCATGCCGATTTCTTCGCCTTGGAATAAGAAAGGCGTGCCATAAAGAAATAATAAGGTTGTAAGAAGCATTTTCGCGCTTTCATTACGGAAGCGGATGTCGCCATATTGGCTTAAGACGCGCGGATGGTCTTGATTACACCAATATAAAGGCATATCGGCTTGTTCATGACAGGCCTTATACCAGCGCATGAAATTTTGCTTAAGGAGCAAAACATCAGTGCGAATTTCTTCGTCTTTTTTCGTAATGGAATCAAACGCACCATTATTCCAAACGGTGTCGAAATTGAAAGCCATGTTGAGAGGCCCATCGCGATAAGAAGTTAATTTCAAGCTATCGATGGGAGATATCGCTCCGCCGATTTCTCCAATAAGCAAGCAGTCATAATGAGAAAAGACGTTCTTTTTAAAATCATTTAGATAATTAATAAGCTCGTTGCGGTTTGAATAGCAATCCGTATCAAGAGCATAGCCAGATTCGTCTAGTGGCTTATTAGAATCCTTAAAAGAAGTATCTTTCGCTAAATGGGCGCACGCATCAAGCCGAAACCCGTCCACTCCTTTATCTAGCCAAAACTTAGCGATTTCGTAATATTTTTCTCTTAATTTAGGATTATCCCAATTCACATCAGGCATTTTCTTATCAAATAAATGGAAGTAATATTCGTCTTCTTTTCCTGGAACTTTTTCCCAAACACTGCCTCCAAAAAAGCTTTCCCAGTTATTCGGAGGAAGGGTTTTGCCATTCTCCGTTTTCCCTTTCTTAAAGAAATAATAGCCATGTTCTTCGCTATTATCGTCTTTAATAGCCATTTGAAACCAAGGGTGTTCGTCGCTCGTGTGATTAAGCGGAAAATCCAAAATAACGCGAATGCCTAGAGAATGAGCTTTATTTAATAAATTTGCAAAGTCCTCCATCGTTCCAAAACGTGGATTGATTTTGGTATAGTTAGAAACGTCATACCCATTATCCGCCATCGGGGAATCGAAAATAGGACAGATCCAAAGAAGATTAATTCCTAAATCATGGAGATAATTAAGTTTTGAGGAAATGCCATTAAGATCGCCAATTCCATCCCCGTTTGTATCCAAAAAAGATTCCGGATAAACAATATATCCGATAGACTTTGTCCACCAGTGTTCAATCGAATTCATGATTTTCTTCTTTACTAGTGATATTTTTAACTAGATAAAAGAAAAAATAAAGGAATTTCGCAAAAAACCCTTTATTTAGTATGAATTAATAGTGATTTTTTTGACGAGCGTAATTAACCGCTAATTTTTTCTTATAAGCATCGATAGCGTCCATATCGCTATAATGAAGCAAAGGAAGAAGATTCAAGAAATCCGTAAACGCCGCTTTATAGTGTGTTTCATCAAGATGTTCACTAAAAGAGGCGACATCAACGTATATTGCTTCTAATTGTTCCACAATAGTAGAACATCGAGGCGCAAAATCCGCTTTCATTTCCTTAACGCCAATGGCTAAACCTAATGACAAGAAAAAATGCAAAGCATCGGCATATTCATCGAGTATTACTTCTTTAGTAGATGGCCCTTTTACGCTCCAAAACTTAAAACAACGTGTTTCATTAGCGAACTCTCCGAGTTCTACAAATAAGGCAAGAATCCGTTTATGAAGAGTCGAGTTATAGCTTTCATGATGAAGCTTATGAATCTCATTATCTAAGCCACTTTGTAAAGCAAATAAGGGCGTTACATCAATGCTATTCATCGTCAGCCCTCACGTTGATTTTCTTTAAATGCCAGATATCCCGATTGTATTCTTCAATCGTCCGGTCACTAGAGAAATGGCCACTACGAGCGATATTCATAATTGAAGCATGAGCAAAGGCACGCTTGTCCGCATAGAAGTCATTCGCTTTTTGGCAAGCTTCAGCATAGCTAACATAATCGGCTAAAATGAAATATTGATCGCCATGGTTCATGATTTCATCGAAAATGAAGCGGAAACGGTCATTTTTGGCCCATGGCCCTAAGAATAAACTATCCAAAACGCGTTTAATAGATGCATTGGAATTATATATATCCCAAGGATTGTAGCTTCCATTATCCACCATTGATTGAACTTCGTTTGCCGTAAGTCCGAAGATGACTTCGTTTTCTTCGCCTGCTAAATTCGCTATTTCAATATTAGCGCCATCAAGCGTTCCTAATGTAATCGCTCCGTTCATCATGAGTTTCATATTACTTGTGCCGCTTGCTTCTTTGCCAGCTGTGGAGATTTGCTCGCTAATATCGCTTGCAGGAATAATCTTTTCGGCCAAAGTAACGCCATAATTCTCCACAAAGACGATCTTCATGAATTTATTCGCCTCTTCGTCATGATTAATGACATCGGCAACGGAAAGAATCAATTCGATGATTCTTTTGGCATATTCATAGCTTGGAGCAGCTTTCGCGCCAAAAATATAAGTATGAGGAATCATCTTGAATTTTTTCGGATCATCTTTGAACGTCAAATATTCGTTCATGATATGGAAAACGTTGAGCAATTGACGCTTATAAGCATGAAGACGTTTGATCTGGGTGTCGAAAATACTATTTGGATCAATTTCGATACCGTATTGCTTGGCGACAAATCTTGCAAATTTAACTTTATTTTCATGCTTTGATTTCAAAACGGCATCTTGCGTTTTCTTATCATCGGCAAATTTTGCAAAGTCAGCGAGTTTCTCTGGATTACGAATCCATTCATCGCCAATTTTTTCAGTGATAATTTTCGCTAAGGAAGGGTTTGCGTATAGTAGCCAGCGGCGATGAGTGACGCCATTCGTTTTGTTGGAGAATTTATTCGGGAAAAGCTCATAGAAATTCTTAAAGGTGTAATTTTCAAGAATTTCGGTATGGATTTTCGCTACCCCATTTACGCTATATCCCGCATATATGGCCATATTGGTCATATGGATCTGGCCATCTCGAATGATAGACATTTGATAACGTTTATCTGGGTCAACGCCTTTTTCGACCATGTAGTTATTAAAACGGCGATTGATTTCTTCGATAATCATATAAATGCGAGGAAGCAATCCTTGCATATAGGTAACAGGCCATTTTTCTAAGGCTTCTGGCATAACGGTATGGTTAGTATAAGCGATAGAATGAGTCACGATGTCCCAAGCATCATCCCAACCGAAACCATATTCATCCATGAGCAAACGCATCATTTCAGGAATTGCTAAAATCGGATGAGTATCATTGAGCTGGAAGCAATATTTTTCGGCAAAGTTCTTTAAGGTGCCATATCGGCGTAAATGCCCTCTCATGGAGGATTGAAGTCCAGCCGAGACCAAGAAGTATTGCTGACGGAGGCGGAGTAATCTTCCGTGTTCAGTCGAATCATCCGGATATAAGCCAAAGCAAAGTTCCTTCAAGGTGGCTAAATATTCATTAAAAGAGCAATCAGTAGGAAGATTTTTTTCGCTCGGTTCTGCGCTCCATAAACGCAACGTATTCGCGACGCCATTTCGATAACCAACGACACTGACGTCATAGGGAACGGCGCGAACGCAGCGCGCATTGACCGTCCGAATCGCGTAATTGCCATCGGGCTTAATATAAGTTTCGGCTTGCCCATAGAAAGAGACTTCCACGGCGTGCTTTGGTTTTCTAACCTCAAAAACAAAGCCATTGCTAAGCCATTGATCTGGTAATTCAATTTGTTTCCCATCCACGAATTTTTGGCGGAAAAAACCATATTCATAACGGATGGTATTGCCATGCACTGGATAGCCTATAGACGCGCTACTATCGAGAAAACAAGCCGCTAATCGGCCTAAGCCGCCATTGCCTAGCCCTGCATCTGGTTCAAGATCCTCTAATTCGTTAATATCGATACCAAGTTCCGCTAGACCATCCTTAGCGACATTATAAATGCCAAGGTTTTGCATGTTATTGACAAGAAGCCTTCCAATAAGGAATTCCATGGAAAAATAGATGGCTTGCTTGCTTTTTCCTTTAAACATGGCTTCGCGGCACGCTCTCCAATCGTAACCAGCGTAATCGCGTACCATCTCCCCTAGAATGTCATAACGTTCAGTAATATGACTATCTTCAACGCTACGACCGTATTTTTCGCTTAGCCTTCTTTCAAAATCCTGCTTAAAATCCAGTTTGTTCTGAAACATGATGAATACTCCTCTCCCCTTTAGTTAACTTTCCGAGTTCTTTTTCTTTTCGTTACCGCTTTCTTTACTATCTTTCGCTTCATAATGAGCGCAGCGTAACTTCCTAACTTAATCGTAATATGATACGGACGTCCTTCTGGCGCGCCGATTGAAGTAAAGCATGATAAACCATTATATTGATTATTCCCGCCGTAAACGTCTTTATCACTATTGAATAATTCAAACCATTCCCCTTCGTTATAGACGCCAACATCGTAATTTTCGTAATAATTTGGGGTCATATTGAAAACAAATAATAGTTCGCTATCATCGACTCTTCGTGTAAAAGCAAACACGCTTTGATCGTAGTTATCCACAAGAGTCCAAGAAAAATGGGCAGGGTTATGTTCTTCAAAATGCATTGCTTTCTCATCACGATAAATGAGATTGAGATCGCGCATAAGGCGACGGACGGAATCGTGCTTTGGATAAGTTAATAAATTCCAAGGCAAAGAACGGTTTTCGTTCCATTCATCAAAGCTACCAAGCTCATTTCCCATGAAATTGAGCTTTTTCCCAGGGTGAGCGAATTGATAGGTGAATAAATTCCTTAATAAGGCGAATTTGGTTTCGTAATCCCCATACATCTTGTTGATGATAGTCCCTTTCCCATGTACCACTTCATCATGAGACAAAGGCAAAAGGAAGTTTTCGCTATAAAAATAAGCCATGGAGAAGGTTAACTTGTTGTGATCCCATTTTTTATAAATCGGGTCAAGAGAATAATACTTCAAAGTATCGTTCATCCATCCTAAATCCCACTTATAATCGAAACCTAATCCACCGTATTCAACTGGTCGCGTCACGCCTAAATAATCGGTGCTATCTTCCGCAATCATCATAATCGAAGGATGTTCGTAATGAAGTTTGCCGTTTAATCGACGAATGAATTCAAGCGCCCCATCGTTTTCGCCATGGTTTTTATTCCCATCCCAATAAATAAGATTGCTCACCGCATCAACGCGAATCCCATCAAAATGGAAATAGGTTAAAAAATAGTTCATCGCGCTCATTAAGAAAGAACGGACTGGGTCCTTCCCTAAATCGAATAAGCAGCTTCCCCAAGGGGAATAAGCGTGCGCTTCATCGCTATATTCAAATAAATGGGAGCCGTCAAATTCCCTTAAAGCGTAGCTATCGGTTGCAAAATGAACCGGGGCGAAATCTAAAATCACCCCAAATCCAGCCTCATGAAGCCGGTCAACAAAGCTCATGAGTTGGAAGGGATTTCCGTACCGCGAATCCACACTATAAAAGCCTGTTGTCTGGTATCCCCAAGAACCATCAAAAGGATATTGAGTGATAGGCATAATCTCAACATGGGTATAGCCAGTTTCCTTTAAATAAGGAATTAAGTAATCAGCCACCTCTTCGTAGCTAGGGAAGCGTCCATCGATTTTCCCCTTCCAGGAACCAAGGTGAATTTCGTAAATGCTCATCGCGTTATCGAAATTTCGACTACGGTTCTTGAGCCATTTTTTATCGTGCCAAGCAAAATTACGAATGTCGAATACTCGGGAGCAAGATTGTGGCCTCATTTCGCTAAAGAAAGCAAAAGGATCAGCCTTATCTACGTATTGCCCTTTCGCGTTTTTAAAATGGAATTTATAGCATTCGTAGTTGTGAAGTCCTGGAACAAAAGTCTCAAAGCAACCACAGGGATCCACTTTCTTCATCTTATTGGCGGTAACATCCCAATTATTCCACTCACCAATCACAGAAACGTCTTCCGCTAAAGGCGCATAGAGTCGGAAATAGACGCCAGATAAAATAGTAGGCTTTTCATTTTTGTTTTTCCCTGGTAATTCTAGGGTTCCAAAATGAGCACCAAAATAATCGAAGGCGTGGGTTGATTGACCCATCAAATAGTCATAAAGAATTCCAAATGCCATAAATTTATGAAATACCTAATAAGTATACTGATTTTTCTAAGGAATAAAAAGCCTGAGAGCGCTTAAATGAAAATAGAAGCGAGATATTTGCTCGCTTCTATTCCAAAAAACTAGTTTTTATAGTTTTAGGCTACCCTCAGCAATGATTCTTCCTGATTTACGGTCAAGAAGGAGTAGTTCCTTACCTATAAAACTAATCTTCGCTTTGGCCCCGATCCGATAATCTACCCCGCCAAAGACCACTGCCGTAAGGATATATTCGCCAATACGAATTTTTACGGTTGTCTCCATACCAGTCGGAAGAGCACTATAAATTTCTGCCTCAATGCCATTTTCTTCTTGAAGGTCAATGAATTCAGGACGAATGCCTAAAATAAAGATGTCTTCGGCGATATTGTGTTCTTCTTCCGCCGTAATCGCGCCATTAACCTTTTCGATACGATAATTGAAGGCGCGGTCTGCATTATCTTTTTCTACAGCCCCTTTCATGGAAAGTTTCGCTTTTCTTTCTTCACTCTCCTTTTTCATCCTTTCATCTCGTTCTTTGCAGAACGCGGATAGATTCAAAGCAAAGGAAGGCTCAAAGGTAGCTTTTACGGTCCCGTCAAAGAAAGACAAGGAAATTTTCTTTCCATTTTGGGCGGCTTTTGCTTCGATGAAATTAATGCTTGGATTACCAATAAAATCAGCGACAAAGAGATTATTCGGCGCTCGATAAACATCTAAAGGCGCATCATATTGTTGAAGGACGCCATTATTGATTAAGCAAATCTTCGTGGCTAAAGTCATTGCTTCTTGCTGATCATGAGTAACATAAACGAAAGTCGAACCAGTCGCAATGTGAAGTCGTTTTAACTCACTTCTCATTTCGAGTCGAAGTTTCGCGTCAAGATTAGAAAGCGGTTCATCCATGAAGATGACTTTTGGCTCCGGCGCTAAGGTTCTAGCGATAGCGACACGCTGCTGCTGTCACCTGATAATTCGCTAGGATATCGATCCATAAATTCTCCGATTTTGACCACACGAGCAACATGACGAACGCGAAGATCGATTTCTTCTTTGTCTAATTTGCGAAGCTTTTTGACAAGATTTCCATCGAGAAGATATTCGCCTTTTTCGTTTAATGTAAAGCCTTTATTTTCAATGCTCTCTAAAACTTCATCTGCTTTATCGAGATATTCATCGTAATTTTTCTCAACAAAGCGCTTTAGTTCTTCTCCTTCTAATTCATACATCTTCAAGGAGAATAGTTCCTTCGCGGCAAAACTAGAAATCTTAAATTCGTCTATCAAGAAACGGATGGCTTTCTCGCTATCAAGTTTTCCTTTTTTATCGTAGCAATATTCAATTTGCTTTTTGATGCGGGCTGGTTCTTTGATGGCTTTGGCTAAGGCTATGTATTTATTATATTCGGTAGCAATAAGTGGCATTTCTTCTTTCACTTCTTGTAGACCGAAAGTGATATTTTTGTAGACCGTCATATGCGGCCAAAGCGCATAGTTTTGGAAAAGAAAGCCAACATGACGCTTATTTGCAGGGATATTAATTCCTTCTTCGCTATCGTAAACTACTTCATCACCAATGGTAATTTTGCCAGAAGTTGGGGTTTCTAAACCGGCAATCATACGCAATGTCGTCGTTTTTCCACACCCACTTGGTCCAAGCAAAGTGACAAAAGACCGGTCATCTATCGTAAGATTAAGATCGTCAACGGCGTAAAAAGCGCCATAGCGTTTTGTGACGTGTTCTAAAGTAATTTTTGGCATTTTATTTACCTCCGATGCCTTTATCGACACTTGCTCCTGTTAGTAAGGTAACAAGCCAGTTGCATAGCAAAATGATAATAACAAGGATTAAGTTGGCTGCGTTCTCTAAAGCGGCAATGCCCGTATCCTCTAAGAAATACATGTAACGGGTTAAAGTAATTTGGTTATCCCCAATAAAAGCAAAAAGATTATATTCTCTCATGCAGGAGATGAATGGCAGCAAATACCCCGAGATAAAAGCACTTTTTTGAATAGGGAAAATCACTTTCCCCATTCGCTTTACCCATGGGACATTTTGAATTACAGCCGCTTCTTCGATTTCACCCGATAATTGCATCATCGCATTAAGGGAGCTTCTCGAAGCGAAAGGAATGTATTTCATCGTTCCTAAAATAATGCAAACAAGAATCGGCGTTTTGTAGAGGAACTTAATGTTCATCGATAGAAGCAAGAAAATCGCACTGAGAGAAATGGAAGGAAGTAAATACGGAAAGAAAGCTAAACCATTAACGGCTTTCGCAAGCTTGCTCTTCCTTTTTCTAGCAACCGCATAGCCAATTAATAATCCACTAGTACCAGCAAGCAAGCTGCAACAAACGGAAAGAAGAATAGAATTTTTTAGTGCTAGCCATAATTTCGGCTCATAGAAAACGCCATGAACGTCATTTCTAACGACATCGCTAGAATTCCAATACCGTAACGTTAAGCCACTAGAATAGTCGCCTGGATTAGGGAGTAGCGATTCTAAAGCAAAGGAAACCATTGGACCAACGCAGAAGAAAATGACAAACGCAATCATTAATCCGCCAATAACGTAGCGGCCAACTTTTCCAAGATTCTTTTTACTGATTTGTCCGCTTTTTCCAGTCACGGTCGTAAATTGCTTTCTTCCACCAATCTGAGCCTGGTTTATCGCTAAGATCAATACGCCGATGATAATCAGCACCAAAGAAACAATTGCCCCTTGCCCAATTTGAGTGCCTCCACTACCCGTGATGAAGGCTTTCATTTGAACCGCTAATACGAAATAGTTAGCGGGAGTACCTAAAGTTTGCGCGACTGGATATGAACTCATTGCCGCCGAAAAGACAAGTAGGATTGTACTCATAATCGCCGGTTGAATCATAGGGATAGTAACGCGAGTGAACACTTTCCATTTAGGAATATTGAGAATTGTCGCTGCTTCTTCTAAATTCGAATCCATATTGCGGAGAACTCCGCCAATGAGAATGTAAGCAAAAGGCGCATAATGTAGCCCCATGACAAAAGCAATTGGGAACGGGCCATATACCCACCACTCTGGCATCGCTTGTCCGAATAAAGCTTGCCATTCACCAACATAGCCACCGGTAATTTGGTCATTGATGAATAAATTCTTCCAAAATAATGCCAAAGTCCACTGCGGCATGATATAAGGAAAAATAAAAATCGCGGAAATAAATCTCTTAAACGGCATGTTGGTTCGGCAAACTAAATAAGCCGTAAGTCCGCCAAATACAATCGCAAAGGCGCAAGATAAGAAAGAAACAAGTAACGAATTGGCGAATGGTTGCCAGAAAAAACCTACCGAAGTTTCACTTCCAAATAGTTCGTAATAATGATAAGCCGTCCAACTTCCCGTTGTCGCATTTGGGACATATTCCATTTCGTGAACAGTAAAAGAATCAATGAAAACGGTAAAAATTGGCACGATATTCAGCGCTAATAATAAGATTCCAAAGAAAACGAGCAAAGTATTCGCAGGAATTCCGAAAAAAGTAACGGCGTTATTCCAATCTTTTTTTAGTTTCTTTGAAAACTCATTATGCGCTACATTCGACTCGGTCATAGGCTGCACTCCTTTCTAAATACGGGGCAAATAGATATCGCCTACTTGCCCCGACTTTTTAGATTAATTATTTGCCTTTACTAGCAAGCGCTTTGTCAATGAATTGACGAACGGCTGGATATTGAGGAGCAATATAACTTGGCGTCTCAATCACGGCATTGCCTTTGGAAGAATCGTTCCACCAAGAACCAGAAGGATCGTTTAAACAAGGGAATAAATTTGGATCATCATCTTTTTGGACGAGCTTTTTATAGGAATTGCCATCTTTATCCTTCGCATCAACAAGCGTTCCGTGGCCATTTTTCGTACGATTTAAGTTAATAGATGGCATTGTTGGATAATCGCCCACGTCACTTGCCCATTGGCTATAGCCAGTCTTTGTCGTGCTGATGTAATTCAAGAAAGCACAGGCGGTATATGGGTAATCGGCAGTTGGCATGACTTGGAGATAATGCTTATACATAAATCCGCCAAATCCTTTCATCGCGCTAGATGCTATCGTGCTTCCGTCTTCGTTTCCCTCGCCTAGAGGTGCAACCGTGATATCTTTTTTGGTTGTTTTCTCAGTTTCTTGAATGGTGAGGAGTTTTGAATAAACGATCCATCCGATATTTCCAGGCGTTTTTATGAGATTATTGATGGCCTTTCCATCATCAGCGTAGAATGTGGCGTTTTCGATAAATTTCGCAATAAAAGCGTATGCATATTTCTTCTTATCGCCGTAGCTCTTATATGCTTCAATATCGATTTCACTTTTTGCGTCGTTGCTAGCGTCTTCAAAACACGTTTTAAGATTATCGCACCAAGAATCTTGGGTTAGCATGATAAGCCAATCCATATTGACGTTTTCGTTTCTAGGATCCATGGTATCAAGCTTGCCTTTGTATTTTTTGCTCGCGATATCCCAAACGTTATCAATGACAGTATCTTTATTTTTGTTATTGACCATCCAAGTTTTGAAATTGTATTGGAGAGACATTGGATTGGAATCGACATCTTTATTGGTATCCTTATCATCTTTCCATTCTTTTGGAACGTAATTAATGAAACGCTTCGCATCGATTCCTTTCTTTTGAAGTTGATACCCATCTTGCACAATCGCAGCGTTATAGCCATGGGTTCCGCTATCGATTTCACCGCTTAATGTCGTATAGACTTGTCCATCAACCGTACTATCGTATTTAATCTGCGTGGCTTTAATATCCTTATTGTATTTATTAAGTTCGGCGACAAAGCCATTCTTAACAGGATCTTTTCCTCCGCGAGAGGTAGTTGCGAGAAACTTAAATTCGTTCGTGCCGAGTTCCACTGCCGCTTTCTTCATGAGCTCATCACGAGTCAAATTCTCTGCGTCAGCAACAGCCGCTTCCACTTTTTTCCGGTTAGCCGAATCACTATTTCCGCAGGAAGCTAACGCTCCTGCTGATAATAGTAAGGCGGCGGCTAGTGCCAAATGTTTTTTGTTGCTACTTTTCATAAAAGCCTCCTTGTAAATATGTTTATGAATTAGCTTACTATAACTTTAGTATGTAAGCCCTTTCATTACAAGGAGAAACTTACTTTTATATTACTTTTTAATGAAAAGATTCATACATTTAGCCGTATTTTCGTATTTATTTAATGAAAACGAAAAATAATAAAAAGTAATTGTTTATTTACTTTTTGTGCGGATGATAAAAACGGTCCCTCTTCCTAGTTCGCTTTTTACTTCAATCGTAAAATGATAATAGGAACAAACATATTTAGCGATTGCTAGTCCTAAGCCAGTTCCGCCATTTTCTCTGCTCCTAGCCTTATCAACGCGGTAAAAGCGTTCAAAGATCCTTGCGCAATCCTCTTTTTTAATGCCGATTCCAGTATCCGCGACACTGATTGTTTTGGAAACGTTGTCTTCCGCAATAAAGATTTCACCGTTTTCTTTGTTATAACGAATTGCGTTTTCAATGAGGTTGCGGAAAAGTTTTTCAAAATCGTCTGAATTCATCTTTAAGATTAACGGACTAGTTTGATGATGGACCGTAATTTTCTTTTCTTGCAAAAGGAGTTCGCTAGATGAAAGAATTTCATCGATTGCTTTCGAAACAGGAATTTCTTCGATGGGCCGTAAATTTTCATTTTCTAGATTACTGATTGTGAGCATATCCATAATGATTTTATTCATCCGCTTTGCCTCTTTGATTGTCTTATTTACCGCTAAACCGATCTCTTCTTTGGTCGTAAAAATTCCATTTCGAATCATCTCTTGATATCCCAAAATGGAAGTTAATGGGCTCTTCAATTCGTGAGAGGCATTTGCGAAGAAATCTCGTTTCATGGAAGAACTATGATAACTTTCCGTTACATCCACGAGTAATAGAGAAACCCCATTGACTTTTTCACCTTGTGTCCAAGAAAAATCTAATGGTTCTATCGAGGTTTCAAAGACGCGGTTATCAATTTTTTCAAAAGTAGTTGAAGAAATTAGAGCATTCATGGCTAGGTGCGCTTTCCTAGCGAGCTCAGAATCGTATTTATCTAGAAAGTTAGCCTTCATTCCCAAAGCATCCTTTTGAGAAATTCCAAAGACTTCAGCGGCTTTTTTATTAAAGATTTCTATCTTGAAATCACCATTTATAACAATGAGGGCTTGTGAGAAAGAATCGAGAATAAAATCATTCTTCTGCCTTGCTAATTCCGCTTCTTTCAATTCTTTGTCCACGGCTTTACGCGATTGACGCACGGCTTTCGTAAGCAAATCAATCGAATCTTGATATTTTCCTTCTTCTCTCGCCAAGCCGCCCACTTCTTCTAGTCTTCTGACTTGGCTATTGAGGGCCAAAAAAGAATTCTTAATCTTTTTCGACATGAATAGATAGCTAAGCAAAAATACAAGAAAAAGAATCGGTGTGCCAGCGATTAAAAACCACTTAGAAATGATTAGGGACTTTGGAAGAGAAACACCGATTTTAAGGTATCCATTATCTATTTTAAAATAGTTTAAACGGTAATTAATTCCAGCGACATTTTCTTCAAAAGAAGACGATAATTTCTTATTAACGATTTCTTCTTTGTAGTCCCCGCTTTCATTATGATTAGAAACAAAGGTAAGTTTTTTAGAATCGAATATCGCTATATAGCGTTCATCGTTACGAAAGATTTCAATCACGTTATCTTTTTCTTCTTGGTACAAATTAAGAACGGTTTCTTCATAATTTTTTAAAGACGAATCGACTTGGAACGTGCTAGAGAAATAGACTCCTAAAAATCCGCCTAAATAGAGTATAAAGAAAAAGGTATAAACAATGAAATCTCGCAAAGAAAGTGCCTTCTTATTCATTCTTAATTAATTTATAGCCGCTTCCATAAATAGAAACAAGAACGTTTTCGTTATAAGCAAGAAGTTTATTGCGAAGAGAACGGATGAGCATATCAAGGGATTTCCCGTCCGCCCGTTTCTCGTCATGATATAGCTCCATTGCTAAGGCGGAACGAGAAATTACTTTCTCCGGATTTTCCAAAAATAAGCGCATAATTTCAAACTCATTTTTGGTTAAAACGACATTATGTCCTTTTACTTCAAAGGCCAGATTGTTTTGGTTAAGCGAAAGATCGCCATATTGGAGAACCATTTCCGCTTCCTTATGACGAAGATGAGCGTTCACACGACTCATAAGCTCTAATAAATCAAATGGCTTTTCTAAATAATCATCCGCACCTAAATCAAGCGCCATGACTTTATCTTTAACAAGGTGTTTAGCGCTAATAACAATGATTTCAATCGCGCGATTCTCTTTATTTGAACGAATTTTGCTAATGATTTCATTTCCTTGTATCCCAGGCAACATCAAATCGAGAAGAATTAAATCGGGTTTCCGCTTGGAAAAAGCCGCTAAAAAGCTTTCCCCATCAAGAAAGGAAACAACCTGATATCCTTGTTTTTTTAACGTCAACAAGATGATTTCAGAAATATCTTCATCGTCTTCAACACTATAAATCAAATAATTTTTTTCCATTTAATGTTCCTCTTGTGGAAGCATAGAAAGAGGCCAACGCGGTTTCGCAAATCGCTTTTGTAAGGAGGGGTTACAACCATCATGACAAATTGAACCAACAAAAAGCGAAAGTTCCTTTAATACGTCTTCCCCACTTTTTGCGCGTTCAATCAAACGATGAACCTCAATAAAATCTCTTTTTGCAAGGTCTTCTAGTTCAAAGAAAGATTCCGTATGTTTTTTGCCGTTTACCATATCTGGCCAAGAGGAGTGATTCTTATTTAAAAAGTCTACAGAAGAAAGCTTAGATGGGATATGGTTAGGGATATTCATCGCGCTAGGTAAGGAATCTTTTCCAGAAATAAGAGTAATAAACGCTTTCGAAAAATAATGAGGCGTATTCGTAAGACGCAAAACTGAGCGGTAATCCTTTAAAGAAAGATAAAACGTATTTTCGTGAATAGAAGGATCATTAAGCGTTTCTAAATTCGTTTTGTACCAAAGCAAGCTGATTTTGCGGAGTTCTTTTCGTGATATAGAAAGGTATTTTTGTGGTCTAACGGTATAAATCCCTTTCAATGTGCTGATCAACGAATCTATCATCGTTTCAAAATAAGTATGCAAAACGCCGTATCTTTTGTTCACGATTGGGTCACTAGAAAAACCACTTGAAGGAAAAATATAAGCGTGACATTCTCGATCGAGACAATAATGGAGCCAAAGCCCTTCAATATAGGCAAAATAAAGTTCTTTATCTTTCGAATTAGAAGCGATTTTCATCATCGCGCTATAGATAGGAGCAATATCCGTATGATGAAGGAAACTACCAAATCGATTCACTTCTAAGTGATCCTTACTCCTTCTTTTCCAAGGAAGTTGCCCATAGAAAAAGAATGGGTCAGGGCCTTGGGTTCCAATAAAAATTGCCTTCTGGAAAGAGGAAGAGCAATGGGAAAGCATATCGGAAGCAAAAGAATAATGAGTGAGAATGGCAGGCATTAGTCGTCCTCCCCGATTCCTTCTAGACCCTTTTTAAATTGTGTCTTGGTGGTTTTGACGTTTTTCACAAAGAAGAAGATACCTAAAGAGGCCGTTAAGGTGATAAGGGCATAGACTGGAAGAAAACCCCAATCTAAATGTTCATTCAATAAGAGCAATCCAAGCAAAGTCGGGGTAACAGTTTGGGCGGCCATGGAAGACATATAGTAGTAGCCAGTGAATTGACCGATTTTCTTTTTGGAGCAAAGTTCAACAACCATTGGGAAACTATTGAGGTGAACCAAAGACATCCCAAATCCTTTTAATGGCCAAATTAAATAGAGATACCAAGGGAATGCATAATATGCAGTATTGGTAATCGGTGCCCCTCTTCCTAAGGTTGACTGGAAGATTAACCATAAAGCCGTGCCGATCAAGGTTAAAGATAGGCCAGAAACGATTGTCCATTTTCGTCCGATTTTCGCGGCAATGAATCCACCAATCGCGTAGCCTAATAAAGATCCAATGCCACCAACGATTGTCATAATCATATTTGAGGCAGTTGAAGTTCCTAAATATTCCAATGAATAGACAATCATAAACGTCCCGACACCGTTTTCAGACATGAACCAGAAGAATTCAGCCCCCAAAATGAGTAAAAGCATAATTTTATTCGCTTTGCTCATCGGTTTTTCAGTGTCATCGCTAACAGAATCAACAACCGCTGCTTCTTTCTCCCCTTCTTCGATTTCCTTAGCAAGTCTTTCGCCAAGTTCGTTTTCATTGATGTTAAAGAAAAGAACAAGCGCAGAAATCACCATCAACACACTGGCAAGTAAGAATGGTGCCTCAATCACCCAAAAATTGTGATAGGCCCAGTTATCTGTACCGCTTTTGCCAAGATAATCGGAGTATACGAAGAAAATCCCTACGATTGTTGCAAAAGCGCCACCGATATAGCCCATGATATTGATGATGCCATTGGCTTTTGAACGAAGTGGTTTTGGCGTTAAATCTGGCATTAAGGCAACGGCAGGATTGCGGTACATCATCGCAAAGCAAACAACAATAGCCATCATTACGATAACGCCTGCGATATTGTTAAAATAGAAGAAAACAGGAATAAACGGAAAAGCTACCGCGCAAACGAATGTTCCAACAAGTATATAAGGCATTCGTTTTCCGATTTTCGTGTGTGTTTTATCGCTGAGCTTTCCAAAAATAGGCATTAAAACTAAAGCTGCAAGATTATCCATGGCCATAACTAGACCAACAAGATACTGAACCTCTTCCGAACTTTCGGTGTGGAGAGCGTCCATAAAGAGCTTAGTCAAAAATGGAGAGCACCATAAATCGTAAACTTGCCATAATAGCAAGATACCGAAAAATGCGAACCCGATGATCGCGGTACGTTTTACATTAAGTTTAAGAGAAGGACCGCCACTTTCTTTTTTTGCTGTGTCTTTCATATTAGCCTTAGAATATACGCTTGTTTTCTTTTTGAAAAGAGGAAGATTCGTCCAAAATAATTATTGCAAGAGGAAACAATAATTTCAGAATCTAGCCCACTTCTTTTCCTTAAATAAATGAGAAGTCTTTTTCTAGGAAATAGAAGAAAATTTGTTTTTCTTCGAAACCAGAAAAGAGAAGAAAATATTTACATAATATTTAAAAGTTAACTTATTTCACAAACAAAACAAAAATCGTATAGATAAAGCATAAAGAAACAATAAAGTTTTTTGGTAATTTTCCGAAAACCTGCCTATTTAAGAGTGAAAGGACATTTGCCATATATGAAGAAAAGGACCTCTATACTCCAACAAAGAAGAAAACCATTAACGAGGCTTTATTATCGGGATTCTTCTTGAGACCTTATTACCTCAATATGTATTCCATAAGGATTAGTTTTGGCACTAGAGAAATAAAGAAATATGCAAAAATAAAAGAGAAAAAGTTTTGCTATAGAAAAGGAAATAAGCACCTAAAAAAGGACAATTTAATCTCGAAAACTAAGATAAAATGCCTTTAAGGTTTCTTATATCTAGTCTAATATATCTTTCGAAAAAAGTGAGGTAATAATCAATGATTAAATGCATGGCAGTAAACGCAGGGAGCTCTTCTTTAAAATATAAGCTCTACGAAATGCCGGAAGAAAAAGTAATTTGTTCAGGAAATGTCGAAAGAATCGGCCATGAAGACGGCATCTTCGGTTTAAAATACAATGGGCAAAAAATTCAAAAAATTCTTCCTATTTTAGACCATAGTGTCGGCGTAAATCTCGTCTTGAACGCCTTAAAAGAATATGGAATCGTGAAAGATTTAGAGGAGATAAAAGTTGTTGGTCATCGTGTCGTACAAGGTGGTAAATTCTTTTCAAAATCTGCCTATTTTAACGATGACACCGAGGAAAAAGTAACCAAATTAATTCCTTTGGACCCTTTGCACGCGCCAGCACATCTAGTTGGTTACCACGCTTTTAAAAAAGCTTTGCCTCACGCGATTGCGATTGCCGTATTTGATACCGCCTTCCATCAAACGATGGAAAAAGAGGATTACTTATTCCCAATTCCTTATGAATTAAGTGAAAAATACGATTGCCGTAGATATGGTGCACACGGAACAAGTCATAATTATCTAGCGATAAAAGGCAATAAAGATTTCTTAGATAACCGTAAGGGAACTAGAATCATCTCCTGCCACTTAGGATCAGGAGCTTCCCTATGCGCGATTCGCGATGGAAAGTGCGTTGCAACATCAATGGGATTAACACCACTAGGCGGCGTAATGATGGGGACCCGATGCGGCGATATTGATCCAAGCGTATTCGATTACCTTTGCGATAATGCCAAACTTAGCCCAGACGAACTCTACGATATCTTAAACAAAAAGAGCGGATTCTTAGGCGTTTCGGGTGTCTCCAATGATACTCGTGACATTGAAAAGGCCGCCTTAGAAGGCAATGAAAGAGCCATCACTTCCGTCAAACTTTGGGCAAGAAGAGTCGCTGATTATATTGGTTCGTATTTCGTACGCCTTGGTGGAGCGGATTTAATTATCTTCAGCGCTGGAGTTGGTGAAAATAGCGGCTATTTCCGTAAAGCAGTTCTTGATGATGTCAAAGAGGCTCTTCACCTAGAAATCGATGAAAAATTAAACGATGAACTTCATGGTGAAGAGGCTTTGATCTCTACAAAAAATAGCGCAATTAAAGTTGCCGTCATCCCAACAGACGAAGAAGTTATGATTGCTCGTGATTGTATGAAAGCTTACGAAGGAACTTTATGAGCACCTCTAACCAAGTTTTGAAAGAATACGCAAAAGAGCATAAAGCGGTTTTCTCCGCACTCCGAAAAGCTATCAATCAATACGATAGAATCGCTATTTTTCGTCATATCAAGCCAGATTATGACGCAATGGGCAGCCAAATGGGCCTAGTCACTTTCTTAAAGGAAAATTTCCCGAATAAAGAAATTCATTATCTGGGAGATAACCACGTTTCATTCACCCCTCGATTGTTTCCAGAAACCGAGCGTTTAAACGATTCTTGGTTTTCGGAGCCTTTTTTGGCGATTGTTCTAGATGTAGGCGACCATGAACGAATTGCCGATCCTCGATACACGAAAGCGAGTTGCATTTGCAAAATCGATCATCACCCCTGCAAAAAAGAAATCGCCAAATATGCGCTACTTGATACGGAAAGTGCCGCGGCTGCAGAACTCGTTTCGACGTTTTTATTGACGTGGCCCAAAAAGCAACTATCAAAAGAAGCCGCCCGTTATTTATACATTGGTATCGTTGGTGATAGCGGCCGTTTCCAATATAGTAGCACCACAGATAAAACATTCGCTTGTGCGATGGCTTTATTGGAAACCGGTATCAACATCAATGAAATTTATCTTTCGATGTATGAAAAGAAAATCGATGACTTGAAAGTAACAGCTTATATTTTGAATCACTTTACAGTGAGCAAGCACGGTATTGCTTATTACGTCTTGCCTAGCAAAGTTCAAGAAGAACTTGGCATTGTGACAGAACAAGGAAAGGATAATATCAACCTTTTTTCAAACATCCAAGGTATTAATGCTTGGTGCTCAATAACGGAAGACCCAAATCCGAAAGATTACTGCTGGAGAATATCCATTCGCAGCAAAAAAGAAGACATCTCCCCTATCGCAATGAAATATCATGGTGGCGGACACGCTCAAGCAAGTGGGGCTAAAATAAAATCTCTCGATGAGCTTGATTCTTTTATTCGTGATTTAGACGCGATGTTTGCTTAATCGGCTTTGGAAAATCTTATGTCACTCCCAAAGAAAATCGTTTTTGGATTATACTAAGAATATGTCATTTATTCCCCTCCATCTTTATAGTGGGTTCTCCTTCCTTAGAAGTGGGCTCGTCGCTAAAAAAATACCTCTTTTGGCAAAAAAATACGGTTATCAATCCGTTGGCATTTGCGATGTTTCCTCCCTAAGTGGATACGCTCCATTCACCGAATCATGCAAAGCAAATGGTGTCGCTCCTTTTTATCTCATGGATTGTGAGGTTCTAGAAGGAACAATCAGTGCGTTTGTTAAGAACGAAGAAGGGTATCGAAATTTATTAAAAATCAGTTTTTTGGCCTCCAAAGGGGAACTTGCTTTAGACTTTTTAAAATCTCATCAAGATGGCTTAGCATTCATCCTTAATAGCGAGACAACATTTCTTTATCGTGACTACAAAGAGAAGAGCGAACAAGAAATCGCGGAACGTTTATCCTATTTTTTTCATGACTTCTCGAATCTTTATTTGGGGATACCTTATTGTCCAAAAAATAGCGATTTCATTTCATTCTTGCGAAATTTTGTCAAGACTTACCCTTATCGCACGATCGCTTTTCCCTTTATTGCTTATGAAAAGGAAAATGATGCGATTGTGACTACGATTACAAAAGCAATCGATTCTCGCGAAAAAATAACGACAAAGACACAAAATGGTGACGCACATTTTTTAGACCAAAATGCGATTGATTCCTATTATGAAGAAAGCGAAATTCTTGCGACAGAAGAACTTACAAAAAGTTGCGATTTCTCTTTCGTTCAAAAAAGAGGAACATTAATTCATTACGAAAATGTAGAAGGCTTAACAAGCGAAGAATACTTAAAGAAATTATCGCTAGAAGGCTTAAAAGAAAAGATTCCTCTACCCTCGAATGATTATTTTTCTCGCCTCGATTACGAATTAAAAATCATCAATGAAATGGGTTACGCGGACTATTTCTTAGTCGTAAGCGATTATGTGAAATTCGCAAAAACACATAATATCCTAGTAGGCCCAGGTAGAGGTTCAGGTCCAGCGAGTTTAGTTTCTTTCTCTTTAGATATTTCTACCATTGATCCACTCAAAAATGGCCTTTTATTCGAACGTTTTTTAAATCCAGAAAGAAAATCAATGCCAGATATTGACGTAGATTTTATGGACACAAAACGTGATTTGGTTATTTCGTATTTACAAAAGAAATATGGTAAGGAGCGCGTAAGTCACGTCCTAGCGACGCAGACAATCGGAGCCAAAGAAGCCTTACGAGACATTGGACGCGTTTACGATTATGAAGACCGTGAAATCTCGTTAATCATTTCGACAATTCATAATGATCGTTTCTCGCTGCGTCAAGATTATCGATACTCTCCCGAATTTAAAAAACTCATCGATAGTGATCCTTATTACTTAGAAATCGTTTCTCTCGCATCTAAAATCGAAGGATTACCCCGCCAAGCGGGTTTGCACGCGGCTGGGATTATTTTAAATAACGAGCCTTTAACCAATGTCATTCCAATCAAAGACGAAGGCGGAATTGGTTATGTTGCTTGTTTAGAGAAAGACTACTTAGAGGAACAAGGGTTCCTTAAAATGGACTTACTCGGTTTAACAAACCTTTCCACGATTGATTTAACGTTGCGCTTAATCGAGAAATACGAACACAAGCACCTTGAATTCGCGACTCTCCCCTATAACGACAAAGAGGCAATTGCCCTCATAAAAGAAGGGAAAACCATGGGGATATTCCAAATGGAAAGCCCTGGAATGAGAAGAGCGATTAAGGAATTAGAACCCGCAACGTTTGAAGATATCACCGCTTTAGAAGCGCTATTTCGACCTGGACCAATGGAATCGATTCCTTTATATGCAAGACGAAAGAAAGGTAAAGAGAAAATTTATTACCTAGACCCGGCTTTAGAACCAATACTTTCTTCTACATATGGCATTATCGTCTATCAAGAGCAAATCATGCAAATCACCCAAAAAGTGGCCGGATTTTCTTTTGGAGAAGCGGATTTATTTCGCCGCGCAATATCAAAAAAAGATTCGTCAAAACTTCATTCTTTGAAAGGAAAATTCATCGATGGGTGCTTAAAAAGTGGACGAAACGAAAAGCTTGCGAATGACTTGTTTTCTCTCATAGAACGATTCGCAAACTATGGTTTTAATAAAGCTCACGCCGTAAGCTATGGCGTAATCACTTGCCAAATGGCTTATTTAAAAAAGCATTACCCCATCGAATTTTATTGCGCGATTCTTGATTCCATGAGCGTCGGGGATCAAAAATTTCTCAATACGGTCCCCGAATTAAAAGAACGAGGAATCCAATTGAAAGTTCCAAGCGTAAACAATTCTTCTACTCTTTATCAAATCGAAGGGAATAGTCTACTATTGCCATTAAACACAATCAAAGGGGTTCAAGGAAATTTCCTTACACAACTATTAGATGACAGAATCGAAAACGGGAAATTTAAAGATCTAGCTGATTTTGCAAAGCGGACAAAGCGTTTTGGGCTAAATCTCGTCACATTCATCCGACTAGTGGACGCTGGAACATTAGACGAGTTCTCAAGTAGTCGCGCAAGTATGAGGGCTAGCGCATACCGCTATATCAAATATGCCGAAATGATGGGGGATTCTTCCGATAATTCCTTGATTAGTTTAGATATTGAAAAACCATCATTAGTGAAAGTTGAAGATAATGTTCGTGATAATCTAGATGCAGAATATGAAGCGCTTGGCATGATGGTCAGCGCTTCCCCACTTGATTTTTATCGTAAAGAGCTCGAAACGAAAAACGCAATTCCCCTTTTAAAAATCACTGAAGAAAATTATTTCACGACTGCTGGAATTATTGGAGGAATTCGTCTCATCACGACGAAAAAAGGAAACCAAATGTGTTTCTTAGAAGTTTATGATGATGTTTCAAAGGCTTCCTTCACTTTGTTCCAGGAAGTATATAGCGCTTCATTCCCATATTTAAAAGAGGGAAATATCATCTTAATTGAAGGCAAGAAAGATAATCGTAGAGAAGATACTTTCTTAGCCAATAAAATCACACCTTTAGGAGAATAGAATATGAGCAAACTCGTAGTAATCGATGGAAATAGTTTATTATTTCGCGGATATTATGCGACTAGTTATGGGGAAAACGCCTCGATAATGCGCACAAAAAGCGGTATCCCCACTAACGCAATCTTTGCTTTCGGGAACATGCTTTCAAAAATTCTTGCGACTTTTAAAGGGGGTGAAGGAATATTCATCGGCTTTGATAGCGATAAAGAGACTTTCCGAAAAGAAGAATTCAAAGATTACAAAGCAAACCGCGCCCCCTGCCCAGAAAACCTAAAGCCGCAGTTCCCAATTTCACGCGAATTATGTAAGGCGTTAGGGATTGTTTATTTCGAAGAACATGGCATTGAAGCAGACGATATCTGCGGGACGGTCGCTAAAGAAGCAAGCAAGCGTGGGTATGAAGTCACCATATACACAAGTGACCACGATTATTTGCAGCTCATTGATAGCAATGTCAAAGTTTCCTTGCTCAAAGTCGGATTCTCGAAAATGGAAGAGTATGATGAAGCCGTTTTAAAAGAGAAAATGGGTTTATCTCCTTCCCAAATCATCGATTTCAAAGGCTTACGTGGAGACACTAGCGACAATTATCCTGGCATTCCTGGGATTGGAGAAAAAACCGCGACGAAATTAATCCAAGAATATGGTTCTTTTCCTTCTGTAATTGAGGCAGCAAAAGCCAATCAAATCAAAGGAAAAATCGGTGAAAAAATCATCGCAGGAGAAAAACTGGGTGAAGCAAGCTATCATCTTGCACGAATTAAAACTGACGTTACTCTCCCTTTTTCGATTGATGATTTAACTTATGCTGGATACGATTTTTCACTCGTGAATTCTTTTTCGCAAAAATATGAATTAAAGCAATTGCTCGCACGTCTCCCTTCTTCTTTAAAAAGAGAAAACGCCGAATCTTTTTCCCCGGCAATCGAAGAAATCCATTGTTTCAAAGATATACAACTTCCTAGCGAAATCGGCTTAGCTCTCGATATTGATTTCTCTTCGTATCATGATGTCGAGCCACTAGGTCTAGCAATTTCAACAAGTGAAAAGACGTATTACGAAACGATAAGCGACCTTAAAAACGACCCCGCCTTAAAAGATTGCCTTTCTAGCAAAGAAATAAAAAAGAGCGTCTATGATGGGAAGGCGACAATTTACGCTTTAAAGAATTTAGGGATCGAAATAGAAGGCATTGAAGAAGACTTATTGCTTGCTGGCTATTTGCTTGATAGTAGCGTCTCGTCTCGCCCAGACTTAATCTATGGGACTTTTGGGGCGGATATCGGTGAGAAAAAAGAAGAGACCATGTCCTTACTCGTGACTGATAATAGGGACATAGAAAAAACTGGAAAAATGGCCTATTTTGCCCTTACTTTACTTCCAAAAGTCGAAAAATCGCTCAAAAGCGTTGACGCTTACACCTTGTATCGCGATATCGAGATGCCTTTAATGAAGGTGCTTGCGAAAATGGAAATTGAAGGATTCCCGCTTCATCAAGAAAAACTTGAAGATTATGGTAGGACCTTCGCCTCTAAAAAGAAAAACGCAGAAGATGAAATCTATCAAATCGCCGGGGAAAAATTTAACATTAATTCTCCAAAGCAAATCGCTCACATCCTTTATGAGGTCATGAATTTGCCACACGCGAAAAATGCTGGCACCTCTATCGATGATTTGATGAATATCTATGACGATTCCCCAATCATTCCTTGGATTTTAGAATACCGAAAATACGCAAAATTGCTCGGAACATATATTGATGGATTGATTCCACATATTAAAGCAGATGGCAAAATCCATAGTTATTTCAATCAAGCTCAAACTTCTACTGGACGTTTGTCTTCTTCCTCCCCTAACTTGCAAAACATTTCGGCACGCGATGAAGAAGGAAAGCAAATTCGTAATGCCTTCTATTATGATGACCCTTCCGTCTACCTTATGTCGCTTGACTATGGACAAATTGAACTTCGCCTTCTAGCGGCCTTAAGCGGATGTAAATCCTATATCAAGGTGTTTAATGAAGGCCATGATGTTCATACGGAAACCGCCCGCCGCATCTTTGGACATGAAGATATCACTCCTTTAGAAAGAAGACGTGCGAAAGCCGTTAACTTTGCGATTATTTATGGAACAAGCGATTTCGGCTTGTCACAGCAAATCGGGGATTCCCCAAAAGAAGCTAGACGCATCATCGAATCCTTTTATTCTTCTTATCCAGAAGTAAAAGCCTTTCTCGATAAAATCACTCATGAAGCTTCTACACAAGGCTACGTAACCACGATGTTTGGTAGACGCCGCTACTTAAGAGATATTAATGATCCGAATTTCATTAAGCGAGAAGCTGCTCGCCGTGCTGCTTTAAATGCGCCTGTCCAAGGAAGCGCCGCGGATTTAATCAAAATCGCGATGGTGAAAATCGATCGTTACTTAAGCGAGAATCGCCTTGCGACCAAGATGGTGCTTCAAATCCATGACGAACTTATTTTTGAAGTGCCTTCTAACGAATTAGAGCGAGTCAAAATAGAAATCAAAGATATTATGGAAAACGCAGTAAAACTGCCCGTAAAGTTGACAGCGGAAGTCGGCATCGGCAAAAATTGGTATGAGGCGAAATAAATGCCAGAACTCCCTGAAGTAGAAACAGTAAGACGGATTTTGGACCCGATTGTAAAAGGAGAAACAATCTCTTCAATAAAAATCTACCGTCAGAAAAACATCCTAAATGATGCAAATTATTTCGTATCTTCTTTGATCGGCGAAACATTTACTGGTGTTTCTCGCCTTGGAAAATACCTTATTTTTCATCTTACTCACGAAAAGGCAATCATCTCCCATCTAAGAATGGAAGGCAAATATTTTGAAGGAAATATCGAAGAAAATCAGTTTCCTCACGATATCATGCGTTATGAATTTCATAGTGGGAAAACCCTCCGCTATAACGACGTAAGAACATTCGGAACGATTGAATTCCGCTACGAAAAAGATTTGTTTACTTTTCCACCACTATCTTCACTAGCGTTAGACCCGTTTTCTATTTCCTTAGATGAATTAGAAAAGTCGCTACAAAAAACACATCGCCCCGTTAAAGAAGCTATCATGGACCAGCATATTATTTCAGGAATCGGAAATATCTATACTGATGAAACGTTATTTGCCGCTCGGATAAATCCGCTAAAAAAGGCCAATGCTTTATCTGAAGAAGAAATATCGTCTATTTTAAAAGAATCTAGAAGAATTTTAACTTTGGCCATAAAAGAAGGTGGTAGCACAATAAAAAGCTATCATCCAAAAGAAGGTGTAAGCGGATTAATGCAAAACGAGCTTCTCGTCTATGGCAAATATAAATCCCCTTGTCCTAGGTGTTCTTTCCCTTTAAAACGTATTGTGATTAATGGGCGAGGAACAACATATTGCCCACTTTGTCAAAAGGGTGATCATCCTTTGATCGTCGGCGTAACTGGCCCTATCGCAAGTGGAAAAAGCGAGGTTTCGAAATATTTAGAAAAGAAAGGGTATGAGCATATCGACGCCGACAAAATTGTCGCTTCTTTGTATAAAGAAAAATCCATCCTTAAAGGTGTTAAAAAGATTTTTGGAAAAGAAGCCATAAATACTCTTGGCCTAAATCGCGATTATTGTCGAAAAGAAATCGCAAAAGACGTAAATAAAAAAACGCTGCTAGAAAAACTAGTTTGGCCGAAAGTTTTTGAAGAAATTGAAAATGAAATCCATCATAGTACTGCCGAAAGAATCCTTTTGGATGTGCCTTTATTAATCGGTTCCCCCTTAGAAAAGGAATGCGACTTAATCATTTATATCGAAGCGAATAAAGAAACTCAGACGGAACGCTTATTAAAACGGGGGAAAGATGTTGCTTCTTCTTTAAAAATGAATGAATCCTTCCCTAGGAAAGAAGCAAAAAAAGCCGCCTCCCTCATTTTGGATGGAAACGGCTCAGTGGCTTCCTTACAAAAGAAACTAGCAAGTATTCCCTACTTATAATTTCCTAAAAATGTTTCAAACCCTTTTTCGAGTTCATAAGGGCGTTCAATTTTAGATTCAATCAAGCTAACCATTTTAGAAGCAATGATGCTTCCAGCTCTAGAAGTACTATAGAGTGCTTTTATTTCATCGAGTGTATAGTTACTGGAAAAATAGGTAACAAGGTTTTTCTTGGCGCGGTAATTTAATAACGGCATAAGAATTTGATCACGGGTGTAATCGCTTTTGTATTCGTTTCCGAAATCATCTAGCACAAGGATATCGTAAGAAGCAATTTGGTTCATTGTCTGTTCAAAAAGCTGTTTGTTTTTGATGGATAAAGCTTTGAATTCATCAAAACGCTTATTGCAATCAAGAAAAGCGACCTTTCTTTCGCTTTTCACAAGACGATTGCAAACAGCGATTAAAATAGAACTTTTACCAACCCCGACGTCCCCATAAACATAGACCCAAGGATGAAGGTTACGGTTAGAAATAGCGCTGGTGCAAAATTTAACAAATTCGCGAATCCGCTTTGTATCGCCTTTAAAGCCATTCAAGTCACTAGACAAAAAGCTATCATCGAAATCTCGATATAAATAGCCATTACGAATAGCTTCTTTATCCAATAAATAATGGCAATAACCGAAAGTGCGATTCAAAACACCACTATCATCGAGAAACAAATTCATCGTATGATGGGGGGTAGAAGAAGAACATTCATCTAGTCCGCGACATTTTTCGCAAGCGTGAGCCGCTTCTTGATAAGCCAAAAATAATGGCAAATTACGCTCTAAAAAAGAAGCGTCAACGCCTAGTTCTGCCATCTTTTTCTTAATGAGAGGATCACACATTAAATTATCGACGGCGCCCATAATTGAGGCGTTTCCAGTTGGCCTGATTTTTTCACTTTCTTCTTTACTCGTTTTCATAATTTACTTCTTTTCAATTTCTGCAAAAAGATCGTCAAATGTCTCTTCTTTTGAAGAAGAAGATATCGAAATATTAGTATCTTTTGTTAAAGGTTTTTTATCGATATTGCTTTGCTGAATTGTGATTGTCTTACGAGTTTTCGTTTTATTCGTCTTCGTGAAAAAGTTCATAGTATCCAAAGCGGTTTCTAATCCTTCGCGTACCAAAGAAGCACCTACCTTTTCCGTGTAGGCTCTAGGCAAAGTGTTGTTTTGCGTGGAAAGGACATAAAAAAGAAGGGCGTTGGTGACTTCATTATTGAGGCCGATATCTAGTGTCAATTCTTGGACAAGAGAAATATCGCTTGATGCCGGCTTATTCCCTTTTTGCAAAAATGAAAGAAATTCAATCGGGGTTGTATTTTGCATTTTTCGAACCATTCTTGCGATGGAAGTATCCCCATGAATAGGATTTTTCCTTCGTTCTTTATTTTCCATCCTTAAGTAATCAAAACGAACATTTTCTTGACACATCGAAAGAAAGGATTTTTTGTCCAAGCGTTTGCCATATGGCTTAGTAAGAAGAAATGCGTCATTCGCAAAACCCGCCAAAGTTTCCGTACTATATCCGTAAAGTGCGGAAACACGCTCGATATAGCTAATTTCTTCGCGAGAGAAGGTATTTGGTTCATAGCGGGAATCAATCTCTTTTAGCGCATTCAAAAAGCCCGTAAAATCAAAAGAAATCGAGGCTTTACCAGCTTTTTTGCCACCGCTAGTCAACACGCTTTGCGCATATTTAGAGTCATCAACATCAGGAGAAAAATAACTCACAAAATCCATTGAAACGTTTTTGAAATTCTCCGGTTCTTTCGAAAAAGAATATTTCTTGGCGAGCTTTTTGCAGTCGTCTTTGCCAATGTACTTTTCTAACGTTCCAGCATATAGAGGATCAGCAAAAAAAGCACGAGGGGATAAAGGAGCGTATAAGCAATAATCAAAAAGGCGGAATTTCTCGCTTTCTCCTAAAAACGTTTTGATTAACGCTACCGCTTCTAGCGCGTTAAGCATTGCCACCACTTCGCCAAGTGAGAAACTCGTGTTACGTAACAATTTTTCATGATTAGCAATCGCTTCTGGCTCATTTTGATAAAGATAAAGATAAAGAGAAACGGCCTTCGCACCGACTAAGGGCATGTACAAATCCACGACCACTTTCTCGTCAAAGTCACTAAGGGGAGATAGCCTTTTCGTCTCGAATAAATCACCAATCGATAAATCACTAACCATAAGTTTCATAACTATACCATCCTTTGTCCTTTTTCTTATAGTGTTTTCCATTCTCTTTTTTCGTTTTTGTCTATGAATAGGTATGAGCGAAAATGAACCGCTAATTCAAACAAGAAAGGATTCTTACTTTTTCTAGCATCAAAGGCTTTATTTAGTGAAATCGGTAAAAAAACAGGTTTTTGCTAGATATTGCTTTCTCATAGAGAAAAAGTGGTTCATAATTAAGCGGATTGTGGCCGAGGAGAAAAAATATGGTGAAAAGAATTGGGATTCTAACCTCTGGAGGAGACGCTCCAGGCATGAACTGCGCAATACGCGCTGTGGTACGTTCAGGAATGAGCTATGGGTTAGAAGTCTATGGCATCTATGATGGATATCGCGGACTCGTGAATGGAGAAATCGTCAAACTAGACCGCGGGTCAGTAAGTAATATCGTGAATCGTGGCGGAACAATACTCCGCACCGCTCGTCTTCCCGAATTCAAAATGGAAAACGTTCGCCAAAAAGGTGTTGAGCAATTAAAGAAATTTGGAATCGAAGCACTCGTCGTTATCGGCGGTGACGGCTCCTATATGGGCGCAAAAAAGTTAACCGAAATGGGCATTAATTGCGTAGGCTTACCAGGAACGATTGATAACGATATTGCATCAACTGATTACACAATCGGATTCGACACTTGCTTAAATACCGTTTGCGATTGCGTAGATAAAATCCGTGATACAACCGAATCTCATGGGCGCTGTGCAATCATCGAAGTGATGGGAAATCACTGTGGCGATGTCGCTTTGTTTGGAGGATTAGCAGAAGGCGCTGACTTAATCATCACCCCAGATCACCCAATCCCAGAAGAAGAAATCTTCCGCAGCTTAAAAGCAATGCATAGCGAGGATGAATCTCGCCGTGCCATCGTCATTGTTAGCGAAAAGCTTTATCCAGATTTGAATGCGTTTGCAAAACGGGTGCAAGAAGAAACTGGTTTTGACACAAGGAGCGATGTCTTAGGGCACGTCCAACGTGGCGGTTCCCCAAGCGCTTTCGATCGTATCTTAGCGGCAAGAATGGGCGCTTACGCCGTTGATTGCTTATGTGAAGGAAAAGGCGGAATCTGCATCGGCATCGTAAATAATAAAATTGTCGATTACGATATTTACGAAGCTCTGTCTTTACCTCGCGACAAGCATATTTCTATGCTCCGCCTCATCGATTTACTCAAATAGGATTTTGCCATGTTTTTAGTCACAAATAAGAAAACCAAGATCGTTTGCACCATTGGCCCAACAAGCGATACGCCAGACATGATTTATCGCCTTTATAAGGCAGGAATGAACGTAATGCGTGTCAATTTCAGTCATGGCACCCACGAAGAACAGCTCGAGAAAATCAATATTGCAAGAAGCTTTGAGAAAAAATACGGAATCTATTTGGCCGTTGCTTTAGATACCAAAGGCCCGGAATTGCGAACAGGCTACATGGAAAATGGAAAAGTTGATGTCCAAAAAGGTCAAGTCATGCGTATTTCGATGACCCCAATGCTTGGCAATAATGAAAAATTTTCGTGTTCCCACCCAGGATTATATGACGACGTAAAAGTCAATGATGTCATTTTGATCGACGATGGAAATCTTGAAATGCAAGTCATCGACAAAGATGAAAAGAACCGCGAAATCGTCGTCAAGGCATTAAACACCCACTACATCAAAGATCAAAAAGGCATGAATTGCCCGATGTCGAGACTTTCGATGCCTTTCATCAGCAAACAAGATGAAGCGGATCTAAAATTCGGCTGCGAGCAAAACGTGGATGTCATTTTTGCTTCTTTTACGCGTCGCCCTCAAGATATCATCGATATCAAAGAAACGATTAAAAAGTACGGAAACCCCAATATTCCTGTCATCGCCAAAATAGAGAACCCAGAAGGCGTAGAAAAAATCGAAGATATCATCAAAACCGCCGACGGAATCATGGTCGCCCGTGGTGATTTAGGGGATGAAATTCCTCCACAAGTTGTACCTCTTGTTCAAAGAAAGATCATCAAACTATGCAGAAGATACGGCAAACCTGTGATTACCGCCACGCAAATGTTAGATAGCATGACCACTCATCCGCGCCCAACTCGCGCAGAAGTTAGTGACGTCGCTACGGCAATTGATGAAGGAAGCGACTGCGTGATGCTTTCTGGAGAAACAGCTAGCGGAGCTTATCCTGTCGAATCGGTTGAGATGCAATCTGCAATCAGCGAAGCGATGGAAAAAGAACTGGACTATGAAACTCTCGCTCGCGAAGCTTTTGAAACAAGCGAAGCAACCAATAACGATGCAATCGCTAATGCCATTGCAAACACCGCTTTACTCATTAAAGCAAAACTTATCATCAATTTCTCCCAAACCGGAAATTCTTCTAAGCGCCTTTCTAAAGCCCGCCCATGCTGCCCTATCATTTCTGTGACAAGTAGCAGAAAAGCAGCATTAGAATCCGCTTGGTATTGGGGCGTTTATAGCGTTTTAATCAAAACGCAGATGCCAGATTTCATCGAAGAGATGGAAGCAAAAGCACTCAAAGTTGCGCGTGATTTAGGTTTAAAACAAGGTGATATGATTCTATTAGCAGGAGGAACCCCAACCGGAGTTGGACAAACCAATTTCATGCGAATTTTAAAAGTTAATAAAGTGGAAGATCTAGACTAATGGAAAAAGTAATAGCTTTAGATATCGGTGGTACGAATACCCGCGTCGCCCTCATCGACGAAAATTACAATATTATCTCGGAAGTCATCAATCCGACAGTTCGCGGAAAAACGGATATTTTTCTTGGCAATGTCGCCAAAACGATTGATGAATGCGTGAACGACTTTACAGATGTAATCGCTTTAGCAATGGGAGTCCCAGGAAGAGTCCGTTACGATGGATTCATTGCCGCTTTACCAAACATCCACATCAAAAACATTCCTTTAGCGGATTATTTGTCTAACCGCTATCACTTACCCGCTTATGTCATTAATGATGCCGAGGTTGCGGCTTTAGCGGAAGCGAATCTTGGCGAATACAAAAACGCAAAATCGCTTTATTTTGTCACCATTTCCACTGGAGTAGGAGGCGCGCTTACCCAAAATGGAAAAATCGTAAATAGTTCTTACGAAGTTGGCCATACGATGTTTGATTATAAGGGCGAAACCCATGAATTCGAACATATGGCAAGCGGAACGGGTATCATTAAACTTGCTTCCATGAACGGTTTGGAAATCAAAAACGCCCGTGAATTCTTCCAAATGGTAAGAGAAAATAACCCTATCGCGATGCCCATATATCACGATTGGATCAACTTGCTCGCGAGTTGGATTGAGATGAACCAGTTCAATTTTGAGCCTGAAATATTCACTCTTACCGGAGGAGTAATGAAAAGCGCAGACTTGTTCTTCGAAGACTTAAGAAAGGCCTGCCCCCACTCTCATCTTGAACTTTGCTCTTATGGACAAGAAGCAGGATTGATGGGTGCTGCGGTTTTAGGCTTCCAAAAAGAAAAGAATTAGTTTTTACTAAAAATTAGTAGTAATCAAAAAGATGTTCCAAAAATTTATCGGAGCATCTTTTTATTGCTTTTCAATCGTCTAGATTGTGGGAATAATCGTATTTGCCGTATATAAACATTGCATCGCCAAAAGAGAAGAAACGATATTTATCTTTGACCGCTTCTTCATAGCAATGTAATGTCCATTTTCTTCCCATAAAAGCGCTGACAAGCATCACTAGCGTGCTCTTTGGAAGGTGAAAATTCGTAATTAAAGCGTCAATCGCTTTGTATTCATAACCTGGCGAAATGAAAATGCTAGTCGCTTCTTCGTTTACAGCCTGAAATTTACCATATTTCGCTAAATTGCTTTCGAGAGTGCGGACGGAAGTCGTACCGATTGCAATGATTCTTCGACCTTCTTTTTTGGCTAAATTCAAAGAGGAGGCGGCTTCTTTAGAAACGGTATAAGTCTCGCTATGCATCACGTGATCTTTAGTATCTAGTACCTTCACAGGTCTAAAGGTGCCTAAACCAATATTTAAAGTAATATCAACAATTTCAATACCTTTTTCTCGGATGCGATTTAAAAGTTCTTCCGTAAAATGAAAGCCTGCGGTTGGAGCCGCTGCGCTTCCGGGAACTTTCGCATAAACGGTTTGGTATTCGCTATTATCCTCGCACTGCTTCTTAATATAAGGAGGAAGAGGCATTAAGCCGAGTGAATCAAGAACTTCTAAGAAAATTCCTTGGTAAAAGAACTTCATGTGACGGATGCCTTCAGGAAGCACTTTTACGCATTCGCAAGTTAATCTACCATCTCCAAAAGAGCAATGCGTACCAACTCTAACGCTATGGGCATTGCCAACTAAGCATTCCCAAGTGTCCTCTTCTCCTTTTACTTCATGAAGGAGTAAGACTTCGACTTTCCCTTTGGTCTCGACTTTTTCGCCGATTAAGCGCGCTGGTATGACTTTCGTGTTATTTCTAACAAGCACATCACCAGGGTTTAAGTAATCAATTATATCGAAAAACTTTTTGTTTTCGATTGTCTGATGAAAACGGTCAACGACCATCAAGCGGCATTCATCACGCTTCTCGCTAGGCGACTGAGCAATAAGATTTTCAGGAAGGTAATAATCAAATAATTCAATGTTCATAGCTGTTATTTTATTCCTAAGCAAAAGGCGGATAAAGAGGATAGAACGCAATTTATTTATTGCCTTACTAAAGAAGTTAATAGGTAGCAAACACCTAGAAGTAAAAAAGGAGAAATAAGAAAAACAATTTAATGGAAAAATAAAACCCATAATTCATTTTCTTGCGCATTTGTTTTGCTTGACATTATTTCCCTTAAGTCCTAGATTTTAGTTGCGTTGAAGGAGACACGCTCAAATGCCTATAGGCATATGGAGTACCACTCCCGAGCCCCTAGCGAAATAAGTTAGGCGAATCTGAAGCACGTTAAGCTCAGAGAGGAATGAATTCGTTCATTCGAAATAAGGTGGTACCACGCGGAAGCGTCCTTAGTGATGAGGGCGTTTTATTTTTTATCCCTCAAGAAAGGAAAAAAGATTATGAAAGTAATCTATAACGGAAAAGAAGTCGAATTAGAAGATAAAGCAAATGGCTTTATTGCCGCGAAAGTGCTCGATAATGAGCACAAAAAAGAAGATGTCGGCATTAAATGCGGCGAAGAAATCATCGATATGAGAGAGCCGCTTCACGAGGGAGAGAATTTCTCATTTGTCAAAATCGGAAGTAACGATGCTTTTATGATGCTCAATCACAGCACCTCCCACTTAATGGCACAAGCCATTCGTCACTTATACCCGGATTGCAAATTCGGATTTGGACCAGCCATCGAAGAAGGATTTTATTACGATGTCGATTTTGGCGAGAAGGTTGTCACCGATGCTGATTTTGCTCGCATTGAAGCGGAAATGAAAAAACTTGCGAAAGAAGATAATCCCTTCATTCGTAAAGAAGTCACTCCCGAAGAAGCAAAAGAAATTTTTAAAGATAACCCCTATAAGCTTGAGCTAATCGCCGAACACGAAAAAGAAAACATCTCTATCTATACGCAAGGGGATTTCGTTGATTTTTGTAAAGGCCCCCACATTCCTTCCACTGGAATGATTAAGCACTTCAAGTTATTGTCTATCGCTGGCGCGTATTGGAGAGGCAATAGCGACAATAAGCAGCTCACTCGTATCTATGGGACTTCATGGTGGACGGAAGAAGACTTAAAAGAGCATCTTGCGATTTTGGAAAAGCGTAAAGCAAATGACCACCGCCGTTTAGGCAAAGAATTAGGCTTATTCATGATTAGTGATTATGGCCCTGGCTTCCCGTTTTGGTTACCAAATGGAATGCTATTAAAGAATGCTCTTCTCGATTATTGGCGAAAAATTCATCTCGCGCATGGCTATTTACAAATTGAAAGCCCTACGATGCTTTCACGCGAATTATGGGAGACTAGTGGGCACTGGGATCACTATAAAGAAAACATGTACACCACCAAAATCGATGGCAAGGATTTCGCGATTAAGCCAATGAATTGCCCCGGCGCGATTCTTGTCTATAAAAACGATATCCACTCTTACCGTGAATTCCCACTCCGCTATGCGGAATTAGGCCACGTTCATCGTCACGAAGCGAGTGGGGCTTTAAATGGTTTATTCCGAGTGCGTGCCTTTACGCAAGACGATGCTCATATCATGATTCGCCCTGATCAGATCGAAAGCGAAGTCAAAAACATCATGGGCTTATTAGACGAAGTGTATAAAGTCTTTGGCTTAAGCTACAAGATTGTTTTAAGTACTCGTCCAGATGATTATATCGGAAGCAAAGAATTCTGGGATCAAAGTGAAAAAGCCCTCGCTACTGCGTGCAAAGATAGCGGCCACGAATATCAAATCAACGAAGGCGATGGCGCATTCTATGGGCCAAAGCTTGACTTTAAGCTTAAAGATTCAATGGGTAGAACTTGGCAATGTGGCACCATCCAGCTCGATGTGAATTTGCCGCACCGCTTTGGCTGCTTCTACATCGATGAAAACGGCGAAAAGAAAGAGCCATATATGCTTCACCGCGTTGTCTTTGGTTCAGTTGAACGCTTTATTGGCGTGATCACCGAAAACTATGGAGGGGCTTTCCCGACTTGGTTAGCGCCTCATCAAGCAATTGTGCTTCCTGTGAGCAATCAAGCCCACCTCGAATACGCTAAGGAGGTCAAACAAGCTCTCGAAGCAAGTGAAGTGCGTGTCTTATTAGACGACAGCAATGAAAAATTAGGCTATCGATTAAGAAATGCCCAAGTGCAAAAGATTCCATATACCCTTGTTGTCGGTGACAAAGAAAAAGAGAATCACGAAGTTACTTACCGAATCTACGGAAGCGAAAAACAAATCACCGTTACTTTGGATGAATTTGTGAAACTGATTCGTAATTCTATCGATAAAAAGCTTCGCTTCTAAAGTAAGGAAATAGGGTCAAGCGATTAACGCTAGACCCTATTTTTATTCGGAGACGCTTTCTAGAAAGATACGTTTAGTAAAGGCACCATTACGATTTCTTTTCTCTAAACGTATTTGTTCTAATTCTTCTAAGGAATGGCCACTTTCTAAAGCAAGAGCAAATACCACTTCTTCAATATCAGCGAGTTCTTCCAAAGACTCCTCTGAAGAAAGATATTCGTTCGTTTCTTCTAAAAGCTTAGTTTTTAAAGCAATTAGAGTTTCTTCTTTGCTTAAAATTCTCGTTTTTGCTGTCTTTCCATCTTTTTCGATAAGAGAAGGAATATTATCACGAACTAGTTTTTGGGATGTTTTCATAAAATTCCTTAAAGAGAAACCGATGAAATTTACATCGCGTGTTTCAATAAATAATAAGTTAAGGCGGCAAGCGTCTTGCCATCCTTAATTTTTCCTTCCAGCACCATACGTTTGAATTCGTCGAAGCTTTTAAAATAGAAGGAAAGAGACTCATCGGCATCCAAATGCTGTTCCTTTTTCTTTAAGGAATGGGCTTCATATAGATAAATCACTTCATCGGTATAAGCGACAGATGGATAGAATTCACCTAATAGAGAAATCTCATTTGCTTCATAACCAGTTTCTTCAAGTAATTCGCGTTTTGCCGTAAGGATGGGATCTTCATCCCCGTCTGCTTTACCTGCAGGGATTTCCGTAATGACATCGCTATAAGGATAACGGAACTGATCTTCTAAGATGACGTTACCATTATCATCGAAGGCGAGGACGGCGCTGGCTTTACAGTGCCGAATAAGCTCGCGCGTGCTCTTTTTGCCATTCGGAAGAAGGACGTCGTCGACAAATACATCAAGTATCTTTCCGCGATAGATTTCTTTGCTCGCGATTTTCTTTTCTTCTAATTTTTGGTCCATAAATTAATAAAGTCCTACTAAATAATCATAAACTTCTTGCTCACCACTAAGTAAGCCAATTTCTAAATCGGGGTATTTATCTTTTAAGGTTTCAAGGAGTTTATTCGCGTCTTCTTCTTTCCTTGTTTTTCCGCGGATTAAAAGTAAGGCGCTTTTATTTTCAAGATTTTGGACATGAGAAAGTAAAGAAATTAAGGTTTCTTCCGCGGTTACCCCACTCGCAATAATTTCTTTTTTCATCGCCCCAATAAACGTATGAGAAGGAACCATTTTCCCTTCGATTTCAACATCGCGGTTACTTAAAGCAACAAAGCCACAATCTAATGATTCGATCGCTTCATTAAACGCATCGATACTTCCTTGGACATCATTTTTATCTAGTAGCATCGATAAAGCGACATATCCTTCGACAAGATTTTTGGTTTCTACAACGTGAATGCGACACTTTTTATAAAGCTTTTGCGCTTGTTTTGCCGCAAGAAGAATATTGCTTTCGTTTGGAAGAAGAATAACATCCTCCGCGTTAGCGTATTTAACGGCATCAATGATTTCTTCGGTAGAAGCATTCATTGTTTTCCCGCCATCAAGCACAATATCCGCGCCTAAAGAGTGATAAAGGTCTTTAATGCCTTCCCCTTGTCCAATCGCGATAATCGCACTAGGAACGCGCTCTTTCTTTTTCTTCTCTTCTTTGATGATGACTTCATTATGCTGAAGCGTCATATTTTCCATCTTAAAGGCCACAAATTCCCCATACTTTTGGGCATAATGAATCACTTCGTAAGGTTTTTTCGTATGAATATGAACTTTCACAACCGTGCCAGTTTGAAAGCAAACAATGGAATTACCATGCTCTTCTAGCCAAGCGATAAAACGTTTTATTGAAAAGCGTTTGACATTGATTTTACAGGAGAGAAGCTGCAACAAAAATTCGGTGCAATAACCATAGTCAAGAACACTATTTTCGTTAAAGGCGCTACAGTCGACTGGAGAAGGTAGATTGCTAGTAAGATGCTCTTCTAGCTTTGCATCAATTTCTGAAGAGGTTTCTTCTTTACCAGTATATGCACTCAAAAAGCCTTGGAAAATGGTAAGTAATCCTTTTCCGCCACTATCAACGACACCGGCTTCCTTTAAAACGGGTAAAAGATTTGGGGTATTATCCAAAGAAATCTTCATCGCTTCTACAACTGAGGCAAAAAAGGTTGGGAAATCCTTTAGATTCTTGGGATTATTGATAACGTTTTCTATGCCTTCTCTAGCAACGGTAAGAATCGTTCCTTCCACAGGATCAGCCATAGAAGAATAAGCGACTTTATATCCGCTTACCATTGCTTTAGCGAAATTAGCGACACTAGCGTCCTTTTTGTTTTTTAGCCCATCAGCGATTCCTTTGTAGTATTGGCTAGAAAGAACGCCACTATTCCCACGGGCCGCAAATAAAGAACCGCGTGCAAAATCAGCCGCTAACGAACCTAAATCATCGCTTTTAACAATGGAGCGAAGACCACCAGCGAAGGTCATTTTCATGTTTGTGCCAGTATCACCGTCTGGCACAGGGAAAACGTTGAGGTCATTGATGGCTTCATAATTATTCGCTAAGGCCTCATATCCCTTTTTGAGCAAACGAATAAAATCGCTACTCGAGAGAGTTTTGCTATCCATGGATTTTCTATTCGCCTTTTAAGGTGACTTCTTTTCCGTAATGGAAAGCAATGATCGTATTAGGGCCACAACTAGCGCCAAGGATCGGTCCTAAAGGAGTGAGATAGAAGCCTTTCACTTTGATTTTGCTTTCGATTAAGCTTTTTAATTCAAGAGCGTCTTTTTCGGAGTCCGCATGGGAAATCGCAACGTAATGATTCTCTGGATCAACGATATTGCTCGCAACCGAATTGGCGATTTCTTCTAGCGATGCTTTTCTCCCTTTCACTTTTTTATAAGCGAAATTGCTGCCACAGATATCACTGATGATAATCGGCTTAACTCCGAAAATATTTCCAAAGAAAGCGGCACTAGCCTTCACGCGTCCTGCTCTCTTTAAATAATTAAGGTCATCTACGGTTCCCCATTGGTTGTATTTAAGACGATTTTCCTTCAATAAAGAAACGATCTCATCAAGCGTTTTTCCTTCTTTACGCAAAGAGGAGGCGTAAATTCCTAATAGTCCTTGTCCCATTCCAGAAATTAAGGAATCAACGACGCGAATTTGAGCGCCAGGACGTTTTGCCATGATTTCGCGCGCGATGACTTCTCCGCGAGAGACCGATTTAGATAAGCCACTGCTACATCCTAAATATAAAATATCTTTCTTTTGATCAAGAAGTTCATTGAATTTCTTTTCGAAATCAACGTCCTTGACTTGGTTCGTATAAACGCGAGTTTTCTTCATCGTTTCATAAAATTCTTTTGGGGAAATATTGTCCCAAGATAGAAGCGCGGAATATTCTTTATCACCAATGGAAAAGCCCATCGGAACATAATCAATATCATATTCATGTAAAAGGTTGATAGTCATGTCGCAAGTACTATCAAGCAAAATTGCAATTTTATTCATTCGTTATCCTTCCTAAAAACTAGTCAAAATTATATCATAGGAAAACCTTGTCTTTGAACAAGCAATATTAATAGAAACTATCGAACTTTTTAAAGATTTATAATTAGGAAAGTTTCGCATCGTTAAATAGATGTGCGCCTTGTAGGAAAGAAACGCCATCCATTCTCTTTTTGCCTTCAAGTTGCACGGATAGTAGTTCTAAAATGCCGTCCTTTAATTGTAATAAGAAATGCTTTTTATTAAAAATAATGGAGCCAACTTCCCCTGCAATTTCATTTGAAAACACTTGAGCTTCATAAACCTTAAGTTTTTTATCTCCTAAAAGGAAATAAGCGCCTGGTTCTTCACTTAAAGCGCGGAGATAGCAAGAAGTTTTTGCTACGTCCAAATTTAAAGGAATGCGTTCCTCGGAAGGAGCGATTTTTTTAGCAATCGTTACGAGCGATTCTTCTTGTTTATGTGCTATGAGCTCACCATTAGCGTATTTTAGTAAATCCATAACGATTAAATTCGCGGCGACTTCGCTTAGTTTCTTCCCCAAAGAAGAATAGGTATCAAGAGGATCTATCGCAACTTTTGAAACGTCATAGACATCCCCCGCATCCATCGCTGCAACCATTTCCATAAGCGAAATTCCGGTCTCTTTTTCTTCATCCATAATCGCGCGTTGGATTGGAGCGGCTCCGCGATATTTCGGAAGGATTGAGCCATGGAGATTGACGTTACCAATTTTAGAAAGATTGAGCAATCCTTGAGGGATAATTTGGCCATACGCCATTGTGACAATGACATCGAAATCAAGCGATTTGGCAAAATCATAATCTTCACGAATTTTATGGGGTTCAAAAGTGGGAATGTTATATTTTTCTGCAACAAGTTTCGTTGGCGTTTTTTCTAGAATTTTATGTCTCCCCACCGCTTTATCTTCTTGGGAAACAACCCCAACGATGGTATATCCCGCTTCAATCAATGCTTCTAATACCCTACTAGACATCGCTGGAGTGCCCATATATAGAACTTTAACATCACTATTTTTAAGAAAACGCATCCTCGAAAAACCTCCGATAGTTTTTATTATAGCGAGGGAGAGAGAAAATCCGCTACAATATGGTGCTAAGAGTGATAAATGATTTACTTTAGTAAAAATAGGCAATAAATATGAAACATTATGAGAGGGAACCAGTCGCAAGATTACTCGATACGGCCAAAGCCCTATTAAACACCAATCGAACCTTTCACGATATTTATGAAATGACGATGAATTCTCATGGCAAAAATATCTCGACGATTTATTTTGATGAGGACGATAAACGTTACGAATATAATTACGAGCAATATAAGACAATCACTTATCATCTAGCCGAAAGAATGGCAACGGCTCTATCTAGTGTTCCCGTCGGTTCGGTCGTTGCGTTAAAACTTCGAAATTGCCCTACTTGGCCTCACATGTTTTGGGCGATTTTGATGACGGGTCATACACCATTACTCATCGATGCCAAACTCCCACACGAGAACACCGAGAATTTATTAAAGCAAGCGAAAGCGAAAGCAATTATTTTCAACGAAGCAACTTCCTATAGCGTTCCTAGTTTCCGCACTAGCAAAATCACCCAAAGCGAACCAAATTACAATTTCACGCCTAGCTGGGGAAACGAAGTAATCTTTTGCTCAAGCGGAACAACGGGCAACGTAAAAATGATGGTAAGTGATGGCAACGCGATGTGTAATCAGATTGCGGCCGCTTTAGATATGCCGAATGAAACCTGCACCATCATGCACCCTGGAAAAATACGAAATCTAGCAATGATTCCATTCCATCACATTTTTGGGTTTGTTGCCGTATTTTTATGGTACACCTTTTATGGGAAAGCTTTGGTTTATCCCTCCTCTTCCTCGAACCGGGATGTCTTAAACGCGATTAAAATCGGAAGATGTACGCACATTTATAGCGTTCCCTTATTTTGGGATGCCGTTGCGCAAAAAGCCCAAAGAACCATCGAATTAGGAAATCCGAAAAACGCCGATTTATTGCGAAGGATGATCGCCTATAATACCGGTAAAATTTCAAAAGAAGAAGCCGGATTTGCTTCATTTAATTTCATCCAAAACATGTTGCGAAAGAAAATTTTAGGGAAAGACGTTGAATATTGCATTTCCGGAGGTGGATACCTCAACGCGAAAACACTTAATTTCATAAACGGTTTAGGATATCCCCTATATAACGGCTACGGCATGACCGAACTTGGGGTTGTATCTGTTGAACTTTCTCCACGCGTTGAAGATAGACTTCGCGGATCGATTGGTCACCCCTTACACGGAGTTACTTTTAAATTAAAATCAATCCCAGGCGGAGGGAAAGGCCAAGGAGAATTGCTCGTCAAAACGCCTACGATTCATATTCGCGAGATAATTGGCGGAGAAGAAAGAGAAACACCTCTTGACGATGGCTATTTCCATACAGGCGACATCGCCGAAAAGGATTCCACAGGCGCTTATTACATCAAAGGGCGTATGAAAGATGTCATCATCAATAGCAATGGGGAAAACGTCTATCCTGATGAAATCGAATTTTATTTCCACAATATCCGCCATGTTGTCAATGATGTCGTTTTAGGAATCAAAAAGAAAGATTCAAGCGAAGAAGACATTACCCTAATTTTCGAGTTGGATAATTCCGTAACGAGCGATGATTTCCCTTCTATCATCGCGGATGCAAAAACGATAAACGCAACCTTAGCAAACGAAAAGAAGGTGCAAAGATTTTTGATTTACAAGCATTCGATGCCTTTAGCGAATAACATGAAAGTGAAGCGCTTCGTCTTAAAAGACGCTCTAGAAAAAGGCGATATGGATGACTTTTACGATCCAGAAGGAAATGTCACGCAAAAGAAAAAAGCATCTCGCCATTTTTCACGTTACGACCAAAAAGAAGTCGAGCGAATCACAAAAGGCGTCAAAAACGAATTCGCCTCCACGTTGATGATTCCACTATTCAAGATTGACGATGAAGCCGATTTTGGTAGGGATTTAGGCGGAGATTCCATGAGCTATATCACTTTAGTGGAAGATATCAATCGCTCCTTTAAAGTAACTATTCCAGTCAACCTTTATGGAAGATTATTGACCGTCAACGATTTTGTGGAAGAAATTCTTCTCCTCCTTCACCCCGAAAACGAAAAAGAAAGATAACCTTTTTGCGACCTTAGAAGTAGGAAAAGTGTTGTTTCTTCCTTCTAGGAAGTCTATAATCGCTACGCATAAGAATTTATACATTTTTTAGGAAGTAAGAATATGGCAAACATCAAATCCCAAGAAAAACGCATCGAAATTTATGAAAGAAACGCCAAATTAAATGGCACTCGTAAAACGGAAATCCGTACGCAAAGCAAAAAGGTCGAGACTTTAGCAGCCGAAGGCAAAAAAGAAGAAGCTGAATTAGCATTACGCGCTGCAATCTCCCTTCTTGATAAATATTCTCAAGATGGCGCGATTACCGTCAATAGTGCTAATCGCAAGAAAGCACACCTCTCTCGCGTTGTCCGTGAAATTAAATAAATTAACTTCAAAAATTGAAAAATCCCCCCAGCGGGGATTTTTTTATGCTTAGTAGCAAGGAAGCCACTACTGCAATGAATGAATGATATCGATTGGATCTTTTCTTAAAAGCAAACAAAGTGGGATACTAGAGCTAAGGAAAACTACGATATAATAAGCTAAGAAAAACGGGAAGATAAGCCAACTCAAAGCATATAAATAAAAGAAAGAGAAAGCGATAGACAACGTAACGCAAGGGATTAAGCAATAAAATATTCCCTCAGCCATAGTTGTCGCATTTTCGTCCTTAAAAATATCTTTTCGCGCTTTGCCAATACAGCGATAGACACCGATTCTATACTTTTCTCGATTGATTTTTCCAATCGCGTCAAGCGCGCTTAAAGTCACTAAAGCGATGAACGTAACGCTAATTGATGGCAAAAATATTGATAGAATCAAGGCCGCGTTTTTTTGTACTAAGTGAGAATGAACCTCGGGACCTGAAATCGCCTTAATTCCATGTTTATGAAAGTTTTTCCTAAAATAATCTTTTGTTTTGCTAATGTCCTTAGAAAAGAAAGTCTGGCCACCATTAATGGCGTTTTCAATCGCGGATTCTCCATCAGGAATTTTGAAATTCGTAAGGAAATTTGGGCCATATTTCAAACGTAAAGAAGTTTCTCTACTAATCGCGATAGGATCATGCGATTTACTCGATGTATATTTCCCGACAACTTTAATCGTGCTTGCGGAATGATTGAAAGGCGAGTATGACTCGAAAGAAAAATTTGAAAAATCTTTATCATCCATATCCGGGAAAAAGTCTTTCATGGAATTAGGAAGCACGATTGGAATCACTCCCTCATTAGAAGGAACAACGGGTATTTCAATTTTGTCAGATCGATTCCAAATAAGATTGCTTTTAATGAAATTCCTAAAAAATAAGGCCAAAGAACTTTTAAAAACATCACTACCATCTTGTTCCCTGCCTATAGGAGGATGAATGTCTAAAAAATAAATCGCTTTTTCTTTCTCCGCGTTTCTTTTTACGATACTGAAGGGGCTTTTAAAAAGGACATGAAGGTCATTTCTCAGATTGTCAATTTCGTCATACGCTTCTTTTGAACAAAACGCTAACGGAATATTTTGACGATAAGCGCCCACTAGGATTTTGTGATCAAAAGCGGGTAAATTTGTCACTTTATCACCTGTTCTCGCATCATAAAAATGATATTCTTGGTTCTTTAAATCTTTTTCGCTTTTAAGCCTATAAAAACGGAATCCTTCAAAAGAAGGAAATTTAGGAACCCCATAAGGAGAATCAAAAAAATAATGACAAGAAGTTGAGACATTGGAAAGAAAAGACAGCAATTCTTTTTTGACAAACGCGAACGAAATTCTTGAGAGTGATAAATATTTCGTAATGCCCCTACTAATCGGCGTATTCTCTAAACCAACAATCTTGAGATTACGGTTAAAAGCTTCTTTTATCGAATAACGAGGCTCACGAAACGTTAACGAAGAATTAATAACCTTCTTCTTTAGAGAAACTCCACCAAAACATGGTAAAGCGCCACTATCTTTAACTAATGAATCATCGAAAATGATTTCATTATTCCCTAAATCATACTTTTTTAGGAAAGAGAAGGAAGGAATTTCTCGATAAGATTCAAAAGGCAAGAAGGCAATTTGTTGCACGTCCAGACCTTTTAAAGGATCAACGAGATATTGATTAACATCAAATTGAAAAGAAAAATTGCTTACGCGGATAGCGTGTTCAATCGGTGCATCGACAATCCCATTATCATCGGTCAAAATCTTATAAATATCTTCGCTCGATAAAGCGTTTTCCTTCGGAGGATCGCTTTTATTACTTTCCTTTTTTTCTCTAATTAAGCTTATCGCATTCTGTTCAAGAAAAATCCCTTGAAATTGTTCATCCATTTCTTGAACGGCAACGTAGCCAAAATTTAAAAGGACAAAAATGGCTAATGGAGCAAGACATTCAATGGTTTGAATAAAAGAGCGGATCAATCCCTTCTTTTCCCTTTTTCCTTCGAGAATTTTCTTTTTAATCGTCGTGAAGAAAGGCCCGTCCATTCTTTTTCTTTTTTCGTTTCTCTCTTCAAAAATAAGTTGGTTTCCCTCTATCGGAGAATTTAGTTCTTCTTTTTCTTGCGAGTTCTCTATTTTCTCAAAGCAAAACTTTGCTTCACTCGGCTTAATCAACACGAGATTTTCCCCTACAACTAGAATTTTCTCATTGCGCTTAATAATCTTAATTTCAGCTTTTTCACCCTTTTTATCCGAATATACCTTCAATAAAACGTCTTCAGAATCAAATACATTTTCTTTTAAAGAAGATAGAGCGATCGGCTCTTCTAAATAGGAATCCTCGATTTTTCCTAAAGAAGAAGTTATTTTCTTAAATTTTGCGTCCTCAATCGTAATAGCCGTATCGGCATATAGCTGCAATAAATTCAAATTATGGGTAACGCAGATTACTAGCCTTCTCTTGCTCAAAGAGTGGAGAATATTCATGATGTTTTTTGAGTTTTTGGTATCGAGATTCCCCGTTGGTTCGTCACAAAGAATAATCTTTGGAGAGGTAGCTAAAGCACGCGCGATGGCAACACGTTGACGTTGCCCTAATGATAAAGCGCCCACCCTACGCTCTGCTTTAATTTTTAGCCCAGCCGCGCGTAAAAGAAGTTGAACGCGTTTTGTGATTTCTTCTTCGTCGTACACATTGACAATATTCAAAGCGATCTTGATATTTTCACGCACGCTTAAATCGTCGAAGAGCAAAAAATCCTGAAAAATATAAGAAATATTCCTTTTTCGATAAAGTTCGATATTTTCTTCTTTTTCGTCAAATAATATCCTCCCTTCATAACGCATTAATCCCCCAATCGCATTAAGAATGGTGCTCTTGCCTACGCCAGATTCCCCCACAATAAAGACAAATCCAGCCGAAGGAAGTTCTAAAGATACATGGTCAAGGACAGTTTTTTCTTTTCTAGTCCCTTTGTCATATGTTTTGGAAACGGAATCAATTTTAATCATTCTTTTTTACCTTCTTTTCTTTTTTTCGGGAGGGAGGCCATTACCGCAAACGATAATCCCATAATAGCCCCGGCAATATAAGTCCAAGGGAATGCCAAAAACACGGTGAGCAATTCTTTATTAAATAAAAGCAAGCAAGGATAAATCGTAAAAACTAGGATGCTTTCGATGGTCAAAAATTGAGTCGCATTGGTAATAGCAATGTCCTTTTTGCTATAGCCAATCCAGCGAAGTACAGATTGGTCATAATCTTTTCGAAAATAGAATTTTGCTAGAATCGAGCACCCTAGGCGATTGATGAGAACAGAAAGAGAAAAGAAAAATAAAACATTAAAAAACGCGTTTAACTTTTTGTCTAATTTCACTCTAGAGAAGTCAATGACGGGATAATACCCTTTCCGTTCTACTAAAGGCGAGTAATAAGCACTCATTTGCCCGTTATCATTAGCCTTCTTGGCGATATCTTTTGCAATGTCTATTTTTGCGCAGTAAAAGGAGTCATAACCTCCCTTTTGAATAATGAAGTCAAACAAAAATTGTCCATTTTCGTAAGAAGAAGGTATATAGAAAACGTCACACACTTCTTTTGAAGGGGTAATTTTAAAATTCTTCTGATGATTTAAAAAGAAAGAGAGCGGGATTTTCATCCCTTTTAAAGAAAAATAGGAAGAATCGATTGGGAAAGAAGATGGCACCAAAATTTCATTTTCCTCAAAAGAGAATATCGGGTTATCTTTCATATAAAAATCAACTGGGCAAGATTTTTCCACAGCATTATCGTTACATAGTTTTAAAGCTTTAAAAGAGATTCCATCGATTAAACGTGAATGACGAAAAGAAAAATATCGCCCTTGTTTGCAATAAGTATTCGAAAGCTTTTCCACATTAAGCGATAGATAATCATGCATTTTTTTAAGCAAATCCTGGTTCCCAACGATAAGTGGTTTCGAATGGATAAACGAAGGATCTTTACTTAAAAGAACTTCCTCGATATAGATTTTTGGAGCGCTTTTCAAAAGTGATTCCAACGTTTTTTCATCATTCTTTTTTCCGCATTCTTTAGCGGAAGAATTATCGAAACTAAGTCCCGTTTCTAAAAAGTGCTCATCCTCTAAAGATATTAATTTATTGACTCCAAAAGCCTTTCCATAACTACTTTTATTAAATTCGCCATCATCGTAAAAATAGATTTTTACGGGAAAACATTCTAAGGGTCTATTAGAGCTAGGTTTCATTATGCTTGTTGCGTGATTCGGCGCGTATAAAGACAAATTAAAATCAAGAGTTAGCAAAGAAGAAAATAAAGAATTTCTAGTATCAGCCAAAAGATGATCAATTTCTTTTTCGGGAAATAAATTTATCTTTAAGGAATGAAAATACCCGCCGCGATCACGGTAATAATCTTTTCCTTCTTTATAATTCACGAGATACCTTTCATTCTGCATCGAAAGATCGCTCTTTCGAATATCCGTGCGATTGCCTAAAGGGACACGATTAATAGCATCGCTTTGGTAGATTTTTCGAAAACCAGTGATCATGTTCGCATCCTCAAAGAAAGAGAAAAGCGCTCCACTAGCGACCCCGAAGGTCAAACAAGTTGAAAAGAATAAAATTAGAATCGTAGAAACGCATCTTCCCATCCGCGAAAAAGCAAACGCCTTGCTCGCGTAAAGATAGGAAGAGGGTAGCATTTTCTTTAGAGTAGGCTCAGGCAAGCTTTGGGAAATCGTTTTATTTGTACGAAGCGTTTCATCGCGAGTAATATGTCCATCACTCATTGAAATATGACGCGTTGCAATATCTTTAACAAGAGCGTAATCGTGGGTGACATAAATAATCAAACGATTTTCCTTAATCGAATCAATCAGGGTTACAACCGCTCTAGCGGTTTCAGGGTCTAAATTCCCGGTTGGCTCATCAAAAATAATGATGGGCGAATCTAAAACAAGCGACCTAACGATGGCGACTCTTTGTCTTTCGCCACCGGATAAGTTCGACGTTCGCATCATCGCTTCTTTTTTGCCTAGCCCAACTTTCCGGAGGGCTTCAAAAGCCTTCGCCTTCGCTTCTATTGCTTTATACCCGCGCTTTAATAAAGCAAGGACGATGTTATCAACCGCTTTTAAACTTTCTACGAGGTTATAATCTTGGAAGACAAAAGATATGTAGCGGGCGTAAATTTCGCTTTTCTCGTTTTCGGAAATTCCCGCCAAAGGGATATCATCAAAATAGATTTCGCCTTCATCGAAATCTTCCATTCCGGTCAAAATGCGGATCAAAGTGCTTTTCCCAGCACCTGATTCCCCAGTAATCGCAACAAATGATCCATTGGTTTCAAAAGATAAAGACACATTTTCTAAGCCTTTGGCGTTTTTCCCTTGATCTTGATAATATTTTGAGACTTCTTCTAAACGTATTTTCATTGCAAAACCTTAAACGTAATTCAAAACGAATCTGCACCATTTATAGCAATGAGAAATGACTTATTCAATAATTAAAGATATAAGGAAATATCGTTTGTTTTGTGTTAAATGTTAAATATTTTTGAATGTGTAATTTAATGAATTATTCTCGATATCCAAAACGAGATACGAGCCAATTTCACTATCACGCGGATAAGATAAAGACCCAGGGCAAAAGACATAAATCCCATCAATTTCAGTGGCTTCTTTTTTATGGGTGTGCCCATGAACGAATATTTTTACATCATCCCTTTTTAGTGTTTCAAGTTGAGTAAGAGAAGAAAAAGGATGATGCTCGATTCGCAAAATTCCTAAAGGGGTATTCACAAGTCGAAATTTTGGATATTCATCAAAATAGGCATCGCAGTTACCTTTAACGCCGGCAAAAGGAGCGATGCTATTACTAGGTGCTTCGCTATCCCCAGCATGAAGAAAAACATCAGCGTTTTGTTTCCGTAAATAGACCTTCTCCAAAGAAGCGATATCGCCATGGGTGTCACTAACGATTACAATTTTCATAATGGAAAATTAGCCAAAAACAAAGAGAATGCCAAAGGAGCGTCCATTTCTCCCGTAAAAATCGATTTTTCCGTCTCATAGATTTTTTCTAGCACAATAGAAGGAGCGTTTATTTTCATCTTCCTTAAGTTATTCCCAATCGCGCGAACTTGATAAACACTCATTCTCATTGAAGATAATGTACTAGCGATAACGCCGTCGCTTTTTCCTTGCTTCAATAAAAAGCTAACCATATTCATTTTACGGAATTGATTCGCAAGTTGAATGAGAAGTGAGACTTCATCATATCCTTGAATTTTCAAATCATTATAGATGTGAAACGCTTCTTTAACGTCGCCTTTCGTTAAAGCATTAGATAACATGTAACTTTTATCTTCTAAAGGTTCAGAAATAAGCGTTTTGATGTCATCCAGATTTAATGTTCCGGTCAAAGAAGCATAGCTCAATAGTTTTTGCCGTTCCACTAAAAAGCGACCATAATCCATCGATAAGCGGCGAATTAGTTCATTGGAGGCGTCAGTAGTGATACGGACGCCTTTTTTCTCAAAAAAGGCAGGAACGAAGCTTTTCCAATCGCTTTCGGTAAAAGCATTAACGGCGCTAGGCTTAATTCCTAAAGAAGCTAGACGATGTCCATATTTGCCTTTATTATCAATATTGTCGCCATAAACGGCCATATATAGATATATAAAGGGATCAGGATTATCCAAATAAGATAAGAACGCTTCTTCTTTATCCCCTTTTTGAATCTTTAAGGCGTTACGACCTCTAGAAGGAGGAAGCAAAAAGAAGCAATTCTTCACAATGACGGCTTTTTTATCACAGCCAAGGGGCAAATTAAGACATTCTTCCGCTAAATCAGCCATCGTATTTTGGCTCATATCAAGAGTTACGGAATTCAAAGAAGTAAGCTCTTCTCCAAAAGTAGCTTTGATGACTTTATTTAGCCCTAGAAGCGCAAGTTGAGGGTCACTAGAATAAACGACTTGAATCATACGAAAACAATTATAGAAGTAATCAAATTATTTTGCATTGCTTAAGGTGAATGAAAGCGAATAATCCACGAGAGCACCATTCTTTAGCTTTTTTAGTGGTTTTTCATTAAGACAATAAAGAGAAAAATCATGTTCAGAGAGCAAGCGGAAGCGCTCTTTTACGCGCTTAGCAATTTCTCTTTGTTCATGACCAATCGTGATTTTTTCTTTGGTAGCGATGCGCTCTTGCGAAAAAGAAGAACCATTTTTATCAAACACAATGCGCGTTGTCTTTTTGAAAAGAGGGTCAGAAAGAATATCGTCGTAGAATAGAGGCTCCACTCCATCAATCGCCTTTCGGTACACTAAGCCAGTTATTCCTTTTCCATTTTCTGAAAACGAGAGGAAATCGCAATAAAAGAGAAATTTAGCAAAACGGTTCCTTGTCAAAGAACCCTTTTCGTCTTTCCCTAAAGTCAAAAGCGAAGCAATTGCATTCAGCGATAAATTTGTATCGCCTACCAGTGAGCTTTCTTCTAAATACGGAAGCATTAAAAAGCGATATTCTCTCTCTTTGGATAGGCGAATCATTGCTTCATTAGAAGAAAGTATTTTGATTTTCTTCACAAGTTTCTCTCTCGTATCTAAAGAAAGGTTTTTCTTATTCTCTTGATATTTTTCATATAGGAAAAGAGGATTAGTTTTCGCTTTGAGGAATAAATCATTAATCGTATGAGACTGAATCAATTTCGTTTCATAACGGGCGACCGAAATTTCGCCTAGTCCTAGAAGCAAAGAAAATTCTTTTTGATTTAATCCTAAGCTATTTCGAATTTCTTTTATCTCTAGACTCGTTAATAGGCCCTTGCTCTTCCGTGTTTGGTCTAATTCGCTTAGGGAATCACGATTGATAATCATGGTGTCTCTATCGAAATTCTTATCAAGGGAATTTACTATTTTACTCATATACGAACCTCGAATATTAGTATCTTTTGATATTATTATTATACCAATAATACCACATTAATTCTAATATTTAATCATATTTTTATTGGAGAATTCATGTAGGAAATATAGGAAATCGTTCCTTCTAAATCGGTACGTCTAATGGTAATGCCGTTCGCCTCAAGCTTTGCTAAAGTTGTTGGGTCAGGATGTCCAAATTTGTTTCTTGCACCAACGCTAATGATTGCGACTTTCGGCTGCACTGTTCTTAAAAATAAGTCAGAAGTAGATGTATTACTTCCATGGTGACCAACTTTAAGAACATCGCATCTTAAATTTGGATTATCTTGAATGATTTTTTCTTCGATTTTCTTAGGAGCGTCTCCCATAAATAGCCACCTTTTCCCTAAATGGTTTAGTGACAAAACAAGTGATTTATCGTTCTCTTCATTTCCTCCATAAAGATTAAGATTTTTAAATTCCATATTGCCGATTTTTAGCGGAAAAGAAGAAGGAGAATCATAATAATTTTTGATAGGAATCAGCTTCTTAAGCGACGCATAAGCCCCTATATGGTCATAATCTCCATGACTAGCAATTACGGCATCAAGATGATAAATCCGTCGTTTATATAAATAAGATAAATCCACTTCTTTTCCTAAATCAAAACTGGTGACGCCCCCTGTATCTAACAAAACGCTTTTCCCTTTTTCGCGAATTAAAATCGCATCGCCTTGCCCCACATTAATAAAAGTAACTTCATCGCTGAAATGTTGTGATATCGGCATCGCGCGAATTAGCAAAATGAAAGCGAATAAGGCCGGAGCCATTTTCTTTGCCTTACTAAAGCCGCATTCACTCAAATAGAAAAATGCATAATAAAAACAATAATAGAGAAGTGACAAATATGCGTTAGACCCTCCACCAATAGGAATAATGACATCTATTTTTTCTAAGAAAGAAAGCACAGAACTCAATAAAGACGCATAACCATTAAGGAAAGGAACGAAAGGTATTGTGAAAAACGATAAGATTGCGATAAACCGGAAAGGAAAAAGAAGAAAAGGAAGGAACAAAGAATAAAGATAAGCGAATAAATGAATGGAAGAATTCGAAACTAAATTCGGAATTAAAAAGCTATGGAAAGAAAAAGAAGAAACAATTTTTCTTTTCCGTTTTGAATCAATTCGAGAAATAATGGTCGACAAAAAAGAATGGTTAAGAGAAATTCCTATTCCAAGTAAATAGGCGCTTCTTAAAGGGGAGCGAAAAGAAAATAAATAAAGAATTATTCCAACGAGCGACGTTTTCCCTAAAGCATCAATTCCGCCTTCTTTATTTTGATAGATTGTGCCAATAACTCGCGAAAGAAAAACTCGATAATATCCTAGTTTTGCGATATAAAAAGGGGAAAGAAGGATAAGAGTAACAAAAGAAACATATTTGGTTCCTCGCTCGCTTAGAAACTTTCTAGCGGTGCCTTCAATAATTCGAAGAGCAATGCCTAAATAAATGCCACTACTAGAAAATAGATACAAAATTCCTAAGCTGGTCGCTTGCGTTAAGAATTCGCTTTGGCTGTCTTTTTTATCAAAAAGAAGGCTATCTAATAAAGGGCGGGTTTCTTCGTCAAAATAGGAAAGAAATATCTTTTCGTTGCTCCTTAGACGAAATGGCATTTCAAATTTCGGTGTGATCGAATAAGCTCGCAACGAGTATTTGATTCCTCGCGAAGCAAGATAATCTTGAAACGAAAAATGGCTTTCGTATTTCGTTTCGATAAATTCTTCTTTCTTGCCGTTAATAAGAAGAAAATCGCCAATTTCCCTCTCATTATCTTTTTCGTAGACGTAATAACGATGAATCCCGCTCTTCAAGAAAAAATAATTTTTCTTTGTTTCAATCACCATGCCAACAATTTCGCATTTTTCTTCCACTTCGATAGGAAAGGAAATCACTTGAAGAGAAAATGAAAATAGAGAAGTAAGTAGATAGATTCCTAAAAACATCTTTCCTTTTCGCAAAGCAAAAATTGAAAATAAAAGAACAAGGATGATAAAGAAGGGCAAAAGATAAAATTTTCGGTAATAAAAAGCAAGATTGCTTCCGGTTACAATTCCTAATAGTAGGAAAAAGGCGACAAACGTCTTTTTCTTAGTCCACAAGGGTAACGAAATCTTTCGCTTTGGCGAATATCGCATTTCCTATCCCAGTCACATTTTTTAGTTCTTCGATTCGCCCAAAAGACGCGGTTTTTTCTCGATATTCGATAATCGCGCTCGCGATGGTAGACGAAAAAGCGCTGACTTTCATAAGCGTTGTCTTGTCCGCGCTATTGATATTGACTTTATCAATAGGAGAGACGGAGCAGGTGTTACTATTATCGTAAAGAGGAGCAATATAGAACGATTGACCCGCGCTTAACAAAAACTCCGTATTATAGGCTTTAGAATCGGCGTTGCTTGTCACACCACTAGCGGCCTCGATTAACGTCAATAAAGTGCTGCCGGTGGGAACGTTATAAGTGCCCGTTCTTTTTACTTCTCCAGTAATCGATACCGAAAATGTATCATCTTGGCTAGAGGATTCGGAAGTCGAAGGATCAACGATATTCCCTGCGACTTTGTCCACTGCCGCGAATCCGACGAGCCCCACTAAGGTAGCGATAACGACAATGATAATAACTTTTATCATATTTTTTCCTCCTACTTTTCTATAGACAAGAAATCGGATTTTTTACAAAAAAAATAATAAAAAGTGTTATATTTTGAGTTTACATTTGCTAATTAATAGTTTTAAATCAATTATTCTTTCTTATTTGTAAATTTTAGATTTTTATAAGAAAAAACCAGTCCCAAGTAGAACTGGCTTAAAAAGTAATCGTTTTTATTTTGTGATTTCAGCAGAGAGAATTTCAATCTCGTATGGATTAGCGGCTTCCACCATAACTTTATCGCCGATCCAATGATCAATTAAGGCCTTGCCAATCGCACTTTGATCGCTGATGGAAGGAATCTCGCTGAACGGGTTCGCTTCAATCGTACCGACAAGGCGAACCGTTACCTTTTTATCATCATTAAGTTTTTTAAAGGTCACCGTATAACCAAGGTTAATCTTTTTGCCTGTCTTGTTCTCTTCGATGATGACGGCAATATCTTTGATGTGCTCAATTTCGGTAATTCTTGCTTCAATCTGGGCTTGCTTATTTCTTGCCGCATCGTAGTCGGCGTTTTCGCTTAAGTCGCCTTGAGAACGAGCAAGCTTAAGTTCTTCGATGACTTCAGGGCGTTGATTATCAATTAAATCACGATATTCTTTTTCGAGTTTCTCCATGCCCTCACGGGTCATGACGATTTTTTCTTCTGCCATTATTACTCTCCTAAAAACTGCAATTCGAATTATACTCTCTTTCCACTAAAGAAAAAGACAAGACTCATTTGCTTTTGATGGAAGCGATCTTTGGATCATCTTCATAAGTCTCTAACATTTCAGAAGCTTCTTCCATCTCTTCTTCTGTCGGTTCAATGAGCGATGACCCATCTTCACTAGCCATAACGAGCAAATCGTCGGGATTTTCGTCTTTATAGATGAAATAGAAGGTCTTCCTCCGCTCTGGGTTTTCATAGTAGAAAAGAATTTTCCAAGCGTCTTCGTTTCCGCTATCATCGGTAATGATGATGCTATTATCGGTGATTTCAGTCATATGTACTCCTTATTCTTTTAAAAGTGATGAATATTTTGCGGCAAGCACTTCAAAGCCGTTTCTCGTCTTCATTTGACCAGTCGCCATTTCAGGGCGTCCGCCTCCTCCTCCGCCAAGAGTTTTGCTCATTTCCTTTACGATATCACCCGCTTTGACTTTCGTTAAGGCCTTTCCGCCGACCATTGCTACGATTGGACGAGCGTTCTCATTTCCGCCAAGAAGGATCAAAAGATAATCTTTATCCTTGCTCTTAAGGGTGTCCGCCAAAGAAAGGAGGTCTTCTTTTTTAGCGCCATCTTTCACAAGAGCAACGTAACGAATCCCGTTAATTAAAGGAGCCTCGGCAAGATTTTTTGCTTCGATTGAAGATAGTTTAGCTTTTAAGGCACTATTTTCTTTTTCCAGCGATTTCTTTTCTTCATTGGTCTTCGTTAATCTCGCTAAGAAAGAGCTATCGTCACTTGAATAAAGATTTTCCGCTTCTTCAAGTAGCCTCATCTTTTGATGCAAATAATGAATCGCGCCTAAAGAAGTACGGGCTTGGATGCGGCGAGTTCCACTAGCGACCGCTTCATCGCTTTCAATGATGAATAAGCCGATTTCACTAGAATTTTTAACATGGGTCCCGCCACAGAATTCCTTACTATAATTGCCAAAAGTAACGACTCGAACATTCGCACCATATTTATCAGAGAATTCCATTTCCGCACCGAGCTTTTTCGCTTCTTCAAGCGGAAGAACCTTCGTTACTTCTTCAATTGCATCCGCAATCTTTTTATTCACTTCGGACTGAACTTCATTCAGTTCTCCAGCGCTTAATTTTGCTTCAGCGCTATAGTCGAAACGGAGGTAGTTTTCATCAACATAAGAGCCTTTTTGATCAACGTGTTTCTTTAACACATTGCTTAAAGCACGGTGAAGGAGATGGGTCGCACTATGATTACGTTCAATAAGGCGACGTCGATCGCTATCGATGGCTAAATGAACTTTATCGGCAACATGAAGAGAGCCATATTTTAGCAAAACGTGGTGAAGATGTTGACCGTTAGGCGCAGTGCCAACGTGCTTCACTTCCGCTTCAAAGGTGTCACCACGAATTAAGCCAGTATCGCTTACTTGTCCGCCCATCTCGCTATAGAAGGGAGTCTTAGAGAAAATAACATCTCCTTCTTCATCAAGCGCTTCAACGCTCTCTCCGTCTTTAAATAAGCCAATCACATTAGCCTCGCAAGTGTCTTCATCATAAAGGAATTCACTACTAGTTTTGAACGCTAATAAGTCTTTAGACTGTTTATGGAAAGAGTCGATTTCGCCTCGCGCGGAACGGGCACGTTCTCGCTGTGCTTTCATAGCGATAAGGAAGCCATCCATATCGCAATTAACGTGATATTCAGAAGCGATTTCTTTGGTTAAATCGCTAGGGAAGCCGTATGTATCATAAAGCTTAAAGATTTCTTCGCCCGTCAATTCATTTTTCCCTTTAAGCATGGATAACAATAGGTTTTCTCCGCTAGCGAGAGTGCGCAAGAATTTGCTTTCTTCGCTTTGAACCATTTTGGAGACTTCCGCAACTTTATCTTCCAAATATGGATAGAAATCTTTGTATTTGTCCGCGACAACTTGGATAAGTTTGTACATGAATTCGCCTTCGATGCCAAGCTTTTGGCCATATCGCATCGCGCGGCGAATAATGCGGCGTAAAACATAGCCTCTTCCTTCATTAGAGAAAGTTGCTCCATCGCTTAAAGCGAAGGTAAGACAACGCGCATGATCAGCGATAACGCGGAAGCTCATAAGGTTCTCGCCTTCGTATTTTTTATGGGAAAGTTCTGCGATTTTCGCCATGATTGGAGCGAATAAATCGGTCTCGAAATTGGTTTCCGTGCCTTGAAGAATGCAAGCGATTCTTTCTAACCCACACCCCGTATCGATGTTTTTGCTTGGAAGCTCTTTATATTCTTCTCTTGGGATAGAGGGGTCACAATTGTATTGGCTAAAGACAATATTCCAAATTTCAATATAACGGTCGTTTTCTAAATCGTCTTGTAGTAATTTTACGCCTAAATGCTTTGGGTCATATTTTTCGCCACGATCAAAGAACATTTCGGTATCTGGTCCACCAGGCCCTTTCCCGATTTCCCAGAAGTTACTAGCTAAAGGAATCAAATGAGTTGGATCGATCCCACACTTAACCCATAAATCGTAAGTTGCTTTATCATGTGGTTCATAGGTCATATAAAGCTTTTCAGGAGGAATTCCAAATCCTACTTTTTCGCTTGTGAGGATTTCATAAGCCCAAGGTATTACTTCGTTTCTAAAATAATCTCCAATCGAAAAATTACCAAGCATTTCAAAGAAAGTATGGTGACGAGCCGTATGGCCAACGTTTTCAATGTCGTTTGTTCTTAAGCTCTTTTGAACATTGACGATGCGGCGAGAAGGCGGAACTTCGCTGCCATCGAAATATTTCTTTAAGCCGGTGACTCCCGCGTTTACCCATAGAAGCGACTTATCTTCGTCACTAGGAATCAAAGAGACTCCTGGGAGCCATTTATGTCCTTTGCTTTCAAAGAAACGGATCCATCTCATGCGGATTTCTTGTCCTGATAATGGTTTCATGGTTTTTCCTCCAAAAATAAAACACCCATCTACGAAGGAACGCAGTTGCGCGGTACCATCCTTCTTCACCTAAGGGTGCTCTTGCTTGCTTATTAACGCTAAGTGGCGGCGACATTACTCGCATTGTCTAGAAGCGGCGTGCCCAATGAGTCTTTTCACCCTGCAACTCTCTCTAAAAATGGGCTTAACTTCTACAGCAAAATTTTATCACTTCATATTAGAAATAAAAGAGGGGCATCAATTTAGAAGACCAAGCAATTATTTCTCTTTCAAAGTAAGATAAATATCCATTTTACGCGCTTTTAAAATCGGGAAAACCGTGGCAAGAGATAGAATCACTACTGCAGCGAGAGCGCCAATTCCAAAATGGGAGAATTTTATCGATAATATCGAATAGGAATATTCATAGCTGGGATGAGAACGGAATGCCTTATCGAAAAGTGTCACTAAAAGGAAAGAAAGAAGTATTGATAAAGCGAAGGCAATAAAACAAAGTGAGGCATTCATTATCAAAAATAAATTCGAGACCTTTCTTTCTTTGATTCCTAAGGATTTTAAAATCGCGATTTCTTTCTCCCTCTCTTTGATATTCGAAAAACAAAATAAAAGCAAAAACAAAGACGATATCGTTAGGAAAGCAAGCTGAAGGCTTGCTAGAATCGGAAATAGACTATTTGAAGTTACGTCTTTTAATAGGTAAACCATGCTGGTTAAAGCTAGACTCGAACGGACGGGCGAATGAACAAATGCTTTCGCTAACTCGTTTGCACTATTTCCATAAGCAAAATAAGAAAGACCATAAAGAGAATATTCGTCGAGTAACTTTTTATAGAACTCCTTATGCGTATAGACATTCGCGCCCCTATTAACGTCTACTTTCATAATTCCAGTAACGACCACTTCTTTTGAAACATCCGCCAAATCAACGCGGTAAGCGAATCTTAATTCGGGGCAAAGGGATTCAAATTCTTTTAAACTTGGAACATAAAGCGTTTTGCCAATCAAATCCTCTTTTTTAATATTGGAGATAGAACGCGCGTAATAAGAACTAGATAAAACAATTTCATTCTCTTTGGTGGGCACTCTCCCGAATTCTAAAGAAGCATCAGAAGGAAAACGCGAAAAAGAAGTCGCTAAAAGAAGCTCATTTTTAAGTCCGCTTTCTAATTGCTCTTTGCTGAATTTTGGCGAGGATAAAAATCTCGAAACAGGCAAAGAAAGAGAATCGAAAGAGTGAATGAAAGACTTAAAACTATTTTTTGAGACAAGGATCAAGGCTTGAAGAGGATTTTCTTTTTGCGAGGGACGATTTTCTAAAGCGCCGTTTCTTAGCTCGTTAGCAGTTTCTCTTCCATTAGGAAAATCAAACACGCTTTTGACGCTAAATTCCTTCTCTAAATGAGATCCAATAGAAATCTTGATTCCTTTTTTCTTCTGATTTAGCTCGTCAATAAAAGAAGAAATTACAGCCTCATTTTTCTCTGGGACTTCAAACCTTTGATCAAAGAGTTGAACGCCTTTATCAATTCCAACAACATAACTAGATGGCGCGGTTAAGCTTTCAGAAAAAATAGCATTAACGTTTAGTGCCGGAAAATAAGGGAACTTTGTCTCGTTAAGCCCTTGCATTACTGTTTTTTGAGCAGAAAACGGTCCTTCTTTTAATTTTATTTTGTTCCGAGGAAAATCAATCGGAGACATATTTATCCTTTCCTCTTCGAACGCACTTTTTAAAGCGAATTCCTCACTATAAAAAAGTAAGGAACTCGTCGATAAAGTAAGCGATAAACTAAACGTTAAGATGAGAATGGAAAATAAAGAGCGTATCCACTTCCTTTTCAGTAAAGAATAGACGTAAGAAAATTGAAAAAAGAAGGGAAAAGAAGATGATTTTTCCTTGAAAAACGGCTCTTCCTCTTTTTGAAGAGTGTTCTCACATTTCGCTTTTTGAGGAAGAAGAAGATTTTTTTCAATCTCACCATCCTTTAAAGAAAGGGAATCGTCACCATACTGATTCGCACCCTCTAAGTCATGCGTCACAACAATAAGTAGCTTTTCTTCACTAATTTTCTTCAGCATAGAGAAAATAGAAGAAGCATTTTTAGAATCTAGATTTCCTGTTGGTTCATCAAGTAAAACGACGGGCGTTTCTTTGAGCAAAGCTCGCGCAATGGCTAGACGCTGCTTTTCTCCTCCGCTTAATAGCTTAACGGGAGTATCGATTTTGCTAGATAATCCCACCACATCTAAAATTTTTGAAATTTCTTCCTCGTTTTTCGTTCTTAATAAAAAAAGGTTATCTTTCAATGAAAAGTCATTCAAAAGATTGTAATCTTGAAAAACAAAACTCACTTTTTGCTCTAGAAACTTTTCTTTTTCTACTCTAGAAAGTTTCGTAACATCTTTCTTTGCATAGAAGTAGCTACCAGAGCTAGGAGTAAGCAATCCGCCCAAAATACTAAGCAAAGTGCTTTTTCCGCTTCCCGACTTTCCGACAATGAAAAATAATCCTTTTTTAGGGAATGATAGATTAATGTTTTTTAACGCATAGAAAGGGGAATTCCCTACTTGATATTCTTTTGAGATTTGACTGAGCTTAATCATAAAAACACCAATTAGTACTGATTTCTATATGCTGGGAAAATGCAACTGATTTGATAGGTTTTTGTCCCATACCAAAATTTGCCAAATAATTTGCATGTATGTTCTATTTCAACTTGTGGAGAGCCACGATTAGCTAGAAAAACAAAGTAGCCAAAAAACATCACGCTGTTTCGTGCGAAATCCCCCTCACCGCGAACAATATATTCCGTGGAATAAATCGAGGATGATGGTTTTGTTTTAGAAATAACATCGAATTCTTTTCCCTCGAAAGGAACTTGAACCGAAAAATTTATTCCGGAAGTTCCAGCGCTGAATCCAAGCGTTCCATTCCTAATACTGCCCTTATTTTGAGGTGACCAATAAGTGATACGATTTTCTTGTCGGACTCTAGCAACAGTGTTTACGCCCCTCACATACCAATCGTCTCCAGAACTATTCAGACCAAAAAATCCATGATCCCTAACCTGATAAGGCACAATCGTTATTTTATAGACAAAAGAGTATATTCCAGCGTAATCAATATTTTTTCTTAAAAGAGCATGCTGATAAGAAATGTCGTAGTTGATTCTTGTTTTTCCTTCTTCAATAAATTTGTATTCTCCATTAGCGACCCTATTGTCCTTCATCCCAAAAGGAACCCAATCACTCCCAATATCAAAGCCATGAGCTTGAAGCTCCTCTAAAAACATTTGATTCGTATTAGGAGTGCTTCTTTTTTTACGGACAAGAGAATCAGAATTCATAGCATCTACAGGATTATTTCTTAGAGATTTTTTATCATGGGGGTCGATACCACGATACCCAGTCAAAAAAGTCACAAAGCTGATACAGGAAACGAAAAACGAACAATTCATAGCTAATCCTTTCTAGTTCATCCAATTCTTGTTAGATTCTTTTTATCGTAAATTTAGAATTATCAAACCGGTTCACATCACAAAAGAAGGAGAACGTTTTGACCCATTCCTTTCATCACGAATAAAACATTAGAGCCTAACAAGCATAGTATCGGCAAAATAAGCTTGTCGAGGAATAGAATTATCTCTACAAAAACTCAAATAAACTCTACTTTAAATTTGCTTACCCAAGCTCTTTAAGAATATGGGCAATATCCATTTTTCTTGTTTTAAAGATCGGGAGAAGGCTAGAAAAAATAGTGACTGCTAGAACAACAATAAACAGGATTAATACATTGTCTCCACCAATTGTGAAAAATACGAGTGGCTTATCAAGATGTAATAACGTTGCAAAAACTGAATTCAACAAACGCACAACGAGTAGCGAAGAAAAGAAAGAAAGGAGAAGACATGGGAAAATTACAAAAGAATTTTCTAGGAAAAATATCCGCGAAATTTCACTTTCCCTAATTCCAAGCGACTTCAGAACCGCGAATTCTTTTTCCTTCTCTTTAACATTAGAAATGGAGAATAGTCCTAAAAACAATGAAGAAAGTAGAATCAAAGCGAGGAATATTGTTAAAGAAGCAAAGAAAAACTGTTTCGTAAAAATATCAAACAAGGAATATATCACCTCCGCTAATTTTAAATCGGCGCGAAAGCTAGTTCCTCCAATAGCATTTGCAAGTTCTTTGGCGTTATTACCGAAAGCGTAGAATCCATTTCCTGCATGAGATAAGAATTTTTCTTTTATTTTTTCAAAAAATCTAGGATGAACCATAACATCTATTGATTCATTTTCTTTCGAAATCCCAACAATTCTCACTTCTTTATAGAGGGAAAAAGGATCAACCATTCGTTCCTCAAAAAACGACTTAAGAATGTTTTGAAAATTCTCATAAGAATACATTTTGCCTACCATTTCCTTCATTTCGTCTTCTCCATAAACTAAGCTTGAAGCGTAAGAATAGGAAATGACAACATCATTTTCTTTAGAGGGTTTATTGCCAAATAAAAGCGTGGTGTCTTCGTAAAGTGAATAAGAAGTCGTCTTCGAATAAAGAGAAGAACTCGATAGAGAATAGCGATGCAAAAAATCCGCCGTGACTAAGCCAAAAGCAGCTGCAGATGCGATACTTTTATGAAATTGAGATAAGGAAATAAAGGCGATATTGTCGCTACTTAACTCCCCTATCCCATTTTGAATTTCTTTGTCTTTCTTAGAAGAATCAGTTGGTGAATATAAGAAAACACCTTCCACGGCAAGGTGTTCTTGGCGGTAAATTTCTTTTGGAAAAAGGATATCGAATTCTCTTTTATCTCCGATTTTTTCTTTTAAGGATGAAGAGATGACGATATGTCCATCTTTAGGAACCTCGATTTTCTTGTTGGAAATAAAAACAGGCTTACGAATCGCAAACAAACGACATTTTGTATCTTCGTGACTAGGGAAAGTAACATTAACGAAAGGCGCAGAAGGTATATTCCTTTCTTTTAAGCCTTCCGCCATTTCATTGCCATAACGAAGTATTAACTTTTGACTTGCATCTTTTTCTCCTAATTTATAAAGAGGAGCAAAAGTGATTCCATAAGTTTCAAAGGCACTAGTCAAAGCGCTTTTCTCATCGAATAGAAAAAAGACGCTCCACAATATTGTCAACGACAAAGACAAATAAAGAATTATAAAAGAAAGGGTAACTCTTCCTTTTTTCTTTTTTAGTAACGAAAATGCGTAATTTGTTCCCATCGAAAGCGAGAAATGCGGTTTATGATTCGCGAAAGGGATAGAAATATTAGAAGAAACTTCATTTTTGAATTTCTTAATTGCTTCCACTTTTCCATCCGCCAAGTGAATTTCATAATCCCCATAAAGTTTCACACTTTTTCTATCGTGAGTCACCGCTATAACAAGTTTCTCTTGGCTTATCTTTTTAATTAAAGAGAAGACTTTTGCGGCGTTTTTTGTGTCTAAATTGCACGTAGGTTCATCGAGCAAAAGAACTTTTGTTTTTTTGCTTAAAGCGCGCGCAATAGCCAAACGTTGCCTCTCGCCTCCAGAAAGAGAGGAAATTGGAACTTCCCGCTTATTTCCTAAACCAACAAGGTCTAGAAGCGATACGATGGTTTCATTCTCTTTTGCGCCAGCGAGAAAAAGATTCTGATCGATAGAAAAATCAGCCAGTAAATTAAAATCCTGGAAAACAAAGCTGACTTTGCTTGCTAAAAATTCTTCCTTTTCTTTTTTAGAAAAGTTTTTTATGGATACGCCTTCGAATTCGTATTCTCCATTCGTTAAGGATAATAATCCGCCAATCACGCTAAGCAAAGTGCTCTTGCCTGATCCTGACTTTCCCGTAATGAAAAATAGGCCCCTATCTTTAAACGCGAGATTAATGTCCTTTAAGGCGACAAAAGGGATTTTATTCGTGCAAAAGGTCACACTAGCATGAAAGAGTTTTACCATAATGATACGTAAAATATTGCGATAAACGCGCTATTTCAAATCACATTATGAAAGTCTACTCAAAATCGGAAAATCGAATAATCTCTAAAGAGGATGAAAAAAACTACACAAAATTATTCGTAATTTAAGAAAGCCAATTCTTTGGCATGGTGCGGTTATTTTTCATCCATTCGGTATCCTTTAATTTTGCTGAACTGGCGCTCCCTTTAACGCTTTTTTGCCCCGCTTTATCGTAATTCACAGTTATGTTCCCGTTTAAATCCATACAAGTACCTTTACCAGTGGAATCGGCATCGTATTTCATATAGCTAGTCAAATAAACGTCATCCGTATATTTTGCCCAATTATCGATCGTTCTTTGATAGGGCATCGTATTTTCTTTGTAGGGCGTATATTCCGTACTTCCGGCAACGCAGCACGTGCAAATGGTTTTTGGTTTTATGCTGCTCAGCAAGGAATCGGGGTTTGCGTTAATCGAACCATGATGCCCGCCTTTGTATAAATCAACTTCCCCGATTTCGTTATGCTCCAACAAACTCTTGCAGCCTTTTTCTTCTAAGTCGCCAGTAAAAAGCATCTTTTTCTCCCCTTGTTCAAAAAGAAGACAAACGCTGTTATTGTTTTCTTCACTATATTTTGGAGTATTATCGTAGGCTACTTGATATAGAATTCGCATCGAAAGCCCTTCACCTAAAGAATAGACTTTTTGAGCGCCATCCGTTTCATAGAAGCATTGCTTGCTTGAATAATATTTCGCACCTTTTTTAATCGATTCGTCACGACTTTTACAATACTTAGTATAGATATCGGTACTGGCCATGGTTTCACCAAAATCAATAATCGTCCCAACATCGTATTTTGCAAAGATTCCCTTGTCTCCACTAAAGGCAGCAATATGGTCTTGATGGGCGTGTGTAGCAATCACATATTCTAGTTTTTTATCTACGCAATATTGATCAACATACGATTCGATCGTAGGAGCACTATTGTTCCTGCTCCCTGCATCAATAAGAATATCGTTATCCCCGGCTTTAATATAAATGGAATCACCATTATAACTATTTCCAAGCGTCAAAAAATGGAAGGAAATCGGAGAATATTTCCCTTCTATCGTCGATTCGCTAGAAGAGTTTCTAACCAAATTCCATTTTAGGTTGCAACCACTAAGCGAAAAAGCCGATAAGAGAAAAAGAAAGGAGATCTTCATTCCCTTTATTGGAATTCTGGAAGGTCTTTTCGTTTTCATAAACACTAAAATCAAATGTCATTTCGTTTTCCGTGATAGAAAATTTGGTCAATAATTCCGCCTCCTAACATTCTGCCATCTTCTAAATAGAAAGCGGCGAATTGTCCTGGAGTTACTGCTTTGTAAGGAGAATCGTAAATGAGTTTTACGTTATCGCCCTCGAAATGAAGTTTGCAGGGTTGATCAGATTGCCGATAACGGAATTTCACTAATACTGGGAGTTCCTTTAAAGGCTTATCACCAATCCAATTAATATCGGTTACAAGACAAGAATCGCTATTAAGGTGTTCGTCTTCATCCCCGTTTGTGACATAAAGGATGTTGTTTTTGACATCTTTTTTGCAAACAAACCAGGCTTCTTCCCCTAGTCCCTTTACTCCCCCAACGCCAAGTCCTTTGTGCTGACCAAGTGTGTAATAAAGTACACCCATATGTGTACCAATTTTCTTTCCACTTTCGATATCGATAATATCACCTTTTTTCGCTGGGAAATAATTATGCAAAAATTCGCGGAAATTACGTTCGCCAATAAAACAAATTCCCGTAGAGCCGTGTTTAGAAGCTACTTCGGTAAGTCCGAGCTCTTCGGCAAGCTTTCGTGACTCCACTTTCGTGATATTGCACATTGGAAATAAAGAATGAGCGATTTGCTCTTCATTAACTTGGCAAAGGAAATAGGTTTGATCTTTTTTCTCGTCGAGAGGTTTAGCTAAATAAGCATGACCATCTTTTGTCACTTTTTTCGCGTAGTGCCCCATCGCAATGTAATCGAAGCCTTTCTCGTTAGCGAACTTCAAAAAGCTATCAAATTTAATGTATTTATTGCATAAAACATCGGGATTTGGGGTCCTGCCTCTTTCGTATTCACGAAGGAAATATGCAAAAACGTTATCCCAGTATTCTTTAATGAAATCAATTCTTAATAAGGGGATGGCTAATTTCTCTGCAACTTTTTGAGCATCATGATAATCGGCTTCTTGTGGGCAAATATTATCATTGATGGTAGGATTCCCTAAATAGTCGTTATTCGCCATCGCATCCCAGTTACGCATAAAGCAGCCAGTGACTTCATAACCGCTTTTTTTCAGTTTATAAGCGGCAATCGCACTATCAACGCCTCCGCTTAAACCAAGCAATACTTTTTTGCTCATTTCCCCCATAACTCCTTACTATCTAGCCATAAAGTAAATGGCCCATCGTTAATAAGACCTACTTTCATATCCGCTTGGAAAACACCGGTTTTTACGTGAGGAAATCTTTGTATCAACAAATTATTCCAAAGTGCAAAAAGCGTTTTAGCATCCATAGGTTTCATCGCTTCAACAAAGGAAGGCCGGTTCCCTTCTTTTGCGTTCCCGTATAAAGTGAATTGGCTCACCGAAAGGATTTCGCCGCACTCATCACGAAGCGAAAGATTTGTCTTTCCGTTTGTATCTTCAAATATACGTAATTTTGTGACTTTATCTGCCATCTTTTCTAAGACGGAAATGTCATCCCCTTCCGTAAAACCAACAAAAAGCAAAAGACCTTTTCCGATTTGGGAATATAGTTTTCCTTCGATTGTGACAGAAGCCTCTTTAACGACTTGAACTAAAACTCTCATTTGTGAATATATTCGTGAATAATTGGGCGAACTTTAAGCGGGGTATCGCTTAAAACGAAAGCATTATGAATATCAGAATAAACATCGTCAACACCGTTTTTATTCGTATAAGCGGTCGCAAGTAGTTCGCCTTTCTTAACTTTGTCCCCTACTTTTTTATTTAAAACGATACCGCTAGACATATCAATAACGTCGGCCAACGTTTCTCTTCCGGCGCCAAGTTTCATCGCACTGATACCAATTGACAAAGAATCAATTCGTTTTACATACCCGTCAGTAGAAGCGAATATTGGGGTAACGATTTTTGAAACAGGAAATTTTTCGGGGTGATCAAGATAAGAAACATCTCCGCCTTGTGCTTGAAAGAATTCTTTTTGTTTTTCAAAGCCTTTTCCGTTTTCTATCGCTTCTAAGATTTTTTTGCGTCCCTCTTCATAAGAAGAAACAATATGAGCTTGCTCAAGCATGATTGCGCCTGCCCCAACAACAAGTTCCACAAAATCTTTTGGCCCATGCCCTTTTAATGTCGCAATCGCCTCTTTGACTTCTAAAGCATTTCCTACGGCTAAGCCTAGCGGCTCGTCCATATCGGTTAAAATCGCGCGCGTATCTCTTCCTAAGGAATCGCCGATTTCCACCATGCAGGTCGCGAGCTCTCGAGCTTGATCAATCGTTTTCATAAAGGCGCCACTACCGAATTTAACATCCAATAAAATCGCATCAGCGCCACTAGCAAGTTTTTTGCTCATGATGGAACTCGCAATCAAAGGAATAGATTGAACCGTCGCCGTGACATCGCGAAGTGCATAGAGCTTTTTATCGGCTGGATCAATATCAGCAGTTTGGCCAATAATAGCGATACCAATTCGATTTACTTGGTCAATAAATTGTTTATCCGTTAAGGAAATCGACATTCCTGGGACACTTTCCATCTTATCAAGTGTTCCACCCGTATGTCCTAACCCTCTTCCACTCATCTTAGCGAGCTTAGCGCCACAACTAGCGACTAGCGGGCCAAGCGCTAAAGAAGTTTTATCGCCAACCCCACCCGTGCTATGTTTATCGACTTTAATTCCTTTAATCAAAGAAAGATCAATCATTTCGCCGCTATGCATCATGGCTTCCGTTAAATTGGCGGTCTCTTCTTTATTCATGCCTTTTAAAACGATTGCCATCGCTAGTGCACTCATTTGATAATCAGGGATAGAGCCGTTCGTATATCCTTGGATAAAGAAATGAATTTCATCTTTGGACAAAACGAATCCATCTCTTTTTTTGGCAATAATATCAACCATTCTCATAAGCGTATTACCTCATTTAGTTGCTTCAATTATAAAGCGCTAGATGTTTTCTTCAAACTCGAGGTAAAAAATCTTTATTTTAATGATTGTCAATTATCGTAAGCGTCTATCTTTTTTTATTGTTTTCGCCTATAATTAGCACCATGACATTTAAAGAAAGTTTACTTGAGTATTTGCCTGAAAGCGAAGCTGACTCCTTGATTGCCTCTATCGAAGAAGGGAAAGTGACCCACGCCTTACTTTTGAACACAAAGAAAATGAGCGATGAGGAATTTCTTTCCCGTTTTCCGAATGTGAAGAAACACCCTTTCGTGGAACACGCCTATTTGTATGACAAATCTGAATATGAATTCGGAAAAAGCATGCTTTATGAAGACGGCGTATTCTCGATTGAAGATCCAGCCGCGATGATGCCTGTTTATTTCCTCCATCCAGAAGAAGACGATGTCATCTTGGATATGTGCGCTGCTCCTGGCGGAAAATCTATCGGTGCTTCTTTGGCAATGAATGACAAGGGTTGCATCATCAGTAATGATATTTCTTATCCTCGCGCCAAAGCCATGAGCCAAAATGTGGAGCGCATGGGAAGAGGCGATATTATCGTAGCAAGTAACGATTTCGTTTTTAGTTATATCCATTTTAAGGATACCTTCGACAAAATCATTGTTGATGCACCGTGTAGCGGTAGCGCGATGATGCGCAAAAATAGCGAAGCGAAAAAAGACTGGAGTTACACAAAAGTCAAAAGCAATAGCAAGCGTCAGATTGAAATCCTTGAACTAGCTTATTCGATGCTAAAACCAGGTGGCACTATCTCTTATAGCACTTGCTCGTTCAATATCGAAGAAAACGACAACGTGATTCTTTCCATGAAGAACCGCCATCCAGAAATTGAACTCGTTCCTTTAAAAGACGACCCTTCTTTTTATCGCACCAAAGAAGTGCCTGAAGCCGTGCATTTATTCCCGAATCATTTTGAGGGAGAAGGCCAATTCATTTGCTTATTCAAAAAACCAGGCGAACTCGTTAAAACGAAAAAAGAAGTTCTTTCTTACCCCCGCTATAAAGAATTTTTGGGAGAATACGGTTTGCTTGACCGTAGTAATGAGGAAATGCGCCATAAATTCTATTCCATTTATCAGCATTTCGACACTTCGCATCTTAATGTGCTCCGATACGGCGTGAAATTGTTCGAAATGCGCGATATTTTCATCCCTGACCACCATTTAGCCCACTTCTTGGATAGCAAATATAGCATTCCGATTTCCTTAGAAGACGCGAAGAAATATGTTCATGGTGATGTGTTTGAATTAGATCGAAGCGATGGCTTTTATATCGTAAGCTACGATAAACGAAATCTTGGATACGTTAAAGTTACGCAAGGCATTGCGAAAAACCACTATCCAAAAGGATTACGCAGGGACTGGGAATGACGGGCTAAAACCCGTCTTCTTTTTTGGAGGAAGATAGATGATTACGAAAAGTTACATTGAGGGCGAGACCCCAATCATGGGTCCGAAAGATTTTTGTTCTAGTAAAGGCGATTATGGAGACACCTGTATCGCTTTTTTCTCTTTAGACGTTTTAAAGAAAGCGCTGGAACGCTATGAAACAGAAATTGTCGGATTAGTCAGCGAATCTATCGCTCGCTCATCTTTATATCGTATTAAAGGCACTCGAATCCTTTTTTATCTTTCTCAAATCGGGGCGCCAAGTGCTGGGATGATGATGGACGAAGCTCGTTATATTTCAGGCGCTAAAAACTTTATTGTCTTTGGAAGTTGTGGCATCTTGAATCAATGCATATCGAAAGGAAAAATCATTGTCCCAACTAGTGCTTATCGCGATGAGGGGTTTTCCTATCACTTCCGAAAAAATAGCGATTATATTGACATAAAAACAAGTGATATCACGGCAAAATTCTTCCAAAAGGAAAACGTTCCAATGGCAAAAGGAAAAACATGGACAACGGATGCTTTTTATCATGAAACGAAGGAAGAAATGGCGCGCCGCGTCAAAGAAGGATGCATCGCCGTCGATATGGAGTGCGCTGGCTTAGAAACTCTCGCCGAATACCGTGATTTTCGCTTTTTCACGTTCTTTTTTGGTGGAGATTTGCTCGACGCCCCAATTTGGAATCGAGAAAATCTAGGAGACGAAAAAGAAAAGAAAAGCCAACTAGACGCGTTTGATTACGCGGTTAAATTCGCTGAGACTTTATCTCATTGAAACGTTTTGGCGCTTTTTCCTTTTAAGGGAATCTTTTCTTCGTCCAATAAGAAATAAGAATCCACTAAGGCACGTTCCGAATAGACTTCTTTTGCGATCATTTCTTCTAGAATCGGAGCAAACTCAACCGCCGAATATTTTTGGTATTCTTCTTTATAAATTGGCGGGAAGAATGTCATATAAATCGGATAGCGTTTGAAATTCGTATCGGCATGAAGAGGGTATTGGGTTCCATATTGAGCTACCCCGATTACTGGGGCCCCTGCTCGATATAGGCTTTTGAGTGAGCCAGCGTGAAAAACCGCCAAAGGGCCAGAAGGTTCGCGATTTCTTGTTCCTTCCGGATAAATAAGAACAGAGCATTTCCCGCTTGCGAGTTTTTCTGTGGTGTCTTTTATCATCTTAATGCCATCGCGAAGATCGTTTCTGTCCAAAAAATACCCATCGATGGATTGAATGACCTTTCCCACAAAAGGGAATTTTTTCGTTTCTTTTTTGGCAACGAAAGTGAGAGGCTTTTCACACCAATAAAGAATGCAAATCGCATCCAAATCGCTTAAATGATTAGGAACAAGAAGAAAAGTTTTTCCTTCTTTCTCGAGCTTACGGATATTTTCTAGCCCTTTGATTTTCCAATCCAAACGAAAGTGATCTAAAACAACACCGAAAAGTTCTTTAACCCTCCGGTAACGTTCTTCTAAAGGATAGCGCTCTGGGTGACGCGCGTAACGAACGATATAGCGAAGATAAATATAGAGTAATTTCCATCCACAGGAAAGAATGATTCTTAAATATTTGAACATGAAATTATTTTATCACGTCTAATCGTAAAAGATTATGCGCTCTTTTGCCGTTTTAGTTCTGGTGCGTAGCATTCTCGGTGTTCTACCACCAAAGCGAGTCCAACGTTTTTGTCTTTCTCGATTCTTCCTTTAAAAACAATGAACGTCCCTTCTTTTTCTTTCATCCAAGATTCCGTCGCAAAATAAGAAACACGCACTGGAATTTCATCCACTTGGTATTTTCCTTCTTGGTTCACAAGAGGGCGTTCAACCAAAACGTATCGGAAATGTCTATCAATAATTTTCCCAATTCTACCCGACACGAAAACACTTGAAATCATATTGATTTCTCCTTTTAAGTATCTATAGAAACGCAGGGTTTTTAGCCGTTATTTCGGCAAGGCAGTTGCGATGAATTTGTGCGGAGGCACAATAACGCAAGAGCCTTTCGTCGCGACGAGAGAATCAGCTTTTCCAAACAAAGCAACTTCTCGAGAGGATGTTTTATGGAATAATTCTACATCGGTTGGGTTATAGAAGAAATGAATTTCTTTATATGGGGAGGCGTTTTCTTCTCCTAAAATAGAAACTAGCAAAAGCTCGCCATCGTTATTCACGTCAAGGAAGCGGTCCAAAATCTCCGGATCATAGGTGTGCAAAAAGCGCGTTTTCTTTCGGAAAGCAATTAAAGAACGGAGATGCTCCACCATTGTCGCTCTTTCATCAATTAATTTATAGGACAAGCGATTATACCAATCTGAGGCATTATAGGTATTCTCATTCATCCATTTGGATTGGCCCACTTCTTCTCCAGCATGGATAAAAGGAACCCCAATGCTAGTTAAAACAATAGACAAAGCAAATTGACAAAGGAGAAGTTTTTTATCAAGTGAAGAATCCGGCAAAACTTTATTTAAATAATCAAAATAAGTCGCATTATCATGGCATTCTACGTAATTCACTGACTGATTAGCGCTTAAAAACATTTTGCGATTTCCACAAAAATCAATAGATGAACCAGCGATGACGAACTTGGCCTCGCCAGTCGCGAAAAGTTCGCCAGAACTATAACGTTTTATCGCCTCACGATATTTATCGTTAAAGAAAGCATAATCTTTCTCTAAAGAATGGTTTTCCATCGTCAAAAGGGGTTCGCTTACTTCCCCTCCCATGTTCCATCCTTCGCCATAAGCGATGAAATAGGGATCCTTCTTTTTCGCGTAAGAAAGGATTTCTTGAACCGTTTTTACCGTGATAATTCCGCTTAAATCAAAACGAAATCCATCAACGCCGTAAAAATCAATCCACCATTTCGCGCTATCGACAATAAGTTTCTTTGCCATCAAGCGTTCGCTAGCGAAATCATCGCCACACCCACTTGTGTTCGCGATTTTCCCATTGCTCTTACGTCGAAAGAAATAATTCGGGACAATCTTTTCAAAACTAGAGAATTGATATTCGTAAACGTGATTATAAACAACGTCTAGCACAACGCGGATATGAGCTTTGTGAAAAGCCCCAATCATCTCGCGGCATTCCTTAATTCGACTATAAGGATCATAGACATTACTCGCATAGCTTCCTTCTGGCACAAAATATTGTGCGGGGTCATATCCCCAATTGTAACGTTTTTCAGGACGAAGTTCGTCAACGGTAGCATAATCTTGAAGAGGCTGAAGCTGAAGATGGGTGAATCCTAAAGAAGTGAGATAATCAAAACCAGCCGGATTTCCTTTTTGAGTTTTTCTCCCTTTTTCGATCAAGCCTAGGAATTTGCCTTTATGTTCGATATTCGTACTCGGATCAATCGTTAAATCGCGAACGTGCCCTTCATAAATAATCGCATCGCAATAACTATTCATCGCGGGTAAATTTTCACGATATAAAGGCGTCATTAATTTTGCAAAACAAGCAACAACGCTCCTCGTTCCGTTTGGGGAAGAACACTTTGCGTAAGGGTCGATACTGGAGATAGAAACTTCGTTAATTTTTACGTGATAAAGATATTCGGCGCGTTCATAATCGCCTTTTAAAGAAAGACGATAAACGCCACATTCTTCGCGTTTAAGAGGATAAAAGGAAGGGTGTTTTTCGTTTTCTTTTCTAATTTCTAGAATGACTTCGCTACTTAAAGGAGCCCATAAAGCAAAAGATGTTTTGTCTTTAGAATAAGTTGCTCCTAAGTCGTCGCCATCATAAGAATAATGCTTATCAAAATCGGGGAAAGAAGTCGCTTCGGTAACGTCAAGAGGAATCGTACCATAGCTAGGAATCACAATAAAATAGCTATGCCCTAAAGCAAGCGGCTCTTCAAAACGATAATCCAATAATATTTGGCTAGATAAAGATACGACTTTAGTCGGAGTAAGCTTGATTCGTTTCTTTTCATCGACGAGTAGCGTTGCTTCGATTCCTTCAAAAGGTACACTAGAAAAAATAGCTAAACGAATGAGATTTTCTTCGATCAAGCGTGCGGAGAGGAAAGTGTTTTTCACTAGAACTCCCCTCCTTTAATGACGCTATTATCGCTACTCCCCATCGGTAAGCCATCATTAATAGGCTCGCTATGCACAAGGACTTTGCACCCTTTTGAACTAGAGTTGCTTTCGGGGGCGCTAGCAACGATTCCTTCTTGTTGAAGGCGAGCGAAAATTCTTCCAGCGCGAGGGAAACCAATCCCGTTTTCGCGTTGAATGCGAGATACACTAGCGTATTCTTGCGTCATGACTTTTGCTTTGATTTGGCTATAGAGGTCATCACCTGCCATTTGTCGAAGTTCAGCGCGAGTTGGAGCGTTAGCTAAAGCGGCTTCTTCCGCTGCTTTTGCTTCGGCTTCATGATCCACCAAATCCATAAAATAAGGGTCATATTGAGGCTTACTTTGTGAACGGATAAAGTTCGTGACGGCTTCGATTTCTTTTGTTTCTACGAATGCACCTTGCGCACGAATTAAGCCATTTCTTAAAACTTCAGGGCAAACAACAAGCATATCGCCATGTCCAGCAAGTTCTTCAGCGCCGGCTTCTCCTAAAATGGTCACCGAATCAATAGAGCTATTCATACTTAAAGCAACACGAACCGATAAATTGGCTTTGAGTCTACCAGTGACGATATTCACCGTGGGACGCTGGGTCGCGATAATCAAATGAATGCCGGCAGCGCGGGCTTTTTGGGCGATTCTAACAACAGGATCCTCCACGTTTTTAAAGGTGTCCATCAAATCGGCAAATTCATCGATAATGCAAACGATAAACGGCAATTTTCTGAGATTCTTTTTACTCGCGTATTCTTCGTTGTATTCGCGAATTTCTCTTACGCCCGCTTTTTCGAAGATAGTATAGCGACGTTCCATTTCATGGCACAACTTATCAATACAAATCTTTGCTTGACTCATATCTTTCACGATTGGGCAAAGAAGATGCGGAATGGAATCATATTTAGCCATTTCGACACGTTTTGGATCGACCATAACGAGTTTAAGCTCTTCTGGACGATTGCGCATAATAAGCGACATAATGACACTTTGCATGAAAACGGATTTCCCTGAACCAGTGCCACCGCTAATGAGCATGTGCGGGAATTTGGACAAGTCCCCAGAAATAATTTTTCCAGAAATGCTTTCTCCAAAAGGAATATAGAGTTTCGTTTTTTCGCTTAAAGGCGGCAAAGCTTCAAAAATCTCACGCATAGTGACGGTTCGAGAATTGTCATTAGCGATTTCTAAACCACTCGTCATCTGTCCAGGGACAACTTCTTCAAAACGAGTCGGAATCCCACCGAGCTTAACTTGAATATTTTGAATATAGCGCTTAACGCTAGAAACGGTCACGCCACTATCCGTATCGATATTGAAACGGGTAACGGAAGGACCAATCGTAAAATCTACGACATGCGCGCCACTTTTAAAGCTTGCAAGAATCGCGTTGATATTCGCCATTCTTTCCTCGCATTCCTTCGTCTGTTCTTCTAATAAATTATTGTTAGAAGTTGGAGCAAGGAGATTTACGCTAGGAAGAATGTAGCTAGGAAGAGGCGTCGCGAATTTTTCGCCGGTTACCGGGTCAAAATCTATCTTCTTTGGTTCAGGAACGCTATTTGTTGGGTCTAGATAAGCGCTAGAAGCGTTAGAAATAGGAGTAACATTTGCTTGAATGATAGGATTAGAGTTAATCAAGGGCTCGTTTTGCCTTTTTTCCACTGTCTCCTGGATTGAAGGTTCGAGAATAGGAGCCGTTTCAAGAGGCCGAGAAACCGATTCATTTGGCCTATTACTAATAGGAGACTGAGGGATAGATTCAAACGATTGCGAAGAAATATTGTCTTCCAATTTAGGAGAAGGGACTTCTTCTTTAAGAGGGAAAGAATTCGTAGGAGTTTCAAAAGAAGGATTTAAGGAAGGAGCAGGATTAGAAATAGAAGAAAAAGAATGTCCAATTCCATTATTAGAAGAAATCGGCGCAGTTTTGACTGGGTCTTCCACTTTCTTGTCCGTTCCATTTTGAAGCCGATTAATAGACTTGTTCGCTTCAAAAATAGCGGCTTCAGGCATATAGGAAGCTTCTTGCAATCCAGCATTCATAAGCGAGGAAGGCAATACATTCGTAAAGGAAGCATCCGCGTCGATGATTCGTGCTTGTGTTGGCGTAATAAAAGTGTCTTCATGATGATATAAGTCCGTTCGTTTGCCAATATTTTCTTCTTTCGGCATAGACGGCAATGAAGAGGCGCTTGTAGAATCAGGGATTTGCGATTGAGGCGCATCAATAGTAGGCGCAACGAAAGGAGAAAAAGGCATATCGCTATCAATAGGGCGAATCGCCGCTTCTCGTTCGATTTCTTTGCGCCTAATCTCTTCTTGGTATTCTCTTTCTTTTTCGCTAGCGATTTTGGATTTATGAATCGCAAGTTTGCTCAAGATTTGCGAATATGCTTTTTTCTCAAGCGGGAAAAAGATGATGATTAAGCCGACCAAAATTAACAAGGTCGAAATAAAATAAACAAGCGAAGATCCTCCTAAGTTGAGAATCGAAGCCAAAAAGAAGCCAATCGCCCCTCCCCCAATCGAAGAGGCATAGAAGTAGCCACTTGGCTCTTTTACCGCATTGAAGGCATCCATGAACAAAGAAAAAGCAAAGGATTCCTCCTTATGTAGCCCTAAGTGGCTCCAAATTGCCCCAATGCCAAGTAGAGTAATCGCTATCCCGATATTGATACGATGACCATAGGAAGGATATTTTCCTTTGATGAACGTTAATAGAGAAAAGACGATAAAGGTAGGAAGAGCGATCCACACTAACGGCAATCCTCCAAGCCAAAATAGGGCCTTGCCGGGCCAATACAAATGCAAAGTCAAAGAAGAAAGCAAGCAAAATATGCCGATTAACGCGAGTAATAGCGAGACGGCTCTATGAATGCTTTCCTCATTAATGTTACGTTCTTTATAGTTTTCCATCGCACAATATTATAAGCAAAAATAGATTCGACTATGTTACTTTTTTAAGCGAATTTTCTTCTTAGGCAAGTTCAATGATTAACGGCAAAACCATAGGCTCTTTTCCGGTTTCTCTACGGATGGAGCGTAAGCATTTTTCGTAAACATCTTGCCGAATCGTAGCCAAATCATAATGTGTGTCGTTTAAATGCGATTCCACGCTACTAACAAACACTTGGCTTAATTCCCTAGTGACGATTTCGCTATCGCGATTGGTCGTAAGGCCTTTTAATTGAACATCCGGTCCTGCGACAATCCGATGAGAAGATTTTGAAATCGCTAAAGACAGTACCACAACGCCTTCGGCAAGCTTTTGGCGGTCAATAATCACAGCGCCTTGCACGTCTCCAACGCCGATTCCATCAATCATGATATCGCCATGAGGAATCTTTTCATCTAGTAGATGGGCGCCTTTTTCGTCATAAAGCCAGCTTAAGCCGTTTTCAAGCAAGAAAACATTGCTGTGATTTAAATTAATCCCCATCGAAAGAGCCACTTCTGCGTTATCAAGAAGATCTTTATAGTAGCCTTTCATTGGGATGTAATATTTTGGTTTGAATAAAGAAATCATCATCTTGAGATCCTCTTCGCTAGCGTGCATTTTGAGGAAATCTTTCTTCTTAATGCCAATCACGTGGCAACCGGCGCGGTAGCATTCATCGAGCGCATCAGTAGCTTCGATTTCGGTGTTGTCATTCGCAGGACAAGCAAAAATAAAGGTATCCGAGTTTACAAGAACGATTTGACGGTTTTCGTTCTCTTTAGCGGCGAGCAAAGCGATTTTGTTATAGAGTTTCGTTCCGCTTCCAAGGAGCAAAACCATCACATCCACCGCTCTAAGACGATTGATATCGTCGATAGAAGCGTAGTTTTCTCTAGGGATAATTAGCTGTCCGCAGCTTTGCATGGCTTCAATCGTATTCTTGGTTTCTTCATCATAGGGAATGATTTTCTTTCTAGAAGCGATTGCCAAAGAAATAACTTCATCGATGTTGTAGAAATTTGTATTGAATAAAGCAATGAACAATCTTCCTTCCACGTCTTTAACGTCACGTTCGATAAGGCGAGAAAGCTTGTAATTAGGAGCGGTATATCCACTTTTTCCCGCATAGACGGATTCATTCATAAGAACAAGCGTTGGTTTTTCACTAATGCGAGCGATGGCTTGTAAATCGTGAAGATAATTTTTGTTCGCATTATTTTCAACCACAAAATCACCAGTAATGACGATATTGCCATAGCTTGTCGCGATAGCGATTCCACTACTTTGAGCGATATTGTGCGCGGTTTGGAAGAAAGAAACCTCGTGTCCTGCAACGCGAATTGAGCTCGTTGGTTTCACGAATTGCATCTGGTAACGATTCGGGTTCTTCCCGATGTTTTTCGTGAAAATGCGGAACATGGTAAGTGTTACTTGCGAACCGTATATCGGAGCAGGAACATCATCCCATAAATAAGCCAAAGCCCCCATTTGGTCTTCGTGCCCATGCAATAAAAAATAAGCCTTTACGCGGTCCTTATTTTCTTTTAAATAAGTGAAATCAGCGATGACATAGTCAATACCAGGCATATTTTTGTCTGGATATTTCACCCCGCAATCGACAACGAAAATATCGCGGTTAATTTCTACAACCGTGCAATTTTTGCCGTCTTCATCTAATCCCCCAAGGGCAAAGATACGAATTTTATCGTTCATAAAGTTTCTCCAAAGTATGAAAAGTCAACTTTCCCTAAGTATAGAAGAAATTAAAAATAAAATGTAGAAGAAACCTCTTAGAAATCCATGGAAGCGATTACCGAAGAATCTAGGAGCCTACGAATCGTAATTCCTAGCTCATCAAAGAGGGCGTAACTCGCTTCATTCCCACCTTTTGGGAAGGAGGGACTACCCGGATTGCAATAAGTAATACCGTTTTTTTCTTGAAGAACTTGAATGTGCGTGTGCCCAGAAAAAAGGATATCCCCTTCTTTTAAATTTAAAAATAAAGGATCAGTATCGTCACCATGCACTAAAACGCAGTGTCTCCCATTGTAAGAAACAGACGCCCTTCTCGCTAATTTGGTCCCTAGTACCATTTCATCGACATCCGCGTCGCAATTTCCTCTAACAAATATCGCTTTCTTTAATAAAGGGCGAAGCATATTAGCTACCGCTAAGCCATCATAATCGGAGGGGACGCCATTTCGAGGGCCATTATACAAATAATCTCCGAGCAAAAAGAATTCATCAGGCTTTTCTTTTTCGATAATCTCCAATATTTTTTCCATCACGAGTTTACGCCCGTGGATATCGCTAAGAACGAGTATTTTCATTCTTTATTTCCTTTCCATGTTTCTCGTTACGACTAGATTAATGCCACTACCCGCCAAATTTTCTTTGACGACATCGCCAATATGAACCGGCGCAACAAGATGAATTTGATTAATTTCTTCCATCGCAAGGAACAGTTTTCCTTTTGGGATTGGCGAAGCGCTTTTTACGGGGCACATAGGGATGTCGCTCCCTTCGATTCGCACGGTGGAAGTCAAAACACGAGTCGGGTTTTTCACTTCTTGCAAGCCGTATTTCGCGCCACGTGGGCAAAAATTACCGGTTACGGTATCCGTATCAGTATCGACAGCCAAATGACACCCTCTCGGACAACAAATGCATATGAGTTCCGTCTTCATTATTTTGCCTCCTTTTGACGTAAGGAAATCGTAATATCGTTCCCTTTTAGGAATAATTCCTTCGGAAGTTTTTCAATTTCCATTTCGCTAGGGATAATCACGGGCTTAAAAACGCTTTTTACGAGTTTATCGCCGCTATAGTAATCGATATAGACGTTTTTAGAAGGTTTTCTGACCCTAAATTTAAAGGTGATTTTATCGCTAGCGTTACTAAAATCAAGCAAGGAAGGAACTACATATCCAATGCCTTCTCCAATAGAAACATTCGTCGGTTTTTCCTTACGAATCAAATAACCTTGGATGTATTTACTGGCAGCAATCCCAGCTTCTTTGGCCTCGCTTACGACATTATCGACTAAATCATGGACGTGAAGTACGTTCCCACAACTGAATACCCCTTCTAGAGGGGTCTCGTAATTTTCATCGACAAGCGCGCCTTTGCTTCTACTCGTAGGAATATCGATATTGCTCAATAAACTATTATTCGGAATTAAGCCAATCGACAAAATAAGTGTATCCACATCGAAGCGTTTTTCCGTGCCTTCGATCGGTTTCAATGAAGAATCGACTTCACTAATTTCGACGGCCTCGACACGACTTTTCCCAATGATTTTGCTAACGGTATGCGACAAAAACAAAGGAATCGAAAAATCATAAAGACACTGCACCATATTGCGGTTGAGCCCATTGCTCCAAGGGCAAATCTCCGCGACGCCCAATACCTTTGCTCCTTCTAGGGTCAAGCGTCTAGCCATGATTAAGCCAATATCGCCCGAGCCAAGAACGAAAACCCTTTTCCCCACTAAATAGCCATATTCATTGAGAAAAAGCTGTGCTTGCCCAGCCGTAAGTACCCCAGAGGGACGAGTTCCAGAGATAGCGATTGCCCCAGCATTCCTTTCATAGCATCCCGCTGCCATAATAATCGCTTTAGCTTGAAGAGTAACCGCTCCTTCTTTTTCATTCGTATAGGTGACGATTTTATTTTTTGAAATGTCGGTTACCGTACTTTCTAAACGATAATCAATATGTCTATCTTCGACTTGCTGAATAAAACGAGCGGCAAATTCTGGGCCAGTCAATTCTTCTTTGAATTCCGTTAATCCGAAGCCATTATGGATGCATTGATTCAAGATTCCGCCTAAAAAAGGCAGCTTTTCTAAAATTAAAATATCGCGAATCCCTTCATCGTAAGCGGCAACCGCTGCCGCTAAGCCAGCGCTTCCTCCCCCAATGATGAGTAAATCTTTCTTCACCATTATTTTGCCTCCTTTTTGACTTCCCTAAGGAGAATTTCGCTTCCCTCTCCATCATAAAGAACTTCTAAAGGAGAAATGCCTTTGCGTTTGGCTAAAATCTCTAAAACGAGCGGCTGACAAAATCCGCCTTGGCATTTTCCAAACCCAGCGCGTGTCCTTTTCTTTAAAGCTTTGATGCTATTAGTGGGGACGCTTCTAGAAAGAACATCCTCAATTTCTCCTAAGGATACTTTTTCGCAGTTACAAATAAGTTTTCCGAAATGAGGATTTTCTTGAATTAATTTATTGCGATTCTCAATACTCATGTATTGTGGTCTAAAGTAAGGCTTCACCGCTTTTTGATAGTCGCTTTTTTCTTCTAGAGGCAATACTTTTTTAACAAGCTCTTCGCTAACGTATTCCCCGATTGCTGGACTAGAGACTAAGCCTGGGCTTTCGATACCCGCAACATTGATGAAACTAGGATATTTTTTGCTCGGTTCAATAATAAAATCATGAGTAGAAGGCGTCGCTCTAAGCCCACTATAAACGCGAATTTGTTCCCCGAAAGGAATCAAAGGCACCAAGTTTTTGGCTTGTTCTTTCACGTTAAGAAGCGTCAAGGTATCCGTTGAAGTATCTTCTTTATCATTAACCCATTCGCTACTAGGCCCAATAAGCACATTCCCAGAAGTTGTCATCGTCACAAGGATTCCCTTTCCTTTTTCGCTAGGAAGAGGGAAAAGAACATGGTTTACTAGCCCACCAACAAAATGATCAAGAACATAATATTCACCTTTTCTAGGACGAATGTTCCAAGAAATTGGTTCAATCATTCTTGCGATATCATCGCTATGTAAGCCTGCCGCATTAATCACGACTTTCGTTTCATATTCGTGCTTTTTTGTTTTCACTAAAAAATGATCATTAGTGTGACAAATAGAAACCACTTCCTCATTTAAAGCAAGTTCTACACCATTATCGAGCGCATTTTCAAGTGCATGAGTAACTAATAAAAACGGATTGACTACTCCTCCCGTTGGGCAAAGCAAGGCCCCTTTAACAAGAGGATTAATGTTTGGTTCCATTTTCTTAACTTCTTCGGCAGTAAGTAGTTTTGTAGGAACATCATTAATAGAGCCGCGTTCTTGAAGCTCTTTTAATAAAGGAAGTTGTTTTTCATCAATAGCAACCGTTAAGGTTCCGCATTCACTAAAAGGAACATCAAGCTCCTTACAGACTTCTTTCATCATGCGGTTCCCTAAAACATTAAATTTTGCTTTTTTTGTATTGGGAAGAGGGTCATACCCGCTATGGGCAATCGCACTATTGGCCATGCTCGTAACGTCGCAAACATCGTTTTCTTTCTCCAAAACGAGAACGGAAGCGTGGTAGCGTGATAAGCTTCGAGCAATAAAAGCTCCAACGGCACCCGCACCGATAATGATTACATCTTTCATACGTTAAAATGATAACACAAATTCGTAATAATTGGCGAAAACACGTGCCTATTTTTGCGTAGGAAAGAAAAAAGCGAGCAGAAGGAAGCTATCTTCACTCTAACTCGCTTTTAATTTAGGAATTAGTGACGGTTTCCGCCTCTATGGTCATCGCGCCTATGTCCGCCATGGAAAGATCCATTAGACTTATTTGGACGTTCAGGACGCTCGACATAATCGGCTGGTTTATCCAAAAACTCGCGATGGGAAACTTTGACTTTGCCATCTTCAATGCCGATGACGACAACTTTGAGCTTGTCACCGACTTTGACGGCTTTAGTCGCATCTTCCACGTATTTCCAATCAAGGCGAGACACATGGCATAATCCATCGGTATCACCGAATAGATTCACGAAGGCCCCATAATTCTCAACGCGGGTCACCGTGCCTTCATAAATTTCGCCGACCTTTGCTTCGCGAACGATGTTTTCAATCATCTCTTTCGCTTTATTAATCATGTCGCGATTAACGTGATAGATGGTGACATCGCCACTATCTTCAACATCAATCTTGACATTATCGCATTGGGCAATGATGTCATTAATGACTTTTCCGCCTGTCCCGATAACATCCCTAATTTTATCTGGATCAATGGTGAAGTGAACCATCTTTGGCGCGTATTTGCTGACATCTTTACGAGGTTCAGGAATTGCCTCTTTCAGGACTTCGCGAATCTCAGCGCGAGCTTTATTGGCTTGTGCGAGAGCTTCGCTTAAAACTTCGCGGGTAACGCCATGAATCTTGATATCCATTTGAAGGGCGGTTAAGCCTTTTTCGGTGCCTGCGCACTTGAAGTCCATATCTCCGAAGTGATCTTCTAAACCTTGAATGTCGGTAAGGATGGTATAAGGATGTCTCCCATCGAATGGGCCACTAGAAATCAAACCCATGGCAATCCCACTTACAATCCCTTTGATCGGAACACCAGCCGCCATTAAGCTCATGCATCCAGCGCAAATCGAAGCTTGGGAGCTAGAACCATTGGATTCAACAACATCCGCGACCGTCCGAATGGTGTATGGGAATTCTTCGACACTTGGCAAAACATAAGAAAGAGCTCTTTCTCCTAATGCACCATGTCCGATTTCTCTACGACCTGGGGTTCCAATACGACCGATTTCACCAACGCTATATGGTGGGAAATTGTATTGATGCATGAATCTCTTCTCGGATTCACCGGTGAGATTGTCGATAAGTTGAGCATCGCTAAGCGGCCCTAAAGTCGTTGTGGAAATGACTTGGGTTTGTCCGCGGGTAAACATCGCGCTACCATGGGCGCGAGGAAGTAAATCGATTTGGGCATTTAACGGACGAATTTCATCCACTTTTCTTCCATCAGGACGAATCTTTTCTTCGGTGATAAGACGGCGAACTTCATTGGCGACCATTTGTTCGAGGATGTCATTAACCATCATCATGGTCTTCATGTGGACTTTTTCATTCTCGTATTTGCGGGAATCATAGTCTTCAAGAATTTCGTTCTTTAAAGCATCGATTGCGTCTTGACGTTCAAGCTTGTCAAAGATAGAAATCGCTTTGACCATTCTTTCGCCAATGCGGCTTTCGATGTCTTTTTTTACTTCTGGGTCTGGCGCGTAAAGATCGATTTGACGTTTTTCGCGACCGATTTCTTTGATAATCGATTCTTGGAAAGCGCAAAGTTTTTTGATGGCTTCATGTCCAAACATAATGGCATCAAGCATCTCTTCTTCCGGAACTTCTTTAGCACCCGCTTCTACCATCATGATGGCGTCTTTGGTGCCTGCGACAGTCAAATTGATGTCGCTCTTTTCTTTTTCTTCAACGGTTGGATCGATAATGAATTTTCCATCAACACGCCCAACGATGACTCCAGCCACAGGGCCGTCAAAAGGAATATCGCTGATGCAAAGGGCTAACGAAGAGCCAAGCATCGCGGTCATCTCTGGAGAATAGTCTGGGTCGCAGCTCATCACCGTATTGACGAGTTGGACTTCATTGCGGAAGCCTTCGGCGAATAAAGGGCGAATCGGACGGTCGATAAGACGGGCACTTAAGATGCCGTGTTCGTCTGGTCTACCTTCTCGACGTAGGAAAGATTGCGGAATCTTTCCGATTGCGTATTGTTTTTCGATGTAGTCGACGGTAAGAGGGAAGAAATCCCCTTCTTTTGGATTGTCGGAGCAGCAAGCGGTCGATAGAACGACAGTGTCTCCGAAGCGGATGAAGGTCGCACCATCGGCTTGTTTAGCGATCTCTCCGGTCTCGACGATGATTTTTCTTCCTTCAAAGTCGAGTTCGAATGTTTTTTTCATTTTTCCTTTTTCCTTAATTTAACGTTGTCAATCTTAGCATAAAGTTCGCGCGTGAGATACAAAAGAAAGGAAATACACAAGAAATTGAATGTGCGAATTTAAGAAGAAAAGAAAAACTTAGCGCGAAGTCGTCAACAAAACGTAAATGAATGGAAACATAAATTAGTCCTCTCAAAAACCAAGAGAACTTAAGCGGCAATAAAGGTCAAAGATTACGTTAACCTGTAAATTTCCGATAAAAAAATAAAACCTCGATTTTGCCGAGGTTCTTTATCGTTTGGTGCCCCGCCGCAGAGTCGAACTACGGATTGGTCCTTACCATGGACCCGTTATACCGTTTAACTAGCGGGGCATTTCGCAAGAAAATCTTGCGAGAGAGATTATAAGTTACTCTTTGCCGCTAATCAAGGCAAAAAAGAACTGAATTTATGAATTTTCATTCCGCTTTTTTATCGACAAATTCGCCAAACAAATCATAAACGGAAGAATCGGTAATTTTTACTTCGACCACTTCCCCTAATTTAAGAGTTTCATTAGATGTGAAGAAAATATTCCCGTCGATATCATCTGGCGCGTTCCAATAGCTTCTTAAGGAATAACGATGATGAATTCCGTCAAAACCCGTGACTAAGCCTTCCATCACTTCACCAATATGAGCCTTATTGTTTTCATACGAAATCTTTTGTGCAAGTTCCATGATCTCTTTTTGACGTCTTTTTTTCGTCATGTAAGGGATTTGGTCTTTAAAAGAATAGGCGGCAGTCCCTTCTTCGCGCGAATAAATAAAATCGCCAAGATGATCAAAGCGGACTTCTTTCATAAATTCTAGCGCTTCTAAATGATCCGCTTCGCTTTCCCCGGGGAAGCCACTGATAAGAGTGGTTCTTAAAGTGGCTTTTGGCATTAATTCTTTGATACGATGGAATAAAGAAAGCATCTCTTCCTTATTTCCATGTCGATTCATGAGTTTGAGAAGATGATTGCTCGCACATTGAATCGGAACATCGAAATACGGCTCAATCGTTTTCGAATCGCGGATAAATAGAAGTTCCACATCGGTGATTTCTTCAGGATATAAGTAAAGTAGACGAACCGAATAAAAGCCAATTTCATCAATTGCTTTTAACAAATCCAGCATGTCGGGTTTCTTATTTTTAAAATCGCACCCGTAATGCATCGGGTCTTGCGAAATGATGGAAATCTCTTTAATTCCTTCTTCTTTTAGCGTTTTCGCTTCGAAAAGGATTTCATCAAACGGCCGCGATAAGTATCGTCCACGAATATAAGGAATCGCGCAAAAAGAGCACATATTGTTGCAGCCTTCGCTGATTCTTAAATAGGCGGAGAAATCACCAGTTGAGACAACGCGGTGAAGAGGAGAAAGAGGAACGATATCGTTCCGATGAAGCAAAGAAGAAATAATCTCGTGAAGATGAGAATATTCGCGTAACGGAACCCAAGCATCCACTTCAGGAATTGCTTTTTTTAACTCATCGAGGTTTCTTTCTACAAAGCATCCGGTAGCCACCAGTTTTGCTTTATAGTGACTCATCTCGAGAATCTTTTCGATGGCTTCTTTTTTCGCATCTTCAATGAAACCACAGGTATTGACGATAATAAGATCTGCTTCTTTGGGATCGCTTACGATCTTGTAATCACCATCGCGAAACATCGCAAGGATCATCTCGCTATCGACAAGATTTTTGCTACACCCTAAGGAAACAACACCAATTTTAATCATAATCGTTTATATCTTTCTAATAATGGGAACAAGGCATGGAAACGTTCTTTCGTTAAGGAATAGTCAACGATTCTCCAAGTCCAATTAATCTTATCGATGACACTAGGAACGTTCAAGCGTGCTTCACTTCCAAGCTTAAGGATGTCTTGTAAGGAAAACAAAGCGTATTTAGCAGGCAAAGCAAGTTCATAAGCGATAAGCTTATCCACGAAATCCCCTTCGTTAAACCCAAGAGTCTTTAAAACTTCATTCCAAAGTTCCTTATCTTTTTCGCTTAAAGAAAGGTAAAAGCCTTTTGTTGTGTCATTATCGTGTGTCCCGAGATAGGCGACCATATTCTCTTTTTTGTAATTAGTAGAGCGATGAACTTCGCTATCGATGAAAGTAAATTGAACAACGTTCATCCCAGGAAAATGATAATGGTCACGTAGTAGTAAAACTTCTGGCCTTAATTCCCCTAAGTCTTCCGCTAAAATTTGCGCATCCGGCATTTCTTTCTTCAACAAATCAAACACTTCATAACCAGGCGCTTCCACCCAAGAGCCATCAATCGCGGTTCCGCAAGAAGCGGGTATTTTCCAATAGGTATCAAACGCGCGGAAATGGTCGAGACGAAGGATATCATATAGACGAGCATTATTTTTGATCCGGTTTAAAATTAAAGCGTAGTTCTCTTTTTTTAATTTATCCCAGTTGTAGATTGGATTTCCCCATCTTTGACCGGTTTTGGAAAAATAATCCGGCGGTACTCCGCTTATCCAACTAGGCTCGTGGTTCTCGTCAAGCAAGAATTCATCCTGCGCTTCATAGACATCACAACTATCATACCCGACATAAAAAGGGAGATCGCCAATGATACGAATTCCTTTTTTGTTCGCATAATTCTTTAGGTTTTCCCACTCTTCATAGAGGGTTTTCTGTAACCAAATCTCATAATTAGCAGCTTCCTTTTCGTCTAGAGAAAGAGATTGGTAGCCACCTTTGATTTTATTGATCTTTTCCTTTGGCCAATGATTCCAGCTCGCATTATTTTCGCTCCGCTTCATGGACATAAAAATGGACCAATTTTTCACCCAAGGATGAGAAGCAATAAATGCGTCTAGGCAATATGAATCAAGAGCCATTTCTTGACGAAAAGCGCTATGCAAAATAGGACGTTTATAGTCACGAATCGCTTCGTAATCGACACGTTCCTCTTTTTCGCGAAACGAAAGAGGTTTGTCAATGAGACGCTTTTGAAATAAATCGTCTAAATCAAGATAGATTTCGTCTAAAGCAAAACTAGAAAACGGTTGGTAAGGAGAATGTCCATAACCAATGGGATTCAAAGGCAAAATTTGCCATAAATGAAAGCCATTTTCCGCTAATAAATCCACAAATTCGAATGATTCTTTGCCAAAATCTCCAATCCCAAAGCGGGAAGGAAGAGCGCTGATGGGACAAAGAACCCCTGCGTAACGTTCCATATAATCCCCTTCTATTTTTCAATATGCGCACCAAGAGGCGGGATTTTTACTTCCACGATGCTATTTTCTTTGTAATAGCGTTTCATGCCATCCATAAAATCCAGAAGTTCATCTTTTGGCACAAAGTTAATGGTTGTGCCGACTAATCCGCCACCCATGACGCGAGAAGCGCCTTTCTTTAAAAATAAATTCGCACGCATAACGGCTTCTAGTGGGCTACCGGAGAACTTAGAAGGAATCATAACGTTTTTAAGTAAGGTTTCTTGGGAAAGCTCGGTTTCTCGCTCTAATTCTAAGAAAGCATCGCGATTATGGGAGATAATAGCGTCTTTTGCTCGAAGAACGCGTTTCTCTTCGCCATAAAAGTGGCGAGCACGGTCTAACGCGCGTGAGGAAACGAGCCCTTCTTCCCCCTTACTTAACGCATCAACAAATAAAGTTTCATCCACTTCCCCAAGCACTTCTTTATGGAAAAGAGTTTTCGCAACGTTTTTCATATCGAAAGGCATTTCGCTATATAAATCGCTTAATCCCGCATGAGAAGCGCCAGGATTTACGAGGATAATGGCTAAATCCCAATTGGAAGGGAAAACCAAAGGCGAAACAAGAGGCTTGTTTTTGTCGGCAAAATCCAAATAAGCGATTCCGCCATATGCGCTTCCGCATTGATCAAGCAGTCCGCTTGCTTTGCCAAAATAGACGTTTTCGGCGTATTGGCCCGCTAATGCCATATCCATTTTGGAAATCTTGTCATCGTTATAAAGATAATTTAAGGCTTCCGCGATAAATAATTCGAAAGCAGCACTGCTAGAAACTCCAGCTCCAGGGAAAATATCGCTCGTTAAACTAGCGTTAAAGCCCCCAACTTTATAGCCCATTCTTGCTAGAGCGTTAGTTACCCCGCGCGTCAAACTTTTCGCAGTGAATTTCTCGCTTTCCACCTTCTTTAAATTATTAATAGAAAAGGAGAATAAAGGATATCCATCGCTATTGATGGAAATTTTATCATCCGCTTTTTCGATATATCCTCTTATCCCTAAACTGCACGTCGCGACGAGGCATCTTCCTTGCTGATGGTCGGTGTGATTTCCTAAAATCTCAAGTCGACCATAAGATATCTCTTTAATTTTTGGGCTATGTTTGAAGGCTTTTTCAAAAAGTGCCTCAGCTTTGGTGAATGCTTCTAAATCCGTCATTTGGTTATCTCCTTTAAGAATCTATGCAAACCTCTATTTCCTTTTTCATCATTCTTGAATACGGCGACGTTACTTAAGATTTTTCGACAAACTTCATTAATATATTCGCGACTTGTCATTCCTTTTTCTTTCATTTCTAGGATCATGTCTTTGAAGATCGATAAATCAGGATAAATTTTAAGGTACTCTTCCTCAGAATAACCATTTTTAATCACTTCTTCCACTTCGAGGCATTGCCGTTTAAGACGTGCTGGAAGAATGAATAGCCCTGCCGCTTCGATTAAGCCAATCCCCTCTTTTTTAATGTGATGATATTCCTTATGGGCATGGAAGATACCATCAGGATAAGTTTCATTGCATTTGTTATTCCGCAAAATCAAAGTCATCTCGTATTGATTTCCGTTTTTCCTTAATAAAGGAGTAATCGCGTTATGTCGCCCTTCTTCATCTTCGCTAATAATGGAATTTTCTAAGTCGTTATAATGAAGCCACTTTTCTAAGATCATAGAGGCAATTAGAAGCATCTCGTCACGGTCAACTCCTTTTAAGCGAATTGCCGTGTCATAGAAATCCACAATCGATATGGCCGTAGTTTTATAAAAAGAAGGTATGATTTCCTTGTCCTTTGCTAGTAATAGAGGCAATAAATGTGCGCCACCTTGGAAGTGTTCGTGATTTAGAATCGATCCACCTACGATTGGAAGATCGCTATTGCTGCCGATGAAAAAATGCGGGAATTGATCGACAAAATCAAACAAGCAAGTCATCGTCCAAGGAGAGATTTCCATCGGAATGTGCTTTTCATAGAAAAGAATGCAGTGTTCATGATAATAGACATAAGGGGAATATTGGAAATACCATCTCCCGCCTGCCAAAGTTAAAGGAATGATGCGGATATTTTCGCGAGCAGGATGATGATTATTCCCTTCGTAGCCAAGATTTTCTTTGCACAAAACACATTGCGGATAGGAAGTAGTTATCGGGGCTTTTACTAATTTTGCAATGTCTTTATTGTTTTTCTCTGGCTTTGAGAGATTAATAGAAATCTCTAAGGATGGAGAAGAAATGAAAGAAGCGGTCCAAACTTCGTTTTTATCCACTTTGGTCTTAGCGATATAATCGTTAGCAATCGATAAACGATAAAGATAATCCGTCGCTTTAGAAGGATCGTTTTGATACAAAGAGAAGAAAGTTGAGCTTACTTCGCTAGGCAAAGGAGAAAGAATTCCCATGATATAAGTCGCTTTTCTAGAGGCTTCCCCTTCTTCAAACCCTTTTGCGACAAAATAAGATATAAAATCATTCACGATTTCATCAGGAACTTGCAAGGAAGCTAAATGCGATTCATCGATTTGGCCTTCATAAGGAGCTTTAGCCTCGCAATAAGCAAGCAATAGATTCGTAAAATAAATTGCATCTTCCTCTTTTAGCTCAAGATGTTTCTTTGCGTAAAAAACCGCTTCTTTGATGGTCTTTTCAATCATAATCATTCTCCAATTTTGTGAAATTCATAACGGATGGTGTTGATTTTCTTTTCGTTAGCCTTATTAACCATCGCTTCATAATCCATTGGCAAATAAACAGGCTCAATTGCTACGCTATTATGGGCATAAAATGGTTTATCATTACTCGCAATTAGGTTAGCAGGGAAGAAATTTGAGCTATAAACTTGCACTGCTGGGAGAGTAGTAAAGATATCTAGGCGAACCGAATTCCCTTCTAATGAAATCGGCGCTTCTCCTTCTTTCTTTTCGTTTAAATAGAAGCAATGATCATACCCATTTGTGCGAGTAAGGTGCAAATATGGATCACCAATATCCTCGCCGATCTTCTTTCCTTTTCTAAAATCTAAGCAATCCCGCACTTTTTCTAACCCCAAAGGAATAAGCTCTTTGGTGTAACGTTCCACTTCATTGCTTGCTAAGCGCAAGGATAGATTTTTAGCGTCATCTTCTCCGAGATTAAAATAAGAATGGTTGGTGAAATTAACCGGGGTATCTTCGTCACTAGTGGATTCAAAACGGATCATTAAGGAATTGTGATCCAAAGAATAAATGACATCGAGATGGAGATTTCCTATGAAATTAGAATCGCCATCTATAGAATCAAGAGAAAGAACGAGCTCATCGCCCTTTATCTTTCCAAGAAATTTTTGAAATGAAAAACCTTCTCCACCGCTATGGAGGGTGTTGCCATTTTCGTTAGTAGGAAGTTCATATTCTTTATCGCGGAATTTCAAAATGCCGTTTTCGATTCTTCCTGCGATTCGACCAATGGTTTTTCCATAATAGCTATCGCTATAGCAATAAACCATGAAATCCTTTGGTGTAATAACCATGTTTTTTTCATGGTATTCCAAAGAATAAATGCCAGCTCCAAAGGAAGAAACGATAACGTCAAGTTCATCGTTTTTTAATTCGTAAGCTTTTTCTCCTTCGATTACTAATTCCTTAATTTCCATAGTACTCCTTTTATATTCTATTTTTATAATAATTTTATAATAAAGGCGCGATTAATCTTAAGATTGGCCATAGCCAACCGCGTTTCCGTTTCATTTTTCGATAATCTTCCATCGTGATTTCTTTAGAAGAGAGGAACGTGTTTTCAAAATCCTCTTTCATGGTCAAACAAGCTTTGCTATAAGCGAAAAATACAGCGTTTTCATAGTGAAGATAAAGAGAGCGATAATCGAGATTGATGGTCCCATCAACCGCTAGATGGTCATCGACCAAAAAACTTTTCGCGTGAATAAAGCCAGGCGTATATTCATAGATTTTCACCCCTGCTTCAAGAAGCTCGCCATAATAGCTTCTAGTAAGTTGATAAACTTGCTTCTTATCGGGAATACCAGGTGTAATGAGGCGAATATCAATTCCGCTTAAAGCAGCGCGCTTTAAAGCTTCATTCATTTCGCGGTTTAAAATGAGATAAGGGGTAGTGATATAGCAATATCGCTCCGCTCTAGCAATCAAAGAAAGATAAACGTTTTGTCCAACAGCGCTATAGTCGAAGGGAATATCGTTATAAGGTTGAACAAACCCGTCCGTTAAAGGAAATCCACCCGCTTCAGCGATAAAAGTGTTCGCGGAATAATAATAGAAATCGATATTAAAGTTTTTCTCAAAAGCGGTCTTCCATTGACTTAGAAAAGCCATGGTCAAGTTGTAGACCCCTCCCCCAAAAAGGCGAACAGCATTATCTTTCCAAACACCAAAACGCACCTTCTTATTAATATATTCATCCGCGATATTAATGCCGCCTGTATATCCGGTGTGACCATCAATCACTAAAATTTTGCGGTGATCACGGTTATTTAATTTAACCGATAGGAATGGTTTAATCGGACGAAAATTATAAGCTTTGATACCATAGCTATTTAAGGTCTTAGTGTAATCAGCGGGAAGAGTCGTCAAAGACCCAAAATCATCATAAATGACGCGGACATCGACCCCTTCTTTAACTTTTTCTTTTAAAATATCGAGAATCCCATTCCACATTTCTCCTTCGGCAATAATGAAATATTCCAAAAAGATATAATGCTTTGCTTTTTTTAAATCCTCTAGCATCATCGGATAAGCATCTTGTCCAAAGGGGTAATAATCTACGCTTGTATTCTCAAAGCAACCATTGCCAGAACTTTCTTCGATATAACGGGCGATTGCAGCGGCATTAGGATCTTTAGCCAGAACCCGCTTTTTGGTGTCAACGCTAGTAGGTTCAAGTGAAAGCCGCTTCATTAAACGAATCGAAGCTCGTTTCTTTCGAGGGGAAATCCGTTTATTCGCAAACAAAACAAAAAATAAAATCCCGACAATTGGCAAGGCGCCAATCGCAAACATCCAAGCGATTTTGTATTCTGGTTCGGTTGTCGTATAGAAAGCATAAAATTCAAAAAATATTTGTAAAGCAAGATATGTTCCTAATAAAGGAACGTAGGCTCCATGGTATAAACCATCCACCGCAATAAGATAAGCGAAAACCGCTACAAGAACGATTTGCAAAAAGATAAAAAAGAGCGCAAGTATCTTTTGCCATCTTCCATTTGCGAACAATTTTTTCATATCTTTACTATTCTAATTGTCTTTATCGCTAAAAGCGATAGAACTTGCTTATTTGTTCTTTTCCTTTTTATCGTTTTTGCCTATTAGAATCAAAAAAGACAAAATTTTTGAAAGAGGTTTTGCATTTCTTTCGCGTTTTGTCTTCAATTCGTGTAAATTAATGCAAAGAAGAGGCTAGGATTATGGATGCCCAAGAATCATTAGAAGATTATTTGGAGCGAATTGTGATGCTCCACGAGAAAATGAACGTCGTTCGTTCAGTCGATCTCGCCAATAGCATGGGATATAGTAAGCCTTCAATTTCCATTGCCCTAAAGAAAATGAAAGAAAAGGGACTTGTGGAAGTCGACGAAGAGAACGGAAATATCTTTTTGACAGAAAGTGGAAGAAATATCGGCGAAAGCACATATCACCGTCATAAAGTCATCAGTCATTTGCTGGAAGAAATCGGCGTGAGCGAGAAACAGGCTTTGATTGATGCTTGTAAAATCGAACACGATTTAAGCGAAGAAACTTTCGAAAAATTAGAAGCCCATTTATTGGAAGTCGAAACGAAAAAAGAAAAATAGTCGCGATAATTGCGGCTATTTTTACCTTTCACTACTTCTTTAATAATGAAGTACCGATTTGAAATCCTTTCCCAATTTTCTCGCCGATTGCGTAATAAGACGAATCGATTTGACTCCATAAAATTGGATCCATTTTTGTGACATCAATTCGCCCTTCTTTGTCTAAGATATCTTGGTCCACTAATATATCCTTAATGCGCGCATAAACCAAAAAGCCGAGGTCATCATTAGTGATTTTTTCGACTTCGCATTCCAAACAAAGTGGAAATTCTTTCACAATTGGCGCATTAACATTTTCGCTTCGTTCGCTATGGAAACCGGCTTTGCTAAATTTCGTAGGCTCAACGTTTCCGCTCACTAAGCCAACATAATCGCATTCTTTGGCGTACATTTTAGTCGCGATTGACAAAGTAAAGGCGTGATTTCGTTTAATATTCGCGCTTGTTTTGTGAGATTCGTCTAGGCTTAAAACGAGTAAATCATTATCAAGAATTCCTCCCCACGCAGCATTCATAATGTCAGTAGTGCCATCCTCGTTATAGGTAGCGATCATTTGCACTGGCATTGGAAACAAATATGGAGCGGCTTTCAATTTAATTTTCATCTATTTTTTCCTTCTTTCGCTTCCATTATTGTGCGAAAAAGCAAAAATGAAAACTACTTCTTTAAAGAAAAAGACGAATTGCTTCGCCCCTCCTATTTCCGCGCGGATAGTTCGCGGTCTAATTGATATAAACCTAATCCGCCATCTTTTGCGAATAAGTCATATTTAAATAGCAAATCCTTAGAATGTTTTTCTTCTTCCGCTTGTTCAGTGATAAACCAATCTAAAAAATTTGTTGTCGTAATATCTTCAAGCTCGGAGGCTAGTCTATAAATAGCGATAATTGAGGCTGTTACTTCCTTTTCATGCTTAATTTGGAAAAGCAAAGGATCGCGATAATCCTTAAAATTTTCTTTTAAGACTTCAATCGAAAATAGCGTCACACTCTCTCCTTGGTCTTGAAGATATTCGGAAAATTTTTCAGCATGTTCCATTTCTTCGGAAGCTTGCTTTTCAAACCAGCTATGGAAACCGAGTAAACCTTTTGCTCGATAATATTCGGCAACAAAGTAATAGGCATAAGCACTATAAAGTTCTTTATTGATCTGTGCATTGATGAGTTCATGTAGCTTTTTGTCCATAGCTTTCTCCTTTAATTTCTAACCCATTATAACAAGCGAAAAAAGATGGCATCATTAGACGGTTCCACATTTTTGTTAGATGATACGTAAGGATTACGAAACGAATTACTTCTTGCCTAAAAGAGTTTGAATAAGGCTTTTTCGACTGATATCGCGATTATTTCCTTCATAGAAAACCGCGATTGTTCCTGGACCAACATGCGCGCCCGTCACTAAATCGAAATAATAGATTTCAGTATGGGTAATTCCTTTTGCGTGAAGGAGGCTTTCAAAGAATTTCACATCTTCGATGGCGTTACAATGCGTGATATAAACCATTTCGTCTTTGTTAGCGATATTCATTGCAACATTCTCGGAAAGCCTTTTTAGGGCGTTTTTTCTACCTCGAACATTAGCGAACGGAACAATCTTTCCTTCATTTGATCCATATAAAAGAGGTTTGATATTTAAAACATCCGCGATTGTTGCTTTGAAATTAGAAACGCGACCAGTATTAGCAAGATATTTAATGCTATTGACGGTAAATTCGCTTCTAACCGTAGAAAGATAACGCTCCGTCTTTGCAATTACTTCTCCAAAAGAAAGGCCTTCTTTTACCAAACGATCGGCGTAAATCGCAATCATCCCTTCGCCAAATCCTGCAGTTTTAGAATCGATAACTTTAACCACTTCTTCTTTCATCTCTTCATTGATTTGCTGAGCAATCAAGAAATTGCTTTGGTAAGTTCCAGAAATGCCACTCGATAAAGTAATACAAATCACTTTATTGCCGCGTTTCACTTCTTTCATTGCTTTTTCAAGAAATAGGCCTGGATTTGGCAAAGAAGTATGAGGGATTGCCCCTGTTTCCATTTCTAAATAAAAGTTCTTGGAAAACGTAGAAGCATCGATATTATCTTCATAGCACAAATATTCTTTGTCCTTGATTCGTAAAGACATAGGCAAAAGAGTGATATCTAACCCTTTTTCTTTAATGATGGAACCAAATAAATTAGATCCGGCGTCAGCAAAAATTTTAATTCCCATATAAGTTCTCCTAAGTAAGTACCAATACACGAGTTTATCTAGCGGAAATTAAAAAGTTTAGTTATTTAATTTCCAATGCTATCTATCATAGTTTTTAAAACTAAATAAATCAAGAGAAGTGATTTTTGTTCATTTTTCTTGCTCAATAAGCAAAATTATTACATTGCTTGAGAGAGATAGAATTCTTCGTTAGAATCCGTTTGGGGAAGCAGGACGCGAGGCTTTGTCCCTTGCCTAGGCCGCTTCCCTATTCTATTAGAAACGAGTAGTCTAGCCTCAAATGGGAGCTTCAAATCTAAAAACGCATACATTATGAAAATTTTTACTAAATTTATGAAAGCGATACTTTTGGAAGAGTTCTACGAGTGCAAGTCCCCTGAAAAGGGAGAAAACTCAGGCTCTATCGAAAAACCCAGAAAAACTTTTTTACAAAATTTTCCCACAGACAAAAATAAAACCTCGATAGAATCGAGGTTTTTTCCAAAATGGTGGCCCAAGCCGGGATCGAACCGGCGACACAAGGATTTTCAGTCCTTTGCTACTACCATCTGAGCTACCGGGCCATTTTTACGATAATAAATCTTATCGCAAATCGCTAATTGGCGGACCATACGAGATTCGAACTCGTGATCTTCTCCGTGACAGGGAGACATGTTAGACCGCTACACCAATGGTCCAACTAGGCGCTTAGATATTATCCACAAGTGAAAGGGTCATTGCAAGGAGGAAATTTAGGATTTCTCTAGCAAAATCGTAAAAGAAAAGGCCTAGGGAAAACCCTAGACCTAATAATCCTAGATGATTAGGCTTTAAAGAAACGAGAGACGAGGTCACGAGCGTATTCGGCAGTCTCTTCCATATCGCCAAAAGCCATAACTTCACCAGCGTAATAAGTATTGTCTTTGCCTTGCATGGCTTCAACTTTATCATACCAGCCATCCGCGTAATCTTTGCAGCTCACGTGTGGGAAATAATACCAATCATCGACTCTTTCAACCTTCTCGACAGGAAGCCCAGCATACGCCATATCGTTAAGCGTTGTTTCTTTCGCTTTCTCAAATGGCACATCTTCCATACCTTCGTGGTTACGAAGAGTGAAAGTGACAACAGGTTGAGCGCCGCAATTTGGCCAACGATGATAGAAAACCATAAGGTGTCCCATTGTTTCTGGAGTCATGTTGCTAAAGAAATAGTAAGAGATATCAGGTGTCTTTTCTTCGGCGGTACGAACAGCCATCGTGAAATATTCTTTATGAACGATTTTGCTGAATAAGGTTTTTTCATCTTCACGGGCATCGCCATAATTCAAGAATAGCTCTAGCGGTGTGCAGATGATAAGTTTATCGAACACTTCTTCTTTGCCGTTCACTGTGATGGTAACTTTATTGTCTTTACGGACAATCTTTGTCACTTCACTATTAAGAAGGGCAGGGTGTTTGAGATGTTTATTAACGCCTTCCCAGATGGACTGCGTTCCATCGTACCAGGTCCAAAGATTACCAGTCTTTAAGAATTGACGAACTGTGAAAGCATCAAGATATTTCAAAACATAAGCGGCTGGAATTTCGTCGAAATAGCCATATCCAAAGGAAGTGTACGGCCCTTTCCAAACCATTTCTGCATCTTCGCAATGATTGAGTTTAAGGAAATCCTTAAAGCTCATTGATAAATCCTTAAGATTTGGGTTAGTGCCTTCAATGTGAGCAAGCTTCATTTCCGGACTTGGGCATTGTCCTTCGTATCTACCTTCAGCAACCCCGCGATGTCCATTGACATCATAGCCATAGTACTTCTTTTTCAAAAGTTTGGAGAGCTTATTTAACTTCAAAAGTTTTTTAAGCAAAGCAAGCTTAGAAGACTTTAAGTCCGTGCCATCGTTATTTTTGAAGACACGTCCCATTTTTGGTCCATTCGCGTGAGTCGTTCCACCGAAAACTTCGGCTTCATGAACGGCAAAATAGGTATCGCAGCCCATAACCGCACCCATTTCGATGGTACGATCTTCCCATTCGCCTTTCTCATTTTTGACTTTCATTTTCGGGGAGAAGCATTTTCCACCTACACGGTCACTCTTCTCAAAAATGACATAATTGTCGTAGCCGTTCTTTTCTAAATACATGGCTACCGATTGCCCAGCGGGTCCACCGCCAACAATCGCGATTCTGACATTCTTATCTGTCATTATTTACTCCTTTTTGGTCTATTGACCATAAACAGTCATATTATAGGTACTATTCAGTAAATAAGTATAAAAATACTGAATTATCGATTTATTTATTCATTTTTTTGAAAAAAGAGCCGACATCCATCGGCTCTCTTCATTTTTTTGAATTTAATAATTTAAAGCACGTAGCTCAAAATAGGACTTTGGATGGCCACAAACCGGGCAAACTTCAGGAGCGTATTTTCCAACCACGATGTGTCCACAGTTACGGCATTTCCAAACCACAACATCTTCACTTACGAAGACTTTTCCGCCTTTAACATTATTTAAAAGTTTCTTATAACGTTCTTCATGGTTCTTTTCGATTTCGGCAACCATTCTAAATTTGGCAGCGATTTCTTTGAAACCTTCTTCTTCGGCAACTTTGGCGAATTCTGGATACATATCGGTCCATTCATAGTTTTCACCATTAGCTGCGGCTTCTAAGTTATCGAGCGTGCTTTTGATTTCACCGCCCTCTAGATACTTAAACCAAAGTTTGGCGTGTTCTTTTTCGTTATCAGCAGTCTCTAAAAAGATAGCGGCGATTTGCTCAAACCCTTCTTTTTTTGCCTTGCTAGCAAAATAAGTGTATTTGTTGCGGGCTTGGCTCTCACCAGCGAAAGCGGCAAGAAGATTCTTTTCGGTCTTCGATCCTTTTAATTCCATAATTTTAATTCCCTCCTACAGGACTGTAGCCATTATAACCCGAATAAAATCCAGCGCGAAAATGATATGCACATTATTTTTCTATCATTTGGCCTTTTTCCTAAAAATCATATTAAAACAAAAGGCGCAAAATTAAAGTTTAAGCAAAGATAGCACACCCTACCTTTTAGTATTCCTTCAAAAGCGACGCCGAGTCGAGTAGCTATAAAAATGTGCTATTTTTTCAAATATAGTATTTAACGATACTTTTTTACTAGCAATATCCTATTTTATTCCTTTTTTGTTAATAAGCATTGGCGGAACGACTATAAAAAGCTTAAAAGAACTATTAGGAACAACGATCATGTTAAAAAGGAAAGCGTATCAAGAACTATTAAATTGGAAAAAGGTTCATAAAAAAGAATGTTTAATGGTAAAAGGAGCTAGGCAGGTCGGAAAGACTTACCTCGTCCGCGAGTTCGGCAAAAACGAATACAAGAGTTTTGTTGAAATCAATTTCATCAAAAATCAGGACCTAAAACAAATTTTTAATGGTTCCTTAGATGCTGAATCGATTTATAAAAGGATGACCGCTTTTATCAGCGGCATTAACCTAATCGAAAACAAAACTTTGATCTTTTTAGAAGAAATTCAAGCATGTGGCAAAGCAAGGACTGCTTAAAAATTTTTGGCTCAAGATGCACGATTCGACGTTATCAGTTCAGGGAGTCTATTAAGTTTAACTTATGGTGAAGACGCAGATGAAAATACCGAGGAACCCGAATCTGTCCCTACAGGTTACGAATCGTTTTTAACGATGTATTCTTTAGATTTCGAGGAGTTCATATGGGCGGAAGGATACGAATCAGCAATAGCTTATTTAAAAGAGCTATTTACGAAAAAAGAAAAAGTTCCTTTCCCACTGAACGAAAAATACGAGACATTATTTCGCAAATATATGGTCGTTGGCGGGATACCAGAGGTTGTGGCAAATTACGTAGAAAATCATGATTTTACTAGAGTCAGTGCCTTACAAAATAGAATATTGGAGAACTATCGCTTTGATATTTCAAAAAGGGCAAAAGGTTCAGAAAAAATCAAAGTCCGAAAATGTTACGATTCCGTTCCAAAGCAACTTGCGAAAGAAAATACTAAATTCCAATACTCCAATGTCGAAAAAGGCCAAACGAGCAAAAAATATGGCGGAAGTGTCCAATGGCTTAAAGATTCAAATATCGTGAATGCTTGCTATAACGTGCATGAACCATATTTGCCTTTAATGGCGAATGCCAATGAAAATCAATATAAGTTGTATATTAATGACACCGGTTTACTATGCGCCATGTATGGATTCGAAACAAAAAAGCAATCCTAGAAAACACCATAAAAGGGAATGCAAAAGGTGGCATTTACGAGAACATTATTGCTGAAACATTAGTGAAAAAGGGTTATTCCCTATATTATTACAAACCAGATGAGTCAAATGAACTCGAATTCTTGATTGAAAAAAATGGAGAAGTTATCCCGATTGAGGTTAAAGCAGGTAACACTGTAACGAAATCGCTAAATAATTTTATCAAAACATATCGGCCATCTATTGCCTATAAAATTGTTGATGGCAACTTAGAAATAAATGATAAAAAGTTAACAATGCCTCACTACATGGCTATGTTCATTTGAGGTGACATAGTCACATAATTCTTTTGTCAAACAATTTCCGAATCAAAAAGCAAAGCTTATTAATCTTCGTCTTTTTCTTTCTTTGGACGATAAACGTAACGAACATATTCATAATTATCCAAAGAACCAGAAACATCGACCATGAAATTATGGACTTGTTCCCTTAGATCGTGGGCGCGTTCTCCTAAAGGAAGGGTGGTATCTGGATAAATCGGAGCGCTAATATGAGTAACAATCTTTGGAGGAAGCTTGCGGAATATCTTACGCTTTTTATAGGTATTGCAAAATGCGACCACTGGCGCGTTTAATTGAGCAGGATAAGTAAAACTTGCATCGGGAAAATCACGAATCAAGGTCGCATAAGGCCAAATGTGGGCTTCAGGATAAATGAGGATTACCCCACCTTTTTTATAATAATATTCCACCGCTTCTAAGAAATTTTGCGCTTGCTTTGGAGAAGAAGGAATAGGCAATGCCCCAAGCATCGTCACAAGCGTCTTTAGCCCAGGAATACTTACGGTTTCTTGTGAGCAAACCGTAAAGACACGTTTATGGTTAGCAATAGTTCCGTGCGGAATAATACCATCGGCTTCTTGCGTATGGTTGCCATACAAAAAATATCCACCATGGATACGGGCTCTTTTTAAACGTTTTTTTCCAGCTGCATGCGTATTCCAAATAAGTTTTGAATAGATCCAAGCAACGGGAATCGCAATAAGTCGATATAGTAAGCACGAAAAGAAACGCGTAAGAAAATTTCTTTTATTGAGGTATTTGAAATTATCAGAAAGAGGTTTTCTTTTGATTTTCCGTTTTGCGAAGTCATCGTTATTGAGGTCGCTATAATAAATAACGCGTTTTTTGCTCATGCGTCCCATTTTACACAAATTGAAACGCTAAAGAAATGTTATAAAAGCGAATTTCTAAAGCGTTTTGAAACAAAAGTACCTTAAAGATAGCTAAAATTCATTTCGGAGGAAAATAGACAAATGGCAAAAAGAATCTTAATCGCCTATTTCTCACATGGAGGGGAAAACTTAATCGATGACAAAGTCGTCAATATCGGAATGGAAGGAAACACTGCAAAAGCAGCGAAAATCCTTGAAAAACAATTAATTGATGGGGGATTTGCCGCGGATTTATACGAAATATCGCCTTTAGAACCCTATTCTTTCTTTTACACAATGGTCGCAAATCAAGCTAGAGAAGAAAAAGAAAAATCTAGCTATCCAAAATTAGTCCTTGGTCCAAAGAATTTTAACGACTACGATACGATCTTTTTAGGTTATCCTAACTGGTGGGGAAGTTGCCCTCGCCTCATCAATTCTTTCTTAAAAGAACATGATTTTAAGGGAAAACTCGTTATTCCTTTCGTAACGCATGGCGGACAGCTTTTCTTATATAGCTTAGAAGACATTCAGCATGAAATCCCTGGCGTTAAGGTCAAGGAAGGGTTTGCCATTTACGCAAATTATATGGAAAACGCCCCGCTTATCATCAAGAACTGGATCGCTGAAAATCTTGGTCTTCTAAAATAAGAGGTTCCATCGAAAAGATAAAAACTCCTGAATCATCAGGAGCAATTGCCGAGTGGTTGCGGGGGGTGGATTTGAACCACCGACCTCCAGGTTATGGGCCTGGCAGGCTACCAGGCTGCCCTACCCCGCGATAGATTTTCGGCTCGACTATCTTATACACAAGTGAAGGGAAAAACAAGGGAGAACTTATTTTCTACATAAAGGCCAAGAAAACAAACGGTGGATTCCCTCTCTTTTTAGCATATGAAAGAACCAAAATTAACGTAAAAGCACATTGCTATCTTAAATTATAAATGGCTTTCGGCGTCCTTTTCTTTTTTGAGGCAAGTTTCATTATCCTTTTGGTGACGAATTTCTAATTCCTTGAGAATTTGATTGTGTTCCTTTTCGCTGATTCTATAGCCAAAGCGAATCGTCAGGAATTCCCCGACTAAGCAAATAAGAATTGAGCCAATGAACCAAGCGGCAAAGGCAATTTTCATTTCATTGGAAATGCTATTAAAGGCAGTAGAAATTAGTTCGCTAGCCTCGCTAGCCTCTACTAAACCTGCTTCGCGTTTCTGGTTAGCTTCATTCACCGCGTCCAACGTGAGATAAACGCCACTTGCCACAATCGCAATGCTATAAAGGCCTTTTTCTAAAGCCCCAGCAAGCTTTGAATCAAGAGGACGCCACGCAAACGCGACCGCTTCTTTTCTTTCACCGAATTTCCATTCGTTATAATCAATCGAATCTTGAAGCAAAACAAGCTGCACCAAATACATAATGCCTAAGGCCATTGAGAAAAAGAATGTCGGAATGAAAACAAGCCACCCTGTGCCATTAAAAGGGTTGAGCAAAGAAGTTCCACTAAAGAAAGTAGGCTCGCTATAAGCGATAGGCTTATCGCTAAAAAGAGGGACACCAATTAAGAAAAATAGAAGGAAACAAGAAATGCAGGTGTAGAACCCTACGCGCATAATCGTCATATAAGAGAAACGTTTTGCAATCGTAGGATAAAGGATTTGCGAGGATAATGCCCCTAAAACATAGAAAGCTAGAAACCAAACCGCAACCGCCCCTCCAAGTTGAATACCTCCATATGTGAAGTAGAAATAGTCATAGCCAAATCCCATGGTGATATTGCCTAATAAGTAATAGAAAAAGATGGAAATAACTACCATTCGTAATGGCTTGCTTTGTTTAAACACTTTGAATAGATCGAAGAATTTCGTCTCTTTCGAGATTGCTTCTTGCACCAAATCACGTTCATGTTCTTTGCAAAAGAAATAGACGAGGAGTTGGGAAAGCAAAAAGAGAATGGTTGTTGGAATAGCGATGTAGCCAAAAAGACGATAATTATTCGAGCCATCCCCTTGTAGTAGAACGACAAGAACATTCATTCCGATATTACCTAGCATCGCCGCGATAGAAACTAGGGCGGTGAGTTTTTTCCGTTCCCCTTCTTCGCTCGTTAAACTCGGTAACATCGCCCAATATGCGATATCATTCATGGTAAACGTGAAGTCCCAAAGGAAATAATAGACTCCAAACATGGCGACAAACCACCATCCACGCGGTTCAAAAAGGAACATTGAAAGGACCACTAAGCTAGTTCCGATTGCCCCTAATAAAATCCAGGGGCGATATTTCCCGCTTTTAAAGTGGCAGCGTTCAACAATAAAAGACATGATTGGATCATTGAATCCGTCCCAAATTAGAAGTAACGCAAAGATGATCGAAATGGTCGAAAGCTGCTGAAGATATTCTTGGCCAGTTCCAAGTAAACCGCTAGTTTTAGCGAACGTTAAATAGAAACCAGAAACTAGAATCGTACAGGCATCACGGAAAATACCAGAAAAAGAATAGATAATACCAGTCGCTTTTGGGACATGATTCCCAGAAAACGTCCCTGCCGTTAGTCCATCTTTTTTTCGTTTTCCCCAATGCATCATTTTCGCGAAGATACTATACAAGGTTTTGAAGCAAATTCCTCAAAATATCGTCATCATTTACCAACGATTGAATACTTTTTCGGCAAAACCGATGACATTCCTGATTTCAATTTTCTTGTCGTTTAGGGAAAAATAGCCATTCCATTTTCCGAATACTTGGTGCTGATCGCTCACGAAAAATAAAAGATTTGCTCCACCATGTCTATCTAAAATTGGCGTAAATTCTAAATGGATATCGCCATTACGCGAAGTGACTAACCAAGGAGAAAGAAAATCGTCTTTTCCTTTTTTCTTAGGAATAAGAAAGGTGACATCGCGCAATTTATAGGCGTTTTGGTTCACGAAAAGCACGTTTTCACTAGCCTTAGAAGTGTCGCCAAAACCATATCCTAAATTCCATCCAATGACCTCGTTTCCGATTTTGCTAGATAAGCTACTCCAATACCAAGTATTTTGGTAAGTCCATACCCCTCTCCCCCAATCAAGAACGCCATAGCTATCTTTGGAGAAATCAATATATTTCTCGCCGAGTTTTGCGTAACCATGTGCCTCGAGATTATTGATTTTTTGATTGTAATAAAAGTGACGTTTCTTATAAAAAGGAGTCGCAATTACCATCGATTTATCACTCATTTCTTTTAAGGAAATATCCACTTTAAGTTCTTCACCCCATTTTCCGAATTTTGGAAAAACGCAATAAATATGACGAATTCCTTCTTCATGAACGAATTTCATGGTCACTTTTTTATCGAGATAAAGCGTGTCACCGCATACGGAAGAAGAAGGCAAATTTCTTTTTCCATTACTAAAAGGACGGGTGACCATCTTCTCTAAATAAGTTCCGCTCGTAAAATCAAGTAAACTCACAGAAGCTAAATCCATATAACTATTGTCGGCGATCGTTAAAGCAATGCCGCGTTCTTGATTACCAATGTAATAATAGTCCCATTCTTTAATGCGCGACTTATTGGCCTTGATTGAAGAACGGCGATATTCCTTAATTAGAGAAAACGAATAACCGGCTTCCACTAAATTTCCTTCTTCATTTAATAAAGGCCCCTTCGACAATAAATGCTCTTTTTGTTCCATGAATAAATTTTAAACGTTTTTCATAGCTTTTTTAAGCCATTACAGATGGTAGGAAAGAGAAAGCGGTGCTAAAATTTCTCCGCTTATGGATGAAAGAGAAAAAAATGCGACTATCACTAAAAAAGAGAACTGGCAAAGTTCTTTAGTAAGAAGCATATGCCAAATCGGAATGTTCACCGCCTTAATGTGCGTGCTTTCCCCTCTATCGATCCCGATTGGACCAGTCCCTATCACTTTAGCAACTTTAGTTTTATATATCATCGGCGCAGTGTTTGATTGGAAAATCGCCTGTCTCATTGTTGCTTCTTATTTATTATTAGGCACAGTGGGTTTACCTGTCTTTTCTTCTTTCCAAGGGGGATTTCAAGTCATACTTGGGCCAACCGGAGGCTTTCTAATCGGATATTTGCCATGCGTATTTCTCGAATCGTTTTTTTTGAAAAAGCGAGCCAACCAAAAATGGTTCTATCCACTTCTTATGATAATCGGAACGATTGTTCTATATTCTATCGGAACGATTTGGCTAGTTATCTATAGTAATTATGAGGTTTCTAAAGCTCTCATGGTCGCAGTTGTCCCGTTCTTACTTGGCGATACGCTAAAAATTGCTTTAGCTTCCATTGCGAGCATTCGCATTCGACCCCTTTTGAACCAACTTCATTAAGGAAAGCGATGCCTTATTTCGACGCTTCTAAGGAGCGTCTTTTCTTTTTTAAGAAAGTTCTACTTAGACAAGAAATAAAAGGTGTACAATGGGAGGGATTTCGAAAAAATTTACCTTGAACCAACGAGGAGGAAAAAATATGGGAGTAAAAATCGTCGATACAGCATTACGCGACGGTTCGCAATCACTTCTAGCAACTCGATTAACAACCGAGGAAATTTTGCGCGTTGCACCGTTACTAGATAAGGCGGGTTATTACGCGCTTGAAGTGTGGGGCGGAGCAACTTTTGACGCTTGCTTACGCTTCTTAGACGAAGATCCTTGGGAAAGACTTCGTGCCATCAGAAAAGCATGCCCAAACACAAAACTTCAGATGCTTTTCCGCGGTCAAAACATTTTAGGTTATCACCACTACCCCGATGATATCGTTGAGAAGTTCGTTGAGAAATCTCTAGCTAACGGCATCGATATTATCCGTGTCTTTGACGCGTTAAACGATGTCCGCAATTTAAAATCCGCGGTCGATGCTTGCAAAAAATATGGCGGGCACTGCCAAATTGCGCTTTCTTACACCACTAGCCCAGTTCATACAGTTGCTTATTATGTTGACCTTGCTAAAGAAGTCGAAAAGATGGGTGCCGATAGCCTTTGCATCAAAGATATGGCCGGTGTTTTATTACCGGAAGACGCCTATAAACTCATCCGCGAGCTCAAGAAAGGAACAAACCTCCCAATTGAACTTCATAGTCACTGCACAGGCGGCATTTGCCAATTGACTTATCGCCGCGCGATTGAAGCTGGTGTCGACATTATCGATACTGCCTTATCTCCATTATCTGGAGGTACTTCTCAACCAGCGACTGAAGCATTCAATTATGCCTTAAAAGGAACAAAATACGATCCAAAACTCAAGCAAGATATGCTTGACCAAGCTGCATCAATCCTTTCTCCAATCAAAGAGAAATACCTTAAAAACGGCATCTTGAAACCAAAGGCGCTTTCTTGCAATCCTAGCATTTTAAAATACCAAGTCCCAGGTGGCATGCTATCTAACCTCATGAGCCAACTTGAAAAGCAAGGTGCGATGGATAAATACGATGAGGTTCTCAAAGAAGTCCCAAGAGTTCGTAAAGATTTAGGGTATCCGCCACTTGTCACCCCACTTTCACAAATGGTTGGTACGCAAGCGGTGATGAATGTCATCACTGGCGAACGCTACAAGATGGTGCCAAAAGAAATTAAGGACTATCTCCATGGCTTATACGGAAAAGCCCCAGCACCTGTTGATCCGAAAATTCAAAAGAAGATTATTGGTGATGACCCAGTCATTACGTATCGCCCAGCCGATAAACTAGCCCCAGAATTTGAAAAGCTTAAAAAGGAATATCGCAAAATTGCAAAATGCGATGAAGACGTTTTGTCAATTGCCTTGTTTGAGCAAACCGCGATTTCTTTCTTGAAACGCAAATACGGGTTGGAGGCGGAGAGTTTCTCCGTTAGCTTATGATTCTTCCATTATTAGCTGACGCTTCAACTAGCGCAAGCAGTGAAGCATCCTCCCACTTATGGGAAGTAAATGGGTTTGGAGACGCGGCTTTGCTCTCACTACTATGCATACTCATGGTCTTTGTAGTCTTAATTGTGATTACCTTGATCATGGAAGCGCTTAATCACATTCGTGCCTTAGACGTCAAAGAGAATGTCGTCATGGCGGATGGTACGAAAGTCGATGATAACATGATGGCGGCGATTCTTGTCGCTTCTATCGATTATCGAAAAGAGAACAAAGAAGATTTTAAAGTCGTCAGTTGCAAATGCATCGATGAGGAGAAGAAAAAATGAGAATCTATAAAGTTAAAGTCAACGGTAAAACCTACGAAGTCAAAATCATGTCGGTCTCAGAAACTGAGCCATTAGAAGTCAAAACCGTTAAAGCCAGTGCACCGACTACTAAAAAAGAAGAGCCAACTCAAAAAGTTCCTGCTGCTACTTCCCTAACTGGTGGCACGCCAATCAATTCCCCAATGCAAGGGAATATCCTTGATGTTAAGGTAAAAGTTGGCGATAGCGTAAAGGCTGGCGACAATTTATTCATCCTAGAAGCAATGAAACTTGAGAACGAAATCAAGGCTCCTAGAGATGGAAAAATCGCTTCTATTGCCGTTAATAAAGGGCAAACAGTCAATGCGAATGACGTTTTAGCTACCTTGGAGTAAACCATGAGCACGCTAGTCTATAATGATGTCGGAGCTTTCTTCAAAGGGTTTTGGGAAAGCACTGGCATTGCGCAATTCTTCGTCGATGGTGGCTGGAAAAGCATCATCATGATTCTTATTGCGCTTCTATTACTCTACTTAGCCATCTTTAAAGAAGCGGAACCGTATTTGCTCATTCCTATGGGCATTGGGATGCTACTTGCAAACTTGCCCTTATCGGGAGTCATGGATCCAATTTACGCAAAAGAATCCACTTATACGACTTATACAGGACTACTCGGCTTATTCTACCCAAACGGTGAAACAGTTACGCGTATTACTGGATATTCTGGATTATTAGGTGTGCTCTATAAAGGGATTCAATACGAAATCTATCCTTGTTTAATCTTCTTAGGAATTGGCGCGACGACCGACTTTGGTCCGCTTATCGCTAATCCAAAGACAATGATACTTGGAGCAGCTGCCCAAATCGGCATCTTCGCTACTTTCTTACTTGCAATCCCTTGTGGTTTTACCCCTCAACAAGCCGCTTCGATTGGAATTATCGGCGGTGCGGATGGACCTACTGCAATTCTAACCACCACAAAGCTTGCGCCAGAATTACTCTCTTCTATCGCAATTGCGGCTTATTCCTATATGGCACTCGTGCCATTTATCCAACCTCCAGTTATTCGTCTTCTTACCACGAAAAAGGAAAGAAGAATTCACATGGAGATGCCTAAACCCGTCTCGAAAACAAAGAAGATTCTCTTCCCGATTATCGTTACGGTTGTTGTCACCCTCATTGTTCCAAGTTGCGCTCCGCTTATTGGTTGCTTAATGTTTGGTAACCTCATCAAAGAAAGCGGCGTCGTACCAAAATTAGTCGAAAATGCCTCGAACGCACTTCTATATTGCGTCACGATCCTCCTTGGATTAACCGTTGGCGCTACCGCAAGTGCCGCTAACTTCCTTACACCAAAAACGCTTATCATCTTTGGCTTAGGAATCTGCGCGTTTATTCTTGCAACAGCAGGCGGAGTCCTCATTGGTAAACTCATGTGCTGGATTTCGAAAGGCAAGATCAACCCAATGATTGGCGCAGCAGGAGTTTCTGCCGTCCCAATGGCCGCACGTGTTGTCCAAAAAGAAGGCATCAGAGAAGACCCAAGCAACTTCTTGCTCATGCACGCGATGGGCCCAAATGTCGCTGGGGTCATCGGCTCAGCGGTTGCGGCTGGCTTACTCATTATGTTATTAGGTTAAGTTTATGAATCACGTTTATCTTTCTTTCCCTTCTCTTACTTCTACAAACGATTATTTAAAAGATCACTATTCTTCTTTAGATAATGGAACGGTTGTATCGACAAAGCATCAAACTAGGGGGAAAGGAAGGTTAGGTCGCACTTGGGTAGATGAAGAAGGGGCACTACTCTTCTCCTTCTTACTAAAAGGCGATGAATACGAATCGTTTCTCTCTTTCTTGCCACTACTAGCAGGTGCTGCAATGGAAGAAGCCCTCTTAGATGAAGGGGTAGAAACAGAAATCAAATGGCCTAACGACATTATTCTCAACGATAAGAAATGCTGTGGAATCCTTCTAGAAGCGATTTCTGACTCAAAGTTACAGGCTCTAGTAGTCGGAATCGGTCTCAATCTCAATAATGAATCATTCCCACGTGAGCTAGGCTCCGCTACATCTTTATATCTAGAGACTGGTAAGCATTACGATAAGAAAAGCATCATGCAAAAATTCTTAGGACATTTCGATGAATTACTCGCTAAGCAAAAGCAAGGCGATTCCGCCTATTTCACGATTCTAAAAGAGCACGATTACTTAAAAGGGAAAGAACTGCTCCTCAACTACTATGGGGAAAATAAGCATGTCACTTCCTTAGGCATAAACGAAAAGGGTGCTCTAAAGGTCAAAAACGAAAGCGGAAAAACAATTACGGTTACTTCTGGTGAAGCGACGATTGTCAAAGATCAATCGCTAAACTAGAGCAATAAATAAAAGAAAGGAACTTGTTTAACAAGAAAAATCATGAAACCTCTTGATTTAGAAGCTTACGGCATTAAAGGTGCCAAAGAAATCGTCTACAATCCTTCTTACGAACAGTTATTCGAAGAAGAAACGAAGCCAGAACTTGTTGGCTATGAAAAAGGACAAGTCACAGAACTCGGCGCCGTCAACGTTATGACGGGCGTATTCACTGGCCGTTCCCCAAAAGATAAATACATCGTCGTCGACAAAAACTCTGAAAACACCGTTTGGTGGGATTCGGAAAGTTATCATAACGATAACCACAAAATGAGCGAAGAAACCTGGAAAAAGGTCAAAGAGCTCGCTTTAAAAGAGCTTTCCAACAAACGCTTATTCGTCGTTGATGCCTTCTGTGGTGCCAACAAAGATACCCGTATGGCAGTTCGTTTTGTTGTGGAAGTTGCTTGGCAAGCCCACTTCATTCGCAACATGTTCATCCGCCCAAGCGAAGAAGAATTAGCGAATTTCAAGCCGGATTTTGTTGTCTACAACGCTTCCAAAGCAAAAGTCAGCAACTACCAAGAACTCGGCCTTCATAGCGAGACATGCGTCGCTTTCAATATCACTAGCCGCGAACAAGTCATTTTGAATACTTGGTATGGCGGAGAGATGAAGAAAGGTATGTTCTCCATGATGAACTACTATCTCCCTCTTAAAGGAATGGCGTCCATGCATTGCTCCGCGAATACGGACTTAAATGGCGAAAATACCGCGATTTTCTTCGGTTTATCCGGAACTGGCAAAACCACTCTTTCCACCGATCCAAAGCGTCTACTCATCGGCGATGATGAACATGGTTGGGACGATAACGGCGTCTTCAATTTTGAGGGCGGATGCTATGCAAAAGTCATCAATCTCGACAAAGATAGCGAACCAGACATCTATAATGCGATTAAGCGCGATGCTTTATTAGAAAACGTCACCGTTAATAAAGACGGAAAGATTGATTTTGCGGATAAATCCGTCACGGAAAATACCCGTGTCTCTTATCCGATCTATCACATCAAGAACATCGTTAAGCCGATTAGTCACGGGCCTGCCGCGAAAAACGTTATCTTCCTAAGCGCGGATGCATTCGGCGTTCTCCCACCGGTTTCGATTCTCACTCCAGAACAAACTCAATACTATTTCCTTTCTGGCTTCACCGCAAAACTAGCAGGTACGGAAAGAGGAATCACCACTCCTACTCCAACATTCTCCGCTTGCTTTGGCCAAGCCTTCCTAGAGCTCCATCCAACCAAATACGCCAAAGAGCTCGTGAAGAAGATGCAAAAGAGTGGCGCAAAAGCCTATCTAGTCAATACGGGATGGAATGGCTCAGGAAAGCGTATTTCTATCAAAGACACACGCGGTATCATCGACGCGATTCTAAGTGGAGCAATCTTAAATGCCCCAACCAAGAAGATTCCTTACTTTGATTTCGAAGTGCCAACCGCTCTTCCAGGAGTTGATCCTTCAATTCTTGATCCTCGCGATACATATAGCGATTCTCACACTTGGGAAGAAAAGGCCATCGACCTTGCTTCTCGTTTCCAAAAGAACTTTGTCAAATACGAATCTAACGAAGCTGGAAAAGCCCTTGTTAACGCTGGACCAAAGCTCAAATAAAAGGAAATCTATGTTCTTATGCCCCTCTTTTAGAGGGGTTTTCTTTTAAAGCCGAAGTAAATTGTTTGCTATCTAAATCAATAGAAAAAACGGTTATCGATAAATGCTTCGTGTTCATAAAAATCATTCCTAATTTGCGTATGAAAGAAGAAATTTGTTGTCCTTTTTATCACGTTTACGAAAAGAAAAGTTTCTTTCTACCTCAATGAACTGGAAAGCTTTAAAATAGACGTATGGACATCATTGAAGTCACGGACTCATTGTTCTCTTCCTTTCTTCCAAAGCGAAAGGAAAACACTTCTAAATTCGATTATGGAAGAGCGACCATTATCGGAGGGTCTTTAGATTATGGAGGAGCCCCTCTATTATCCTTGGCTTCTTTAGGTGCGCTTAGGATGGGTGTAGGGTTCGCTACCCTTTACGTCCCCGCTCCTCTTTATGAAATTTATATTGGGAGAAACCCGCAGATTATCGTTCACCCCTTCCCCACAAAAGATGGCAATATCGCTTATGATGAAGCTATTCTTGAGAAAATCACAAAAGAATCCACTTCTATCGCAATCGGAATGGGCGTAACTGGATTTAAGCAATGTGAAAAGATTTTAGAGTATTTGCTTAGCAATTATCATGGTTCACTAATCGTTGACGCAGGAGCGTTAACCGCTTTAGCGAGTATAAATCCCATAAAATTACGTAATCCATCTTGTAGTCTCATTCTTACCCCACATACGGGAGAATTTTCGCGTTTAACGCATATCGAACGAAAAGAAATCGAAAAACACCCCATAGAGACACTTCTATCCTATGTATCCGACAAAAAAATCACCGTCTTACTAAAAGGACACACAACTTATGTCGCGAATAACGAAGAAATATATTCTTCAACATTCGGTAATACCGGTTTGTCCAAAGCAGGATCAGGTGATTTATTAAGTGGAATATTATGCGGCATCTTTGCGCAAAACATCGCTTCATCAATACCAAAAAAGGCGGCCTTTTGTTCTTATTTATTAGGAAAAAGCGCAGATTTATTACTTAAAAATGAAAGTGAATATTCCATAATCACGGATGATATTATCGCTACTTTACCTAACGTCCTACTACCTTGCGTCAGCAAATAAATATCTCGAAAAGAAGAAGTTAGAGAATTAGGAATCATTATTTTCGTTTTGAATAGGAATCATAATTCTTCACCCTCTTACCTTTACAAGACACTTTCTTGCTATCTTGATCTTTGAAAGGATCTAAACATCCGTTCCTATCCGCAACCACTTAATCTCAAGCCGTATTATCATCTCAGGAGTACGTGCTTTTAAAGAAGGATATCTTTAACGCTTACAATGTAGTAAATAAAAAAGCAAAAGAAAACACGGCTTACACCGTGCTTGATTTTCGATGGCGGAGAAATGGGGATTCGAACCCCAGCTGGGTGTGACCCCACTGCCGGTTTTCAAGACCAGTCCCTTCAGCCACTTGGGTATTTCTCCGTGCGAATTGGTGGACCATGATGGGTTTGAACCATCGACCCCACCCTTATAAGGGGTGTGCTCTAACCACTGCGCTAATGGTCCGTAAAACGCTTTGCTATTATAGCGAGTCGTAAACGCAAGAAAAAGTAGAAGCGTTACTTAATTACGATATTTTCGTTTAAAACTTTCTCTTTTCTGAAACATAAACCACTATAGGCGTAAATAATCGCAGCAAGAACAACAAAAATAGCGCTCACAATGCACATGGCAAGTTTGCTCGCCTCATATAGCCACCCATATAAGAACGATCCAAGGAAAGCAAAAACGCCATAAACCATTTCATACATTCCAAATGAAGTGGCTCTACCCCCTTTCGGCGATAATGAAGCAGCAGCACTTTTGATGGAAGTCTCTTTTGCGCCGATTTCCATTCCCCAAAGGGCTAAACCCACAAAGATTGCCCAGGTAGAAGGAATTAAGAAGACAAAGAAAGAATAAAAAGCCGTTAATACACTAGAAACAACAATGGTTTTAAAACCAAGCTTATCATATAAAATTCCAAATATCGCCGCAGAAAATGCATCAATTAGCATAGCGTAGCTATATAGAAGAGGAAGTTGATCTAGAGTTAAACTAATAAGACCTTCGCTAGATAGATGTACCATATGTTTGCTTAATAAGGTGTAGGAATCTTCAAATCCTAATGCGAGTAAGCCAGTTGCGACAAGAAATAAAATGAAAGATTCTTTTGCTAAAAAAGAGGTGGAATCGGTCGCTTTTTCTTTTTCAAGTTTTTCAGGATGCGGAAAAAGGATGCGAGCAACAATCACTAATGAGAAGCAAATCACAGCTGGTACCGCTAAAAAGGCGAATCCCATGATAAATTTATCGTATTCGCCAAAATTACTCTTCCATGTATAAACCGCAGTCAAAATAAGAGGACCGACACACGCGCCAATTTGATCAAGGATTTCATTGAAAGCAAACGTTTTGCCAACTCCCCGAGAATAAGCCGCGAAAGAAGTAATAGTGTCACGAGCTGGCTTTTTGATGGCTTTTGCGATGCGCTCAAAAAGAATTAAGGCGACAGCCCATCCCCAACCACCATTAGGCACTAAAGCAAGCAAAGGAACACTCGATAAATCTAATAAGTAACCAATAATAGTAATCGGCCAATAGGCTTTCGTTTTATCGGTAATCCAACCCGTTATAAAACGTAATCCATATCCAAGTAAGGCAGCAGCTCCTCCGACAATAGAAACCACCATCGTATCTGCGCCTAAAAAAGAGATAAAAGCACCGCTCATACTGCTAGCGCCTTCATGGGTCACGTCACTAAAGCAGCTCACAATCGCCATTAATATGATAAGAGCGAGCGCTCTATCGAAATGCTTATCAATTTTCTTTTCATTATCCATGCGGACCATTATAGCCGTCAATTCCATACACGGAGTGAGAAAGAATGCAAAAATGAGTTTTTTGAAATATCGATGTTTAATTCTAAACTAATAGAAAGGTAATTCTTTTCCTTAATGAGGTAAGACTCTATACTTTACGAATTTCATCAAAATGATAAAAATCATGAAAAGGCCGCATGGGAGCGGCCATTTTCACACATATAAGAATTTAGCAAACTACTTATTAGTAGCTTTATTCATTCTTACCCACATAGCCGGTCGGACGCAGCCACGTCCAAGCACGCCTTCATAAGTGGTACGTCTATTCTCGTCTGACAATTTTTTCATGTCAACGATACCATCGGTGCCGACAGTTGATCTTTCGTCTATTCCACTAAGAGTGCGGGTATCCCAAGTGCCAGTTCCATCAGTGGTATTTTGGTAAGAGCCCATTGCCAAAGCGTAGTCTGTCGGTAGAGCCGTTCTATCCTCGTCTGACTTGAAGAAAGCAGCGCATTCGTCATTGCTTAATAAGAAGACACGATCGCGATATTGAGGGAAGTCGATAACGTTCTTATCCCATTCTGTATGCCAAGAGCGATCAAAATTCGACTTGGTGATAGGTTTGTCCTCAAATCCCTCTCCATTAGGACCAAAAGGTTCGAGAGGATAAGAAGTATACGAATCGGGTCGAGTAGTAGGATCACCTTCACTGCGACAAGTTTCGAGAGGAAATGGAACTATATTGTAAAGCTGAGTTGAGGAAAAACTCATTTGTCCCAAAATGCCAATTTTTTCATTGAGCTTACTAGGATGGTAGCCACTATCGTGCGCCATTTTCGTGCTCATTAGCCTCTCGAATTTCTCTACGCTAAGTTTATTCGTCTGCAATCCATGATTGCTCGCCTCATCAATCACACGCTCCTTATAAGAATTCCATTCCGTAATGTGCGGGAACATCCATTTTAATTTTCTAAAAATACTTTTGCTAGAATAGCCATTGAACCAGGCTCTTCTTCTAGAATAGAAATATGTGCCAATAGAGACGCGGCCATCTGCGCCGCCGAGAAGATCGGGCTTTTCATCATAAATATCTTCTAATGACCCGGTTTTTATGCATTTTTCCCGATAGTTTTTGTAGTCACCTATATTATTGGAAGTAAAAAGTTTCCCCTTAATAATTTCTTTCTGTTTTGTTGCATACCAATAGGTTGATTCCAATTTCAAATCATCGTATTCATTGACGAAAAGCAATTTTTTGGGCGTTATCAAGGAATAGTCGCCAACCGTTTTGAGGGTTCTCCACTCAATGGGTTTAACTTCGAACCAATAGCGTTTCCCATCTTCGAATTTGGCCTTGCTTTCTAAAGTCATGATGGTTGAGCTATAGGGATGAGCAATCGCATAACGGTATTCTTTATTTCGGAAGACGTAATTCCCGTCTTCGTTCGTGCTCATTGTCTTATCCGCAGCAATGGCGTCTAAACTCTTAATGATTCCCGAATCCGTAACGAGCGTTTGTGGTACGCGACCGAAGTTGGAAAAATCGACCGGTTTTAAGAATTCTGGACCGACCTCCCCCAATCGATCAGTTTTTGGTTCTGGGTAAAAATCAAAAACGGAACCTTGACGATAATCATGATTAAATCCAGGGTTCAGGCCTTGCGTTTTAATCCGATAGAACTCTTTCCCGAAAAGCTCTTCCGGGGTGGACGCATAAATCGACCCAGTTCCCCATGTTTTGGCGACGTATTGGAAATCGAAGTCGCTAGAGCTAGGAACATTGATTTCCTCTCCACCATAACCGATAACCGTTTTTGCAAGTTCCTCATCGTCTCTAGACAAGCGACTGGCTTCCCTTAGTTTTGAGATTAAGTCTGGCAAGGCGCTATAGGCTTGCTCAGTCGAAACAGAACCCATGTCGAAAGGTTTGCCATATTCAACGTTAATGTTGTGCGTTATATCAAATTCGCTAAAAGGTGCGTGGAAATTGAGGCGAAGAGGATAGGCGTCGTATTTGGCGTAAATGTCAGTCGGACAGTTGATATGAAAGGTTTTAAAATTCCAAGGTTTCGTTAATTTCGCGTCTTCATACCAACCATAGAACTTTTTTATCGCACGCGGATAGTTGCTATTTTTCTCTTTGTTTGGTTCGTCAACTAAGTTGCCCCCTTCAACTTCTAGTGTGATGGGATTAGCAGTCCCGAAATAGAAACGGACGGGGTAAGTGGTTT
>DKCV01000025.1 GCA_002449265.1 Caryophanales bacterium UBA6865 | reverse complement strand
CATCATTTGAAATAGAACATCCGCTTACAGAGATTGCTCATGCGGAAGTGGAAAATGATGACAATGTGACCCTGAAAAATTGTTATTCCCTTAGACAACTTAAAGACACTTTTGATTACAAAACTGCCGTTAATAATGTCGATTATGTCGATATCAAGGAAAACAACGGTACCACCTCCAACTGTGGATATGCAGAGCTTCATGCGAAAGGTTTCCTTGGTTATGATGGCAAGTATAAATATAGCGGCAAAGGATTCGTCCTCGGGTTTGATTCAAATCAAGATAATGATGCTTCCAAAAAAGCGTCGATAACCTACCGGTTTAATTCTTCTAAAGCTTCTATCGGTAGTCTGATTCTTAGAGCTGCTTCTAACGATACCGATAACGCAAATGGCAAGTACAAAACTGCTGACATAAAGCTAAATAAAGCCGTAGAAATTACCCTTAATGGAGTTTCGATCAAGGACAAGATTACTGATGACAAAATTCTCGTTGGTAATAGCGATGAGATGGCCAATACTTCTGTCAACCGTTCAGAATATGATGGTCGTTATCGATTCTTGAATTGGACGGATATTGAAATTACTGGTCTAAGCCTCAACGAAGGCGAAAACACGCTCGTTATCGAAGCGGCTAATGCCAACAAATCCGGTCAATGGGATTCCATCACGGTAAAAGCATAATAAAGGATTAACAACATGAAAAAAGTAGGAAAAGTTTTAAGCGTGGCCGGAATCGCGCTTTGTTTAGGGGCGATGATTACTGGCGATATCTTAGCGACAAAGTATTACGGCATGATTAATGACGCGATTAATCCGCCAGATTATTCTTCCGTCAAAGATGATAAGGTCTTAGCGAAAGGCGACGCGTTTGTAAAAGAAATTATGGACGAGGGTATCGTCATGCTGAAAAACGATACCCACAAAGCGCCTTTTGCTTATGATGAATCTGATCCGACCAAAAACCGCAAAGTCAATATCTTTGGCTGGTCTAGCACGGATGCGGGATTCTTGATTTCAGGATATGGATCTGGTGTTTCTAGAATTCCAGAAAGCAAGCGAGTTCTCTTCTACGATGGCTTTGATAAATACAACAAAACCTATTCGAAAAAGAAAATCGAATATAACCAAAATTTGAAATCTTTTTACGAAAATTGGTGCAAAAGCCGTGCCGTTGGGGAATCACTCGGTGGCAATGATAAACTTTATACCAACTACAACCCAAAAGTCGGCGTTTATACCGATGAAGCGAATAAAGTGAACGGAAAAACGCTTTTAGAGGACGCGAAAGACTATAGCGATAACGCGATTGTGGTTATCTCCCGCCAATCTGGTGAAGGACAAGATTGCCCACAAGGTTATTCCTATGTCGTTAATGAAAAAGGCGGAAGCCCTACGCGCGTTGAGAGAAGCTACTTGTCTTTAACAGAAGAAGAGATCGATTTGCTTAATATGGTGAAAGAGAACTTTAGTTCTGTCACTGTGCTACTTAACTGCACCAATATGGTGGAATGTGGCGCTTTCGATGATCCAAAGATTCAAAACGTCTATTATATCGGTGTCACCGGTCAATCTGGCGCTAGGGCAATCCCTGGCATTTTGACGGGAGATGTAAATCCTTCTGGCAAAATCACTGAAACTCTTGTCACCGATCATTCTGAAAATCCTTCCTTCTATAATTTCGGTCGTCTCTCCTCTGAGTCCACGACTTATACCGAAGGAATTTATGTTGGCTACAAATTCTTTGAGACGGCAAATGAAGAAGGATATTGGTCTGATTACTCCGCGAAAACCGATTGGAAATCCAATGGCAAGAACGGATACGAAGGGATTGTGGAATATCCATTTGGACACGGATTAAGCTATTCCGATTTCTCTTGGGAAGTATTAAATACTGGTGAAGAAGCCTTAAGCCCAGCTAGAGGAAGCAACATTGATTTAGATAGCAAGATCAAGATTAATGTCAAAGTCACCAATGTTGGAACCCAAAAAGGGAAAGACGTTGTTGAATTATATTATTCGGCCCCATACAACAAAGGTGGCATCGAAAAGTCTTCCATCAATCTTCTAGATTTTGCAAAGACAAAGCTTCTAGCTCCAGGCGAAAGCCAAGTCATTACTTTTGAAGAAGATCCTTATTACATGGCTAGTTACGATTGCTATGACAAGAATAATAACGGTTTCAAAGGCTATGAATTAGAAGCGGGTGAATACACGCTTAAACTCATGAAAAACGCGCATGAATCTAAGCTTGGGGAAGACGGCTTCATCAAATACAATGTCAGTGATACCATCAAAATCGAAAAAGATAATGTCACGCAAAATGAAGTGAAAAACCATTTCACGGGTGAAGATGCGACTGACGCGATTTCTATTGATGGCTTCGATGAGACAAAAGAAGACCGGAAAGAATCCAGCAATATGTACCTTTCCCGCGCTGATTTTAAAGGTACGTTCAAAAGTAACACCCTTTCTAACTACAAAAAATCTGGAACGTCAACAGCCTTAAAGACTTATGAAACTGTTCCTACCTTCAACGCTGATAATGGTCTTTATCTATATACTGATCCGAACGGAAATAAGATTACTGATTTAAAAGTTCTTCAAAATCCTACTGCAGATACGGTAAAAGCAAACTTCGATCTTCTCAAGGAACTTGGTAGCGATTATAACGCTGAAAAGTGGGACAAACTTCTTGATCAATTAACTTACGATGACGCGGCTAGACTTATTGTGATGGGTGGCTATTCTACCGCTGAAGCAATGAGCGTTGGCAAGATTTGGATGAGAGATAACGATGGTCCTATGGGCTTAACTCGCTCCAATGCGGAACTTACGACACAAACGCAGTGGACCTGGTTCCCAATGTCAGGATTAATCGGCTCTTCTTGGAATAAAGACCTTGCTTACGATTATGGCAAAACGATTGCAAACGAAGCTGCTGCAACCGGCGTCAATGGATGGTATGCCCCTGGGTGCAATATCCGCCGTTCACCATTTGGGGGAAGAAACAACGAATATTATAGCGAAGATCCGATGCTCTCTGGCTATATTGGTGCTGGAACTGTTCAAGGTGCGCTTAAGAATCGTCTAGCTTGTTACGTAAAACACTTCGCGCTTAATGAATGCGAAACCAATCGTAGCGATATCTACACTTGGTGCACGGAACAAACGTTAAGAGAAACCTATCTAAAAACCTTTGAACTTGTTGTTAAAGTCGGAAAAACCAATGGCTTAATGTCTGCTTTCAACCGCGTTGGTGGAACTCCAGCAAGACAAAGTAGTGCCTTATTGACCCAAGTCTTAAGAGAAGAATGGGGATTTAGAGGGACTGTTGTCACCGACTGGATGGGAGGAGCCTTTGACGCAAAACAAGGGATTACCGCCGGAAACGACCTTTGGCTCAACGGTGCTCAAAATTTCTCGCACAATCTCGGTGGGGATTGGTATAAAGATCCGACAATCGCGAACAACGTTCGTAATTCCTGCAAAAACATTCTCTATATGGTTTGCAATACCCAATCGCAAGTTGAAACGCCCGCTAACATCGTTACGGTTAAACGTAATGAACCACTTTGGCCGCTTGCTGTCGTTGGTATCAATTTCTTCTTAGCAGATATTGCGATCCTTCTTCTCTATTTCGCTTTCTTCTACAAAAAATCGTAATTTTGTGAAATAGATAGAATTGCATTTCTATGATGAAAAGACGCTCAAAATTGGGTGTCTTTTCTTCTTTTATTTTACTATTTGTGTTTCGCTATTTCGCAATATTAACATTTCGCGAAATAACGGCTATAAAAATAGCAGTTTTATTTCAAAGAGTATTATGAATAGAGCAGGACAATACGTTAACGCACTTGGTGGTATTGCTAGTTATAAAGCGTATAAGCCTAATCCGTTACCGCCCTTCCGTGAAATTGAAATGGATGCTGAAATGGTTAGTTTGCTTTCCAAGGCGCATAACTATCTTGGCAAATTGGATATGATTTTTGAACTTATCCCCGATATGAATTTATTTTTGGGTCCCTATGTTCGTAAAGAAGCCTTGCTCAGTAGTCAGATCGAAGGCACGCAGGCAACACTAGAAGACGTATTGAATCCTAACATTAATACAGCGATAAACCTTGATGTAAACGATGTAGTAAATTATGCAAATGCTTTGAATTACGCGATTGAGAGAATGAAAGAATTGCCTATTTGCAATAGACTTTTATGCGATATTCATCGAGTATTGATGCAAGGGGTTCGCGGGCAAGAAAAAAGCCCTGGCGAATTCCGTCATAGCCAAAATTGGATAGGCTCATCAAATAGCGATTTGCTAACAGCAAGATATGTTCCTCCGACCGTGGAGGATATGCTCATCGCGATGGGTGACCTTGAAAGATTCATCAATAACTATGATATGGATATCTTGCTAAAAACGGCGTCAGCACATTATCAGTTCGAAACCATTCACCCATTTTTGGATGGCAATGGGCGAGTCGGCAGAATGTTCATTACTTTGATGCTTTTATCTGATGGAATACTTCATAAACCCATCTTGTATTTGTCACTATTTCTTAAAGGCAACCGTATTGAATATTACGACTGGTTGAGCGAAGTTCGCGTTAAAGGCAATTACGAGCAGTGGATTAAGTTCTTTTTGATTGGGATTATTGAGACCTGTGACGACGGTGTAAAGACAATCGAAAGTCTAAATTCGCTTATTAAGGCCGATGAAGAAAAAAATGCCAAGAAAACCGAAACATTTTCAAAGGTTTTCAATTATATTAAAGAACATCCGATTTTCTCGATAGGCGGTGCCGCGACTGCACTTGATTTGTCATATAACGGTGTGTCCGAAACAGTTAAAAAGATGATCAAAGCCGGGATATTGAACGAAGTGACATCAAAGGCTCGTGATAGAGTTTTTGAGTATTCGGGATATATCGCTATTTTGAAATCGGGAACTTAGCACAAATTTGCGATGTTGTGATGTTGGAAAAGTTGACTTCAAGTCCTTGTTGGTTGTTGCTTTTTCAGGAAGCCAATCAAATTTGGACATTTTTTCAGTAGACTTTAGATTCTTGATCACTGAACAAAACGTTTTTGAAATGATTCGCTTCTATAAATGCCCCAAAATGATATACTTTAGTAAAGTTTTGGGGCGTTTAATATGGAAAATGAAAACAAATTTGAAGATTCAATTATCGGACGTGAAGAAGAAAAAGAAACTCTTTCTGAATGTTTTCATTCGAATAGGCCTGAGTTTGTCGCTTTATATGGTAGAAGAAGGGTTGGAAAAACCTTTTTGATAAGGAAGTTTTTTCAAGATAAGTTCTCTTTTTATGCAACAGGGGTAAATTCAAAAACAAAAGGGAGCAAGCTGGAAACCTTTAAAGAAGCGCTAAATGCCTATGGCGATAGCGATGAAACCACTCCAAAAACCTGGTTTGAAGCCTTTTCGCGTTTAAGAAAACTTCTTGAATCGAAAGATTGCTACAAAAATCCGGGAACAGGAAAGAAAGTAGTCTTCTTAGACGAACTCCCTTGGATGGATTCTCCAAGGAGCGAATTTAAAGCTGCTTTGGATTATTTTTGGAACGTGTTTGGGTCGATGCAAGATGATTTATTACTCATTGTTTGTGGCTCTGCAACTTCTTGGATTATCAATAACATAATGAAGGATACGGGTGGCTTTTATAATCGCCTTACCAACCAAATTCATCTCTCGCCTTTCCATTTGAAAGAATGCCAAGAATTTGCCAAAAGAAAGAAATTAGATTACGACGAGATGACTTTACTAAAGGCCTATATGGCTTTTGGCGGAGTGCCATATTATTGGAACCTTCTTTCTCCTGCAAAAAGTCTTGATCAAGAAATCGATAGACTTTGTTTTCAAGAAAACGGGACTCTTCATTTTGAGTTTCAAAACCTCTTTCGCTCTCTTTTTTCTATGAAAGGGCCACATAGGGAAATCATCGAAAATCTTTCTCAAAAAGCCGCCGGATATACACGTAATGAACTCGTTGATAAAGGAATTTCCGATGGCAAACTCCTTACTATGTCCCTTGAAGAACTCGAAGAATGTGGCTTCATACGAAAGTTCAACCTTCCAAACAGAACCAATGGGGCCTATTACCAAGTGATTGATTCTTTCTCCCGTTTTGCTTTGACTTTCCTAGAGAAAAAGAAACTTTCTTCTTGGCTATCTTACATTGACACCCCGTCTTATTATTCTTGGCAAGGCAATGCGTTCGAACTGCTTTGCTTAAATCACGTGAAAGAAATAAAGAACGCTTTAGGTATCTCTGGAGTGGAGACTAAAGAATATTCTTTCCGTAGCAAATTCAGTTCTCCTGGTGCCCAAATTGACCTAGTCATCGAAAGAAAGGATCAGGTCATCAATCTGTGCGAAATGAAATATTCTCTTCTTCCCTACACGATTAACAAAGAATACATGCTCGACCTAGAGAACAAAAAGCAGGTGTTTCTTAAAGAGACAAAGACAAAATACACAGTTCGTTTGACTCTTGTGTCCCCGAATGGGATTCATCGTAACCAATATTCCGATGAGATTCGTAACGTCATCACCGCGAAAGATTTCTTCCGGTCTTGATAAGAAAAACTGATTCAGAAAGTATCATAGCAACTCATAACAAGCACTAAAAACCTAGTATTTCGTGAATAATTTTTCGGATATTGATAGGGTAGTATTCGTCTATTGTTTTTTCTTCGATTGTTTTTTAAGCATTTTTGATGTCAATAAGATGCGCATAAAAATCGGAGAAACTATATGAAGAAGGCTACTCATACCTTTTTTCAATGGATAGCTAGTAATTCAGTAGGCTTCTCATCTTCCCTTTTTGTTCCTTTTAGGAACATGAGAGTCTATAATCTATCCGCTAGAGGTAAATTATGTCTTTAAAAGCTGGTATTGTCGGTCTTCCTAACGTTGGAAAAAGCACTTTGTTCAACGCGATAACCAATTCCCATGTTCTTGCAGAGAACTACCCATTCGCAACGATCGATCCCAATACGGGCGTTGTTATTGTTCCAGATGAGCGACTTGATTATCTCGTCAAGATGTGGGAGCCAAAGAAAAAAGTCAATGCGACCTTTGAATTTTATGATATTGCAGGCTTAGTGAAAGGCGCTTCTAAAGGAGAAGGATTAGGGAACCAATTCTTAGCGGCAATCCGCGAGTGCGATGCAATCGTAGAAGTGGTGCGTTGTTTCGATTCCGAACAAGTCCTTCGCTATAACGAGGATCCTGTCGATCCGGCAAACGATATCGCTACCATCAACCTTGAACTTGCGATGAGCGATTTATCATCTATTGAAAATCGCATTGGTAAGCAAGAAGCGAAAGCTAGAATCGCCAAAGATAAGGTAGCGATGTATGAAATGCCGATTCTATTAGCGTTAAAAGAAACATTAAGTAATGGTGAACCAGCTCGTCTAGTTAAGGGTTTAAATAGCGAACAAATCACTTATGCAAGAAAGAATTTCTTCTTGCTTTCCCTCAAACCGATTCTTTATGTCGCGAATGTTGCCGATAGTGATTACACCGATCTTGACCATTGCGCTTATTATCAAACCGTCAAAGCAATCGCGGCAAAAGAAAACGCAGAATGCATTCCTGTTTCTTGCGCGATTGAATACGAAATCAGCCAACTTGCTAGCGACGAGAAAAAAGAGTTTTTGTCTTCTTTAGGGGCAAGCGAATCCGGCTTAGATAAGTTAGTTAAGGCTTCCTATAAATTATTGAATCTTTCCACATTCTTTACGTGTGGGAAAGACGAATGCCGCGCTTGGACATTTAAAAACGGAATGCTCGCACCTCAATGTGCTGGCATCATCCATAGCGATTTTGAACGTGGGTTCATCAAAGCGGAAGTTTATGATTTCTCTTCTTTGAAGAAATACGGCAGCGAAGAAGCCGTGAAAGAAAACGGAAAATTAAGAAGCGAAGGCAAGGATTACGTGATGAAGGATGGCGACATCGTTTTCTTCCGTTTCAATGTGTAGTTATGTATCGAATTGGACAAGGTGAAGATATTCACATTTTATCGCCAAACCGGAAATTGGTTTTAGGGGGCGTTACGATACCTTATTCGCTAGGACTACTTGGCCATAGCGATGCGGATGTCGTCTATCACGCGGTGAGCGATTCTCTTCTTGGGGCACTTGCTCTAGGGGATATTGGTCATTATTTCCCTCCTAATGATCCTTCCATTGCCGGGATCAATAGCGAGCAAATCGTGAATAAATGCGTCGAACTTACTAAAGATCGTGGATATCTTACGAATAACATCGATGTCATGATTTTCGCGGAAAAACCAAAATTAGCGCCTTACGTTAATGAAATGCGCGCAAATCTCGCCCGTTTATTGGAAGTTAGTATCGATCAAGTTTCTGTTAAATGCGGCACAAACGAAAAAATGGATGCGGTTGGTAGAGGCGAAGCAATTCGCGCTACAAGCGTTATCTTGATGAAAAAGGAGTAAATTATGACTGGCGAACAAGAATTAAAAGCGGCGTTACTAAAAGCGGCGGAACAATGTGGTTTAGCGATTAAAAGCGATGACATTGTGATTGAAAACACAAAAGACCATGTCCATGGCGATTACGCCTCGAATTTAGCGATGCGTTTTGCTAAAAGCTCTGGCAAGAAGCCTCTTGAACTTGCTAATCTCATCAAAGAAAAACTTGTTTGTCCCGCTATTGACCATGTTGAAATTGCTGGACCTGGCTTTATTAACTTTTTCATGAAGCACGAATCGCTCGGTTCAATCGTGAATGAGATTCTAGAAAAAGGCAAAGACTATGGAAGAGGCGAACCAAACGGCATTAAAGTTGATGTGGAATATGTTTCCGCTAATCCGACTGGCGATTTGCATTTAGGCCATACGCGTGGTGCTGCTTTAGGCGATAGCACTGCAAATCTCTATTCTTTTGCTGGATATAACGTTACCCGCGAATATTATCTTAACGATTGTGGGAACCAAGTCGCCCATTTAGGGCACTCTTTAGGAATCCGCTACCGCGAACTATACGGAAAGACAAATGAAATGTTAGGCGATGACGATTATCACGGCGCGGATTTAATCGAAATCGCCAAATCCATCAAAGAGAAATATGGCGATAAATATTTAGAGGACAATGAAGAAAACCGCAAGTTCTTCATTCGTTACGGCATTGATACTGAATTTGGAAAAATCCAAAAAGACCTTGCTGACTTCCGCGTTCATTTCGATAAGATTTCTTATGAATCCGATATTCGTAAAGGAAGTAGGATTCAAGACACGATTAAAGAGCTTGAAGACAAAGGTTACGTTTATACAAAAGACGGTGCGAAGTATCTTAAAACAACCGCTTTCTTAGATGATAAGGACCGTCCGATTGTGAAAAGCGATGGCTCTTATACCTATTTCATGCCGGATATTTGTTATCACTATGACAAGATGAGCCGTGGCTTTGATTTCCTTGTTGATATGCTTGGGGCTGATCACCATGGCTATATCAACCGCATGAAAAGCGCTTTAATGATGAAAGGCTATTCTAAAGACGTCTTAAACTGCGAAATCTATCAAATTGTCCGCGTCTATAAAAATGGCGAAGAAGTGAAGATGAGTAAGCGTACAGGCAAGGCTATCACCCATCGAGAACTCGTCGCTGATTGCGGGGTTGATGCGGTTCGTTATTTCTTTAGCGAAAAAGCTGGCACAAGCCACTTGGATTTTAATTACGACTTAGCGACAAGTCAAAGTAAAGACAATCCAGTCTATTACGCTCAATATGCGCACGCTCGTTGCTATTCCTTATTGTCTTTAGGGGACGATATCTCATTAGATTCTTCCTTAAAAGGATTAAAAGGCGGCGCAAAGGAATCGGAGTTATTGAAGCAACTCACTGATTTCCCAGCCCTAGTACAAAACGCGGCGGCTATTAGAGCCCCTTATAAAGTTGCGGGATATATCCAAAAGCTTGCTTCTTTGGTTCACGAATATTATGCCTCAACGAAGATTATTGACCGAGGTGATTTAGTCGGAACAGGGGGTCGCTTAGCCTTGATGAAGGCCGCGATGATTGTCTTAGAGAATAGCTTAGGCTTACTTGGAGTGAGCGCTCCGACTAAGATGTGAGGAAAACGAAAATAAAATCAAGGCAAATTCAATGATTTGCTAGTATAGTATGGGTTAGTGAATTCGACTCGAAGGAGAAAAATATGAGATTAGACAAAAGCATGATTGAAGAAGCTTACGAGATTCTAAATAACAATAATGGCAGTTTGACTTTCCAAGAACTTGCTGATAAAGTCGCCGCCGCCTTAGAAATGACAGAAGAAGAGAAGAAAGCCCGCTTAGGCGCTTTGTATACCTCGTTATCTCTTGATGGACGCTTTGTGACTTTAACCGACAACACCTGGGATTTACGTTCCCGTCATACTTATGCGAAAGTTCATATCGATGTCAATGACGTCTATACCGAAGTTGAAGAAACCGAAGAAGACTCCGAAGAGAATGAAGAAGAGGATAGCGATCTTAAAGACGGCGAGGATGACATCACTAGCGAAGAGGATGGCGAAGATGGCGAGAAGAAGATGTCTGAAGAAGAAATCGAATCCCTCGGTATCAATAAATAACTTTTTGGTTGTATTTAGCCGCCCCCTGGGTGGCTTTTCTTTCTAAAAGGCAAATTCATATGTACGAAAAAGAATTAAAGTCGATGATTAAAGCCGCTCTTGATGCGGAAGTCGTAATCAAAAAAGTTTACGCAGAGCATTTTGACGTAGAGATAAAAAGCGATAATTCGCCTGTGACGGCAGCCGATAAAGGCGCGGATGAATTAATCCGCAAAGAACTTCATGAGAAATTCCCTCAATACGGCTTACTCACCGAAGAGAGCAAAGATGATTTATCTCGGAGAAACAAAGATTTCGTTTTTATTGTTGATCCTGTAGATGGCACGAAAGACTTCGTTTCAAAAGACGATGAATTTTGCACCAATATCGCTTTAGCGTATCGAGGAGAAGTAGTCGCTGGGGTAATCAATATTCCAATGAAAAACGTGCTTTATTATGCAATAAAGGGAGAAGGCGCTTATAAATTAGAGAAAGGGAAAGAGCCTATTCGTATTCATGTAAGTTCCAAAAAGGAAGATCTTACCGCTTTTGTTTCGCGCAAATTCCTTAGCGAGAAAGAAACGGAATACATGAAAAAGCACCAAGATAAAATCAAACATCTCATTCCTTTAGGCGCAGCTTTGAAGTTTTGCTATATTGCCGAAGGAAAAGGAGAACTTTCTTATCGTTCGGGTGGAAATACCAAAGAATGGGATATTGCCGCAGGGGATATCATCGTAAAAGAAGCCGGAGGAGTTACGTTAAAACCTGATAGTCACCCTTATTCTTATAACCGTGAAGACGTTTATAATCATGAGGGATATATCGTTGCAAATTGCTTAGAAAACGCGGTTTTCTAGTTTGTTTGTAAATAAGGAATCAAGAAACGGAGACAAATAAAAAGGGGAAGTATCGTAATTAATTATCACGGTACTTTTCTTTTTCATCGTTATGGCTAATAGGAGGTTAAAAATGAACAAAACGATGAACCCAGCCGTGATGGCAATCACGGCTTTATATCCTACGTCAGTCGTCACGATGAGAAGTGCTTTGGTTTTTCATGGCTATTTAGAACGAAAGGAAAATGACCTTTTAGATTTATCCTTCGTACGTGGCACCCAAAGAAAAACGGATGGACTAATTCGCGTTTGGACGCTTCCTTCCTATTTGCACGAAATTGGTGCGACTTGGATTGAAAAAGACGATATTCCTTTCTTCTTATATGATATTCCTTCTCTTTGCGCGATTTATTTGTTGCGAAAGGAAGTAGTAGGGAAGAAGGAGTTCCTAGAAGCGATGGCGGTTTTTCGAAAAATGATATTCCAAAAACGGGTGAAACCTAGCGAAATCCAAAATCGGATTTATTTATATCCGCGCGCTTTGGCGTTACTTGCGGATTTTAATCGCTTTGTCCTTTCACTTGCGTAAAAAATAAAACTCCCTTTTAGTGGGAGTTTTTGGCGAGTTCTATTTCCTTTTGCTCGTTTCGTTGATTCTCCGCAGCTTTCTCCTTTTCGAGTTTTTTGCGGGCTAAATAAGCAGCCATAACATCTTCTGGAACATCGCCAGAAGCGCTCACTTGCGTAACGCCTGGGACCTCTTCGCATAGGATGATATCCACGCCTGCTGCGATGTCATCCAACGCGTAAGAGCACCCTTCGCAAGCTCCAGTCATCGTTACATATACGACTCCATCTTTGAAGCCGATGAGTTCAATGTCCCCGCCATCTCGATTTAAGAATGGCCGGACCTTGTCTAAGACATTTTCAATTTGTGTTTCAATCGTTTCTTCCATTGCTCCGATATTCTAATTTTCTCATTCTTCGCCTGCAAGCAAGATGAACGATATCATTAAATTTTTTATTTGCCCAACAAGACGGTTTCTTTTCGTTTTGGGCATATAATGAAACAATAAGATTCAAAAGAAAAAGAAGTATCATTCATATTTGTTGGCTTTTTTCATATAAATTCTATAATGGTTTCCGCTTTATGATGACTTTCACGATACGCAAAGCGGAAAAGAAAATACTTGGGGCAATCGCCTTGTTGTTCGAAGCGAAGTTTATTACTAACCCTTTAGGATTAAGCAAGGTAATTCGCGGAAAGGAAGATGAAGAAACTTCTTCTACTTGTTTTTTGCGTTGCTTTGGTTATGCTCCTTCGTTATCGAATAAGGCCATTTCCCGCCGCCTTCTATCTTTAGAAAAGAAAGGACTTATTGAAATTCGTCCTTATCTAACGATGGAAAAAGCGATTTTCTTAACCCCAATTGGAGAAAAAGAGGCGGACAAAGATCTTTTTCCTAGCGCTTCTTTATCCAAACGCAAAAAAGTCAACATCATGCCATATGAAGGAGAAAATGAATGAAAAAAGATTTAGCGAAATTTGAAGATTGGCCGTTTAAAGTTCCTAGCATTAAAACCGTTATCAAGAATTTAGATGCGATTACTAGTCAACTAAAAAACGCCGCAACCCAAGAAGAAGCGCTCAAAGCTTTTAAGAAAATGAGCCGCTATAGCGACAAAATCAACGACGATTTTACGCATGTTCAAGTGCTTTTCTCGCTTGATACCACGAATGAGCAATATCAAAAAGCGATGAACCTCTTAAACAAAGGGTTACCGATGGTGGATGTCAGTAATCTAGCCTTCGCCAAAGCGATGCTAGAAAGCAAATTCCGCCCATATCTCGAAGCAAAACTTGGTTCCCATCTTTTTGAGATTTACGAATACACCACAAAAGCTTTTGACGAAAGAATCGTAGAAGAAGCCCAAAAAGAAAATGATCTTGTCATGAAATACGACATGGCAAAATCCTCCTTGAAATTTGAGTTCCGCGGAAAAACTTATAACCTTCCTCAAATGGAACAATTTCTTGTTAATAATGACCGCGAGACCAGAAAAGAAGCGGCTGATGTCTATTATGGGTACCTAGAGAGTCGCGCGGATGAATTTGAAAAGATTTATGATGACCTTGTCAAATTAAGAGACGCGATGGCGAAAAAACTCGGTTACAAAAATTATGTCGAACTCGCGTATATCCGCATGAGTCGTTTTGATTATGACGAAAACCTTGTTTCTAGCTACCGGAAACAAATTTTGGACGTTGTTACTCCACTTACGACTCGTTTGAAAAAAGACCAATTCAAACGCCTTGGAATCAAAAATCCAAAAATTTACGATATGGGTGTTATGTGGACGAGCGGAAATCCTGTTCCATTAGGCAATACGGAAGAAAAAGTCGCCCACGCGCAAGAAATGTATAAAAAGCTTTCCCCTGACACCGATTATTTCTTTAATTTTATGGTTGATCACCATCTATTATTCCTCGATGCGAAACCTGGGAAAAACTCGGGTGGCTATATGACGTATTTCCCAGTTCATGAATGCCCGATTATTTTCTCCAATTTCAATGGTACGAGCGGGGATGTGGATGTTTTGACTCACGAATTTGGGCATAGTTTCCAAGCCTATGTGGCACGAAACATCAAAATCCCTGAATATCGCGCTCCAACGATGGAATCTTGTGAGATCGATTCGATGTCGATGGAATTCTTCGCCGAGCCTTATATGGATCTATTCTTCGCCGAACCGGATAAATATCGTTATCTCCATTTAGCGGATTCCATCTCCTTCCTCCCGTATGGAGTTACGGTTGATGAATTCCAGCATTGGGTCTATGAACATCCTAACGCTACTCCAGATGAACGTGATGCCGCTTGGCATGAATTAGAGAAGAAATACACGCCATGGAAAGTGGAGCTAGAAAAGGATTGCCCGTTTATGCTTAAAGGGCGTCGATGGCTGATTCAATCCCATATCTTCTCTTCCCCATTCTATTACATTGATTACACCTTGGCGCAAGTATGCGCGTTTGAATCCTTCAATCTTGACCGCAAAAATCACTTGAGTGCATGGAAGAAATACATGAAATTATGCAAACTGGGCGGGAAATATCCTTTCCAGACACTTCTCGCTAAAGTTGGTCTTAAGAGTCCATTCGCGGAGGGGACACTCAAGAAGACTATTAATCCGCTCAAAAAGGTTTTGGCAAGCTATCACGCTGAAAACTTCTAAAAAAATAACGCCAGTAGGGAAACCTTACTGGCACTTTTCTTAATCTTTTGCTAAGCGGTATAAATCCATTTTCTTTTGCCGCATCTCTATTATCGAATTCTTAAGAGCTGTTCCGAATTCTTCGTCGTCCATATTTGCTTTTAGGCTAGCAATAAAAGCGCGAGAAAAAGCAGGGGTTAACGTTGGATTCTCTTTCAGTTTAGAGAGCACTTCTTCTTTTGAATATCCACTTGTAGAAGCTAACATGGTTAATGTTGTTTTCTTATTGAGAAGAGGCGAGTAGAGATTCGGCTTTTCCGGGAAAGAAAGGCGATAGATTACTTTTGAATCAGTGGGGAGCGACATTGACTTTTTTAGAAGCTCATCCAATAAGACTTTTTCGGCTTTTTCACGATCTGCGATATGAATATCGATTTCAATTTCTATGATGGGAATAAGGCCATCCATTAAAGCGGCTTTCGCAATTTTAAATTCTTCATTAACGGCGTCTTTTATTCCTTTATTATCGCTAGAATAAATTAAAGAACGAACTTTTACGCCGATGTAGTGAGTAACTTTTGCAACCGACAAGCGGAGATAAATGTTATTACCTAGTGTGAGAAATTTCCTTGTTCCGTTTTCTTCTTTCGCTAGCCCAGCGTCAATCCTTAAGAAGGCAGGAATGTTCTTTTCTTGCAAATATTCGCCGATCTTTTTTCCATCAATTGTTTCTTCTATTCCTTCGTAAGGAATGATTACTCCAGCGATAGAATCATGATTAAAGGAGGGATTTGCAATGATTTTGCGTCTTAAAAGCGAAAATTCATTTAATAAAGATGCGCTAGAAAAATTAGGTGAAAATGTATAACCGTAATTTTCGAGAATGCGCTTAATCGAAAAAGGATCGGTTTCATCAAGCGCGACGAAGATTTTGTCTTTTGGAAAAGAAACTACCATGCTTAATTCATCTTCCCAAATTTGTTGTTTAGGTAGGACACAAAAGCGTCTGGGCTTGCGTCTTTGCCAGTGATTTTCTTAATCCAAGCTCTTGGGGCTAAATAGTCATAAGCGAAGTCATTTTCTTTGAACCAAGAAAGGATATCTTCCATTTTTCCTTCCCTTACCAAATCGAGCAAACCAATGTCTTCATCCATTTTCTCGCGAATCATCGCACCGTAAATATTCCCTAAAGCATAGCTTGGGAAATAACCGAATTCGGCGTCGGTCCAATGGACGTCTTGCATACATCCGTCTTTGTCATTTGGGACATCGACCCCTAAATAGGCTTTATATTTGTCATTCCAAATGGTTGGGACATCCTTGCATTCAATTTTGCCGTTGATTAAATCTTTTTCGATTTCGTAGCGGATAATGATGTGAAGCGAATAAGTAAGTTCATCAGCTTCGCAGCGGATTAATCCTGGATTGACGCGATTTAACGATAAATAGAAATCTTCTTCGCTCATATATTGGAACCCAGGATCTAAATCCTTCTCGGCAATCTTTTTTAGGTGAGGGGCAAATTCTTCACTTCTTCCAATTAAATTTTCATAGAAGCGGGAGTGGGTTTCGCAGTTTGCGGCTGTCGCAATGCCTTCCACGTATGAATCGTATTCTTCATCGCTTTTATTTTGGAACTGCAAGCAGTGTCCACCTTCATGGAGAATCGTGAAGAGATTGCTACGATAATCTTCAACGAGATATTTCGTGGTTAATCGAGCGTCGTGACGATAAATATCGGCGGAAAATGGGTGTGCGCTTGTTTTTAAGCAACCGCCTGAAATATCGTATCGAATTAAATCAAGTAAGTCGTATGAGACTTTTACTTGGCTAGCAAGGCTATATGGCTTTACTTTTGGCAATGGGTGCGCGGCTTGCTTAGAAATCGCCATCGGCAAAAGCTTGATAATCGCTTTTTTGATAGGAAGGAAAAGCGAATCCAAATATTCGGTCGTTTCTCCTGGCTCGTAGGAATCTAGAAGAGCCTCATAAGGACTCTTCATACCGCTTTTCATTCTTGCTTTAGCAAGGATTCTAACCCATTTAACGCATTCTTCCCAATAAGGAAGCCAACTCGCAAAATCGTTCTTTGGGCGATAGATACGCCACATCTCATTGCTTTTATTAAATGCTTTTTTCGCGGTGAGGTAATCATTGATCGAAACTTTATCCATGAGGGAGATTTCATCTTCAAGCACTTCGAAAAGTCGCTTTTCGTATGACGATAGGTTCTTTTCTTGTAACCCTCTTCTTACAAGATTTTTATAAGTGGTTTCTTGAGCGATAGATGCGAGCTGCGAATCATAATAGGCAAGCAAATCTGCCTCATCCCCGATGCTTTTTTCTGGAGCAGCGGTGGCGATATCGTAATAAAGGATATTGGAGAGATAACGGATTCTTCTCCGCTTCTCTAAATATGGTTTTAACGCTTCAAAGTAGATGTTATGTTTCATGATAATTGCTCCTCAATTCCTAATCATTTTCTCACGTGCAGGAGCGCAAAGCAAAGGAGACTGGAGTTCATTCCTTTCTATTTTTATTTAACCCCATCTATAATAATAGCGTTCCCTAACGGAACAGAGAGTCCCACATTGTTCCCCTACATTTTGTTTTCGGAGCCCTGACTGGAGATAGCCTGTGTTGAAAGCCCACCTTGTAGTGGGAATCCTGATGGTTTGACCAAGAGCCCCACCTCCCATTTCGAGAGGAAACAGACCGGGATTCTCTTTTTTATTTTAAATAAATTCCGATAAGCTCTTTTAATTCGTTGAGATAAGTTTCGTTCCCTCCTTCGACTAATTTTTCTTTCGCTAGAGATAAATAAGCGCATAGATAACGCTTTTCGATCGCGTCTATCGCTCCTTTGATTGCAAGGAGCTGAGCAAGGACGATTTTTGGATTTTCGTCTTGGTAAATCATCGATTTGATGCTTGCTAAATGCCCAGAAGAGCGGCTTAAGCGCGTTACGATATCCCATTTTTCATCTTTTGGGAGAATGAAATCTCGATTTTTCGATAGGTGGTCAGTGATGTCTTTGTTGATTTCGATTGTTTTTGCCATAAATAACCTCCCCTGGGGGTTGTGAAACCATTATATCATCGCAAAATTCCTCTCGAGGTAATTTTATGACTCCTACCAAAAAAATAACGATAACAGCAGCGATGGTGGCGATGGGGATTTTGCTGCCGCTTTGTTTTCACATGATTCCAAATGGAGGAAGTATCTTTGCCCCGATGCATTTACCCGTGATTATGACTGGGTTTATTTGCGGTCCATTTTATGGAGCGATTGTAGGACTATTATGCCCTTTATTATCGTTTTTATTTATGGGGATGCCTATGATTTCCGTTCTTCCTGGCATGATGATCGAACTTTTCTTTTACGGATTATGCAGTGGGGTTTTCTTTCGTCTCATTCATACAAGGTATCTTATTATCGATGTATATTTAACGCTTATTATTACGATGTTGATTGGACGAATTTTTGGTGGATTCACCAATTATTTGTTATTTATTTTTGGACGTATTGACAATCGCTATTCCTTGGAAAAATTCTTCAGCGTCTATTTTGTGATTTCTTGGCCAGCGTGGATTATTCAACTTACTCTGATACCTGCCACGATTGTTTCTCTTTCCAAAACACGTTTCGTTAAATGCATTGATCGTAGCCCTTTATTTAAAACCGAACCTAGTGACAATGAAAAACAAATTCAATATTTTGATTCTCTTGCTCCGCTTTGGGGAAAGGAAAGAGTATTTAGCGATGAAAAACTAGCGATGATCTTTTCTAAAGTCCACATTGAAAAAGGAACACGCGTTTTAGATGTTGGCTGCGGAAGTGGCGTGATTGATGGCTATTTACTAAAAAAAGGCGCGGTGATTGATGCGCTAGATATCTCGCCAAAGATGATTGAAGAAGCTAGAAAGAAAAAAGAAAACGCTGGTGTGAATTATTTTGTTTCTGATTTTTACGCCTATAAAGGGAAAGACTATGACACTCTTATCGTCTTTGACGCTTATCCGCATTTTAAAAACCCTAAGAAGTTTGCTTCTCACGCTAAAAAATGTTTAAAAAAGGGTGGCTCGTTATGGATTGTATTTGATGCTTCAAAAGAAAGCATTAACGAGTGCCACGCAGGAACGCCGAACGGAATTTCGCGTCAACTCCTTTCGCCTTTAGAAGAAGCAAAGCAATTTTCTTCTTTCAACGTCCATCATTATGAAGAAGGCCCAAATTGCTATTATTTAGAGTTGATTCGCCGCTAAATAGTTCTTTAAATCCCTAAGATCGTATTGCTATAATCTTTTCGAAAGCTCTCTAAAAATCAATTATATATGCCTATATTGCGGAGATATTTTTAATTATTTCCATTACTTATTTCATTAAATTACCAAGAAATAGAAGTAGTTATTTTCTTATTGTTATGATTGCAAAAGGTTTCTTTCATCCTAGAATAAAAACGTCTATCTAATTAAGGAGGCTTTTATGCAAACGTATATGTTAGAAGGCTCGATAGACGTGGGCTCGAATATCGCTAAGGCGATGAGCAATACGAGCTTATGGACGGCTATCGCTAAAACTATCATCATCATTTTCTTGGGGTTCATTCTCACAAAGAAAAAGATTTTCCCGGAGGGCACAGGAAAAATCCTCACCAAAGTCGTTATGACTGTCGCTCTCCCTTGCTTAGCCTTTACTGGCTTTATGAGCGATTACACTGCTTCGCAAGGTATTGATGCAATCTTCAATCTTGTTTTTGGATTTGTGATTTATATCTTATTTATCTTCCTCGCGAAACTGATTTTCATTTGGGTGAAAGACCCAACAAAAAGAACGGTTCTTTGTATCTTATTCGCCTTTGGTTCAACGACCTTCTTTGCTCAGCCTTTAATCAGTGCGATCTTTGGTACACAAGCATATAACAACAGTAACATGCTTAACGTTGCGTATCGCGTTTTCCTTTATAGCTATGCTTATATGGCTATTTCTGGCGTTAAGTTTGGAGAAAGCGAAGAAACTTCTTTGGGCAAAACTTTAAAGAAAATCTTCCTTAACCCGGTCATCATCGCTACGCTAGTTGGATTAGTGCTTTGGTTCTTGCAGGTTATTCCTGGATCGGCCATGGTTCGTAAAGACTGGTTATCGCCTGACCCAAAAATCGCTTACGAAAGTGCTGCAAAAGTCGCCTTCTGGCGTTTTGACGTTACTCTTCCTTGGCTCTTCCAAGTCGCTAAATTACTTGGTAGCCTTTCCTCACCTCTAGTTTGGCTTGCTATCGGTTGCACTTTGGGCAATGCTTCGATTAAAGATGCTGCTACCGATAAACACGCTTGGATTTATAGTGCCATCAAGGTATTTGGTGCCCCGCTTATCGTATTAGGAGTTTTAGCCGCGATTGAAGCTATTGCTACAGCGTGTGGGCATCCTGAACTTGTCAGTGCTGCTACGGTTCAGTCCAGTATCATGATGTGGATGGTACCTCCAGCCACGGTTGCCGTTGCTTATTGCATTAATTTTGATAAAGAAAAACAAATGGCATCTGATGCTTCCGTCATTAGCACGCTTCTTGCTGTGCCTGGTATCGTGATTTGGGTGCTTGTGCTTACTTTGCTTACTTCCACGGGATTCTTCCCAACTGTTGCCTAATTAGGAGCTATTTATGAAAGAAAAAATTATTTGTTTTGGCGCTCGCGAATACGAAAAACCATATTTTGAAAAACTTGGAAAAAAATACGATTACGATTTGATTTTACGTCCGGAGTATTTAAATAATTCAAATTATGAACTTGCTCTAGGATACAAAATTGTCATGGTGCGCGGTAACTGTGTTGTGGACCGCGACCATTTAAAACTCCTTCACGATGCGGGGCTAAGGTATTACCTTACCCGCACCGCGGGGTATAACCATGTTGATGTAGCCGCTTGCAAGGAACTTGGCATCGAAACCGCTTATGTTCCGGGCTATAGCCCAAATGCAATTAGTGAGCTCGCTTTGACGCTTGCTATGTCACTATTGCGTAATGTCGCTTACACGACTGATCAAACCCATAACGGCCATTTTAAAGTCACAAACCAAATGTTCTCTCGCGAAGTAAGAGGGTGCACGGTTGGTATTTTAGGATGTGGTCGCATTGGAACGACGACAGCTTCTTTGTTTAAAGGACTAGGTGCGAAAGTGATTGGTTATGACGTCTATCAAAGCGATAAAGCAAAAGAAGTTGTGGAATTCGTTGATTTAGACGCCTTCTTAAAAGAAAGCGACATTGTGATTTGCCATATGGCCTATATCAAAGGCAAAAATGACAAATTCATTGATGAAAGCAAAATCGCTAGGATGAAGAAAGATGCGATTTTGATTAACGTCGCTAGAGGAGAAGTGCTTGATACAGAAGCTGCTTTAAGCGCCGTCAAGAGTGGACATCTAGCAGGGTTAGGACTTGATGTCATTGAAAAAGAATCATCCTTATTCAATAAAGACTTCGATCCAAAACATATGGATAATGCGCTTCATCAAGAAATCATCGACCTTTATCCTCGCGTTCTTATCACCCCTCATATCGGAAGTGCCACAGATTTAGCGCTTGTGGACATGATTGAGGTTTCACTTAAAAACATGGATGAATACTTAGCGACAGGGCACTGCAAGAACTCTCTTATTCGTTAGATCATTTGATTCTAATCAATAAAATCGGCCACCAAGATTGGTGGCCTTTTTAGGTTATTGCTATTAGAAAATACCAAGCGTTTATTTTAAGTTAAATTATGAAAGCAAGTTTGATTTGCAATGATTTTTAAAGTATTTCGTTAAAGAAAAGTCGTTTTTCTTTAACATGAGTTTGATAAAAATAATGCTCATTCTCTTGCTAATCGCTTAATAATCCGATATTGGAAACGCCTACGACACAAAATAGAGAGATTAAAGCAAAGAGTTCTTCAAAAACGTTCTTTATTTATGGAAAGGCACAATCTTAAAATTTTATAAATTTTAGAATTTAGAAAACAAAAATCAAGATTGACAAGTGAAAAAACTGAAGACTATTTTTATTTATAGAAAGTCATTAGGTATGCTTGAAATTGCCATTGTGGAAGATGAGATTGAGATGGGTAACCTTTTAGAAGGGTACCTAAATCAGCTTTTTGCATCAGAAAAGCGTGATTGCCATATTTCTTATTTTGATAATGGAATCAAGTTCCTTAATAAATTTCGCTCCCAATACGATTTGATTTTTCTTGATATTAAGATGCCTTCCATTGACGGAATGGAACTTGCTAAAAAGATTCGTGCAATGGATACGAAAGTCATGATTATTTTTGTCACCTCTTTAGCGCAATACGCGATTAAAGGATATGAGGTGAACGCTTTCGATTACATCTTAAAACCAATTGATTTCTATAATTTCAAACTCAAAATGACTCGCGCTTTGCCTTTCTTAAATAAGAATAACGACTATTCTTTCACGATCGATTATAAAAACGTTATCAAGCGGATTGATGTTGATGAACTCATGTATATCGAGATATACAATCATCATCTCTATTTTCATTTAAGTAGCGGTGAAAAGATTCCTTCTTATGGAACGATGAAAACTTATACGGAACGTTTGAAAAATAGTTCCTTTGTTTTATGCAACCAATGCTATTTCGTGAATTTGAAATACGTTAAAGAAGTGACGAATGACTTTGTGACGGTGGGCGAAGATAAACTTGCTTTGTCTAGACCTAGACGGCAAGATTTCATCCGTCATCTCAATAATTATCTGGTGACAGGAAACAAATGAAAATCACTGAATTATTTTTATACAAACCGATTTTCATGTTCGAGCTTCTCATCGCGATGCATCTATTTTCGTTTCGTCTTCCTAAGAAAAAGCATTATGCTTTGCGTCTAGTTCTTACTACTTTATGTTGCTTGGCATTGTCTTTGGTTTTCCCACTTTTTGAAAGATTTAGCTATTCGTGGTGGTTTTCTTCTTTCATGTTTCTTCTTTTTTATCTTGCCGCGTTTCTATCTCTTTTCTTTGTTTATGATGTATCGAAAAGAAAACTATTTTTCATCTCTATCGCTTCTTATACGACTCAACACCTATCTCACGAAATTTACGCTTTAACGGTCCGCTTATTGAACCTTACCGATTCTCCTTCTCTTGGTTTTTATGGCGATAAGGAGATTCTTACTTTTGATTTAGGAGTAGAGGCACTACAAGTCATGGGATATTTAGAGATCCACCTCCTTGTATATCTTTTTGTGTATTTCGTTTTCCGGAAAAAGGTGAATGATGAAGAGATTCATTTCGATAACTTTTCTTTGCTTATAATCGCTGCTTTGATTTTATTCACAAGCATTATTCTTAGCTCTGTGATTACCTACTTAAACGCAGACTATAACAAAATCTATTTCATCATTGTCGATATTTATAATCTTCTTAGCTGTTTCATGATTCTCTATATTCAGTTCTACGTGATTGATAACCGTCGATTAAAAAGCGAACTTCATTTCACTTCCGAGCTTCTTCATCAATCGGAAGTCCGTTATGAGGAAAGCAAAAAGAACGTAAATTTGATCAATCTAAAGTGTCATGACTTGAAACACCAAATTCGGACTCTATCTAAGCAAGACGTGATTTCAAAAGATACGGTGCAAGAGATTGCGAATATCATTAATATCTATGATCAGAATGTTGCGACAGGTAACGAAGTATTAGATATCATCCTTTCCGAAAAAGGTCTGCTTTGTCAAAAAGAGAACATTAAGTTAAGCGTTATGGCGGATTGCTCAAAACTAAGTTTTGTTTTAGACGCTGATTTGTATTGTTTGTTTGGCAACGCGCTTGATAACGCGATTGAGGCGGTGCAAAAAATCAAAAATCCAAAGAAAAGGCAAATTAATCTAATCGTGAAAAGCGTTCATTCCCTTGTTTCTATATCGATAGAGAACTATTTTGAAGGCACTATAAAATTTGACAAGAACGGTCTTCCTATAACCATAAAGAAAGACAAGAGCTACCATGGTTTTGGGATGAAATCGATTAAAATGGTCGTAGAGAAATACCAAGGGGATATGAAATTACTAACTCGTGGCGACATCTTCTCTTTGAACATTCTTTTTCCGTCCAAGCAAGTTGAACGGTGAATCAAGATAAGTTGCATTTTCGACAAGATAAGCGGTTTCTCTATCTTATAAAAGCCCTTTCATTTATGTTTTTTTCTATCAAAAGGAGTTTTTATGAAAAAAAGTAAAACACTTATTCTCTCTTTGTTTTCTTTGTTACCGATGACGCTCGGTGGACTAGTTGGCTGTAGCGTTTCTTCTAACGGAGGAACAAATAGTAGTAATAATGGAGGGAGTTCTCCCTCTATGGATGAAGAAGATCCAACCGTTACTTCTCTTACGTTATTAGCGAACCCTACCAAATTAACCTACGACGTTGGCGAGACGTTTGATCCGACTGGCGCTAGATTAAAAGCGGTTTGGAGTGATGGAGAAGACGAGGAAATCAGCGGTGCAGAATGTTCTTTTTCGCCTGCTGGTCCTTTAACGGCCGATGTCACTAGCGTCACTCTCACTTATGAAAATGCCTCTATTTCAATCGATATTACGGTCAATAATTCGGCATTAAAATCCATAAGCGTTGATACGACTTCCATCAAAACACATGCAATCGAAGGGAATTATATCGACTTAACGCAGATTAAAGTATTAGCCCAATATTTTGATACTTCTAAAAATAAGGAAGTTACTTCTTTTGAGCTATATGAAGGCGAAACGAAAATTGAAAATCCTTCCCTTTATGAAGTGAAAAAAGGTAGTCACACAATCATCGTAAAATATTTAGACAAAACAGTCTCTTTCCTTGTTACTGGCTTTACGGGAATAGCGGTTAATTTTAATAGCAAATCCATTCATACTAATGCGACAGAAACAAGCAGTGAACTCCCATTCTTCGTGGAGAAGGCGAATACAGTTAAAAGTTACCAAAAGATCGATAATGATTGGAATCATGAAACACATGTTAATGCATACCGCGTTAGCGATAACTATGGAATTACTGACATCAAAGCACTCGCTAAAATCAGAATTCACGTTTATTCGTCTGTCGCAAGTTACGCAAAAATTAGTTTGAATGCCGGAGGTTATAACATCACTCGACCAGATAAAGGGTGGACAAGCGATATGTATCTTAATCAAGCTTGTACCTTAAACGTCAATGATGTTACAACCGATGTAAAAGATGGTTTGCTGCCCGCTAATACTACGAAAGAACAAATGGACAAAGGCGAAATGGGAACTTGGATGCCTAAATTCGTGGACGTTGATTTCGCGGAAACTAGATTAAAACAAGGCGATAACGTCTTTGAAATCAATGTTAATGATTTTTACTACAAGAACGGTTCAAGTCAAAAGTATGGCGAAACCTATTTCGCGATAAAATCGATGACATTTGAATATATCGATGCTGGTGAGCATACCCATAGTTACCAACTGATGAAAGACGAGGATAGCCATTGGCAAGAATGCTTAATTTGCGGGGATAAAAAAGACGAGGCCAAACATAGTTTCTCTAGCATAAAAATCGTTAAAAACCCAACAAATGTCGATTATGAAGAGGGCGAAATACCAAATTTAGAAGGAATAGAAGTTGATGGCGTTTGCACTTGCGGCGATGTCAACGTTACGAAAAACATTACGGCAAATTTAAATGAACTGAGGCTTGATTCTAGCGATAGCAAAACGGAGCAAAAGCAAATCAAAATCTCTTGCGGTTCCCTCAGTGCGAACTTGACCATAACCGTTCATAAAACGTTTAGCTTTGCTGGAGGAGCGAAAAAAGACGATTCATCGCAATATTATTTGGAAAACGCTTCAGATAGTAATAAGAATTTTTCGATATGGTCGTCCGGTACAATTGGTGATCTAAAAGCAGATACAGAACTTAAATACCATGTCTATGCTCCATATGCTGGAAAATATAGTTTGTCCATCGTCGGTGCTTCCCAATGTTCAAACGCCGAAAGAGTGAAAGGGAAGGATAAAGATGGCAAAGAAGTAGATTTTGTCAAAGAAAGTTTTGACATGTACGCCGATAAATTCATGACATTAAATGTCAATGGAACGGATACTTCATTCTTAAGCGATGCTAAATTCGATGGAATTACTTTGCCTAGTGATTTCCAACAGCAAGGAATAACATCTTCCGTTTACGTTTTAGGTCATTACACAAAAGCGGTTGTTGCTAAAGACCTTGAATTAAAGGAAGGTGATAATGTCATTACCTTAAAAACGAAGTCTAAGGATGAAATTTTATACCAAAACAAATATCGAACCGCTTGGACAGATAATCAAGAAGCTACGATCAACATCAAGAATGTCGCAATTGCTTATTATGGAGAATAATTTATGAAGAAATCTAAGAAAAAGATTGGTTTTATCGTTGGATTATCGATCAATACACTTCTTGTGATTGGCTTGATCGTCGGCGATTTCGTTTGTGCAAAATATAGTTCATTTATCACAAAAACCCTATGTAATAGCAATACCGACTTCTCTAGTGATGAAGCTCAATTAGCCTTATCTAGCAGTGATGAAGCGGTACAAAAGATTTCAGAAGAAGGCATTGTTTTGCTGAAAAACAAAGATAATGCTCTTCCTTTGAAAGACAACGAAAAGAAGATTAACCTTTTTGGCTATAGTTCCCAAGAAAATGCCTTTTATTATGGCGGAGGTGGAAGTTCTTCTGTAACAGTTAACGAAGAAAAGAAAATATCTTTGCAAAAAGGGCTTGAATCAGAAGGATTTTCCGTCAATACCGAATTATTGGATGCTTATAAAGCATTCAAAAACACCAGAAAAGGATTTACGCTTGTTGAACCAAAAACTGATTTTTACGAAAAGGTTGGCAATAACGGGAAGACCTTATTAGAGAACGCAAAAGATTTCTCTAATGTCGCCGTTGTTACTATTTCTCGCTTTGCTACCGAAATCCAAAGCGGAACAGTCGAGATACCTTTTACGCAAAATAAGGATGGCGCCACGGATGAATCTAGGCATTATCTAGAACTCAGTGTTGAAGAAGAAAATTTGATTAACTTAGTGAGCGAAAACTTCTCTAAAACAATCGTTTTACTGAATACCGGGAATCAAATGGAGCTAGGATTCTTAAATAATGAGAAAATTTCCGGGGCGTTGCTCATTAATTATCCTGGTCAATCTGGAACAAAAGCGCTCGCAAAGATCCTTGAAGGTAAGGTCAATCCAAGTGGCAAACTCACGGATACTTATATTTATGATGTGACCGAAAACCCTTCTTATCCGAATGCTTTGCGGAATGGCGATCATATTCATTACACTGAAGATATTTATGTTGGCTATAAGTGGTACGAAACGGCAGCCCATGAAAATTTCTTTGCGACGAAATTCTCAAAAACTTACGATGATGTCGTTCAATATCCATTTGGGTATGGTTTGTCTTATTCTTCCTTTCATCAAGAGATAGTCTCTTATGATTTATCCCCCTCTGCATCCTCTTTGCAAAAGGGAACTGATATTTCGGTCAAAGTAAAAGTAAAGAATACGTCTACTATTGAAGGGAAAGATTTGATTCAGCTTTATTACACCGCCCCGTACACCAAAGGCGGCATCGAAAAGTCTTATGTGAATTTGCTTGCCTTTAAGAAAACGGATTCTCTTAAACCAGGAGAAGAAAAGGAATACGCATTGACTTTCTCTAGCTATGATATGGCTAGTTACGACGCTTACGATAAGAATAAGAATGGTTTTGCTGGTTATGAATTAGAGAAGGGTGAATATGAAATTAAGCTTATGCAAAACGCCCATACTGCTTATGGGGATAGCAATAACAAAATTACTTTGAACTGCGAGAATCACCTTCTTTTCAAACGCGACCCTAAGACAAAAGCTATCATTTCTAATCGTTTTGGCAAATTTGATGCGGATGGAAAATACATTAACGATACCGCTTATGCAAATTGCCCGATTGATGGCAGCAACGCTGGAAAATCCATCGTTTATCTTTCTCGTAACGATTTTGCTCTCACCTATCCAACTGTCGCGACAGATAATAGAAGCATCACCTCCGTTTTGGATTATGCGACTAAATATGTGGAAACTGCAGCTTACGCCGGACAGAATAAACCAACTCAAGGCGTAAAAAGCGATGCTCCGCTTCTACTCGCGACCAAAGAAGATGGAAGTAAAGCTAGCTTGGATGATTTAAAGACTGGCAAAGGGCTAAAATGGAATAAAGACCTCTTAAATAAACTTGGCGAGAACTATAACGCTAGTGAGTGGGACACGCTTCTGGATCAATTAAGTGAAGACGAATTGCAAACATTCGTGGAAGGCAGTGGATATGGGAATGATGCTGCCGAAACCATTGGGAAGCCCGCCTTAGTGGATTTGGATGGCCCAGCTGGTTTTAATGACAATGGGGGATTAATCGGTTCTGAAAAGAAGAGTTCATGGACAGCTTTCCCTAACGAGACTCTTATTGGGCAAACTTGGTCTACGCAAGTCGCTGAATTAATGGGAATGGCGTATGGTCAAGAAGGCACCGCCACGGGGGTAAGCGGAATATATGGTCCGGGTGTGAATCTCCATCGATCTGCCTTCAATAGTAGAAATTTCGAATATTATAGTGAGGATGCTACTCTATCTGGAGCGCTAGCTAATAAAGTCATTGAAGGAGCAAAAGAAAAAGGAACGTATTGTTTCTTAAAGCACTTTGTTCTCAGCGAAGCTGGTATTAATGCCCGTAAGCTAAACGTTTGGCTTACAGAGCAAAACCTCCGTGAAAACTATCTGAAGCCATTTGAAAAGGCCGTAAAAGGCGGAGCAAATGGCATTATGAGTGCCTTCAATCGTCTTGGTGCGACTTGGACGGGCGGAAATTATGCCTTAATCCAAACGATTTTGCGGAAGGAATGGAAATTTAAAGGCGTTGTCATTACCGATTGGTGTGAGGGCGCTAGTGATATGACGGTCAATCAAGGTGTACATGCTGGCAATGACATTTGGCTTAATCCGCGTGACGATAATCGCTGCGATAACGGCTTGAACAAATCTCTTGATTCTTCTTGGGTTTGTGCGAGAAGATCGGCTCATAATCTTCTCTATACAATTTGTAATACCTATTACACGGCGATGAATGCTGGGGTGGACTTAGGGATTAAAGAAAGCGCTCAAGTATTCCGTTGGTGGATTCCCGCTTTAGCCGGAATTAATGTCTTGTTCGTAGGCTTAGAATTATTCTTCGCGATAGCTTTATTGCTCACGCTCAAAAAAGAGAAGAATTTGTCTTTAGCGAATAATTCAATTCAATCAGGTGATATCACGGATCGCTCTTTAAGAAAAGAAAGAGATGATACAAAGAGAAAGGGAGCGGCTTCAGCTCTTAATAATCCATCAGAGAAATAACAAATAATCAGAATTGTCAAAAAGTAATATACCTACAAAGCCATGTAGTCAGTTGACTATATATGGCTTTTTCTTTTAGTAATAAAGCAGTTCACTATTCCTCGTCTCTATTACTTACAAATTACATTCTCGGTTCACTTCTTCGTACTTTTAGGGCAGATATCTTTAACGCTAGCGATGAATGCGTGGATGAATCGATTAATTGGTTTATAAACAAAAAACCCGGCGTAATTACCAGGCTAATTTTGTTTTGGTGCCCGAGACCGGACTTGAACCGGTAAGGATTTAACTCCATTGGATTTTAAGTCCAACGTGTTTACCATTTCACCACTCGGGCATTTTTAGAAGAAACGCCTCCATGCGCCTGCGCGCCGGAGGCGAATGCTTTTCCCATTTGGTCTCCCGTGACGGGCTCGAACCGTCGACCCCTTGATTAAAAGTCAAGTGCTCTACCACTGAGCTAACGGGAGATATGATGGCTGGGATGGCTGGGATCGGACCAGCGAATGACAGAGTCAAAGTCTGTTGCCTTACCACTTGGCTACATCCCAAGATGGTGGGTGAAGATGGATTTGAACCACCGAACCCGAAGGAGCTGATTTACAGTCAGCCGCGTTTGGCCACTTCGCTATTCACCCATTATCGACTACACGTATCCGCAAGGTGTGGTGGATGCTACAGGGTTTGAACCTGTGACCCCCGCCTTGTAAGGGCGATGCTCTCCCGCTGAGCTAAGCATCCAAGAGTGCGCCCGCCAAAAACGTGCCCAATAAATATACCATTGAGGTTAGTGGTCGTCAACGAAATAAAAGCCCTTTTTCAGGGCTTTCTTTCATTAATCGTTTTTTCTTAAAAACCAGGCTTGCCAAGGAGATGGAACATATTGCGCTTATACACTTCAACACCAGGTTGGTTGAATGGATTCACGCCATTGAGATATGCGCTCATCGCGCATGCTCTTTCCATAAAATAGAAGAAGTAGCCAAGATTGTAAGGGTTCATTTCTTCCATTTCTAAAATTACGTTGTCGTTATGGCCTACATCAGTATGGGCGCGGATTGTTCCTTCATAGGCTTTGTCTTGGACCCAGCCAAGATCTTTACCAGCCAAATAATTTAAGCCATCGAGGTTTTCGCTATCGCGAGGCAAAATCAAAGAATCACGATGCTTTTTTAAGTGGAGCGTGGTTTCAAAGAAGACTTTTGTTCCTTCTTGGATAAATTGCCCTAAAGAGTGGAGGTCGGTTGTGAAAGTGGCGCTATTTGGAAGAAGGCCTTTTCCGTCTTTCCCTTCGCTTTCTCCGAATAATTGTTTCCACCATTCGCCAATTTGAACAAAAGATGGAACGTAAGTAATGAAGAATTCGACTGCTTTTTTGTAATGAGCGTACATTTCGTGACGAATCACCGCGTATTTGTAGCATTCGTTCTTCATGATGTCAGAGTTTGAACAATCTAGACGCGCTTCTTCGCTTCCTTTAAGAATTTCTTCAGGATCGATGCCAGCAACGGCAATCGGGAATAATCCAACAGCGGTTTGGACGCTATAGCGGCCTCCGATATTGGCAGGAAGAACAAAACGGACATAGCCTTCGTTCTTTGCTAAGGTAAGTAAGGCGCCATGGTCTTTGTCAGTAGTGGCAAAGATGGATTTGCGCGCCATTTCAATTCCGTAATTCTTCTCAAGTAGTTCTCTAAGAAGACGGAATGCTACGCTTGTTTCTGTCGTGGTTCCGCTTTTTGAAATAACGTTGATGGCGAATTTTTTGTCTTTTAAATAATCAAGCACTTCGCTGATATAAGTTGGGTCAATTGTTTGCCCCATGAAAATGATTTCGGGCTTTTTTGTGCCGTGTAATCCATTGATCGCCTCAATCGCGGCTCTCGCCCCCAAATAGCTTCCGCCAATACCAGCGACAACGAGAACGTCATAATTTTCACGCACGTATTTCGCGTTCTCCTTGATGCGTTCAAGCTCTTCTTTGTCGTAATTGAGTGGATAATCAACCCATCCAAGGAAATCGCTACCAGCTCCTGTGCCGTTTTTGATCATCGCATCGATTTCAGCGACTTTCTCCTTGTAACTAAGGTAGTCAACTTTGTTTACCAAGTTGTCGTCTTTGCATTCAATAATCATTAAGGTCTCCTCTCCTATCTTTATTGATTGGAATTCTCCTCTCGAATCCAATTTGGTAACGCTTCATGTAGAGCCGAGAAATCTATCTCGGTTGGCGCTATTTTTTTCTTTTTGAAGTAGCGGCGTCTTTCGTTTTCGCTTAGGCGTTTTTTGCTTACGCGCATAGAATGAGTTTCTTCGTCGATTTCGATGACTTTGACTTTGCAAATGCTCCCAACGGGGACGCTCGTCGCTAAATCAGCCACGAATTTTTTGCTGAGTTCGGAAATATGGAGCAATCCCGTTTCGCCATCTTCAAAAAGCATGATGAGGTAGCGAGGATACACTCGCACCACAGTTCCTTCTAAAACATCTCCAACTTTGCTCATAACTCATTTCGCTAAGAATATTTTCGCGTCGAATGGTTCGGTTATTTTGAGGTTCTTTTTATCACTGATAATTATTTTAGGCGATATTCCAAGTTCCCCAAGCAAAAGCGAACCTTCATCAGTATAATTCTTTTCTTCAATTCGCGCTCTATTTTCTGCTTCAAAAATTTTAGAAAATCGAAAAGTTTGAGGAGTTTGAAGCGCATAGACGTCTTCTCGCGACAAATATGAAGTGATACTCCCATTTTTACAAACGGCAATAGAATCCGAGACCTTCATCGCCATGACCGCAGCGTCACCTTCAGATGCTCCTTTGATGGTTTCTTCAATATAATGTTCTTCTAAGTTTGGCCTATCTCCATCGTGAATCAAAACAATTTGATTATTAGACACGTTTTGCTTTTTTAGGAAATTCAAAGCGAGAAAAGTGCTTTCTTGCCTAGTTTCACCACCCGTAATGACGTAATGCTCTTTTTTTAACGTCAAATGATATTCAAGCAAAAGAGATTTCGTCATCTCTTCATACCCCTTTGGGGCGACATAGACGATAGTACTGATCGCAGGGGAGTTGCTCAATACTTTAGCCGCGTACAAAAAAAGTTCTTGTTCACCGATTTTGGCGAATTGCTTCGGGAGAACGCTATTGAAACGTTTTCCTTTGCCCGCTAATAGAAGTATTGCGATTGCTTGTTGATTGGTCACGATTATATTCTACCATAATCCTTTGATTTTTCTTCTTAAGAAGAATGAAAGAAATCCAAGTAAGAAAAAGTTGTGGTGGTTTTTATAAAATCATATGGTATCTTATTTCAAGAAAGGAAGTGCTTTTCATGGATTCCTATATCAAATGGATGGAGAAAAATCCGAAGTGGCTTAAACTCGTTCTGTGCCTTTGGATTCTTGATATCTCTTGGGCGATTTGGAGAATTCTTAAAGCGGTTAAGCACAATAACACCCTTGAATTAGTTCTCGCTATTCTTTGGATTTTCTGCTCCGCTACCGTTGGCTGGATTCTCGACATCGTCTTCATTGTCCTCTTCGATTACCCATTCTGGTTCAAATAAGGCTTGAAGATTTTTAGAAGGCGTGAGGTGCAAATCTTACGTCTTTTTATTTACTGATTCCATGAAAAAAAGAGCCACCAATTCAGCACTTGTGGCTCTTTTAAAAAATTATTCCTTTTTGAAACGGAATGGTTTCTTCTCAAGACGAGCGAGGCGACCTGCAAAAATGATATTGAGGATTAAGAACAAGACGATAAATACGATCATCACGAGGGAGGATAAATCTGGTCCAATATCGGAAACGCCGAAGAAATTGATACGATACCCGAAGTTCGATTCAAGAATATTCATTAGGTCATTTACCTCGTGACCAGCAGGAACTAAATTAGGATTATCCGCTAAAAATCCTCGTAAGCTTTCTAGCGGAGTTCTCAAGAATGCAAAACGCGTTAAGGCACATGGATAAGTTAACGGGAACACAGCGCAAAAATACTGTATTCCTTTTGGGAGCATCGAAACTGGCATATAGGCGCCCATTAAAAAACCAGCACCGGCGGAAAATACCGCGATGATACTTGCCAAAACGCCTTCTGTATTGATGAACAAACAAACAAACGTCGTGATAAGTGTCGAAAGAATTACCGAGAATAAAATGACGATAAAGATGAGGAAAAAATCCCCAAATGTGATCATGAATTCACCATACGCGCCGATGGTTACCATACAAATGATGAAAACAATCGTGGACAAAACACTAGTAACGATGAAGTTATACAAAAAATAAGAGACAATCAAAACGTTTCTATTGATTGGGGAAGAAACAAAGTCGCGGTTAATGCCGTGTTCTTTGTCTTCGACAATAAGGGAGTTGGTTTGTAACGATATCGTGATAATCGATATGGCAAGTAAACCCGACATCATCCAGCTATCGATAATGGAAGAGACGTGGTGGATTAAATCGCCATTAAGCGCGCTTGCGCTTATCGCGTAAATGTCACTTAAGGTGTTTTTCGCCATAGTGATTTCTAAATCGCGCAAAAACAAAATATAGATGACAAGGATCACCACAGGCACCATGAGGGTGTACATCATCCGAATGTGATTTGCGAAAATCATCTTCAAATGACGTTTGGTTAACATCCAAAGGATATTGAAATTCCTTTGCTTTAAGTTGAATTCGACTTCGTCTTTTTTCGCTGCAAGACTATTTTTCTTCATCGCTAAAATTCTCCCCACCCGTCACACGAAGGAAAACGTCATCCATCGTGCCTTTGCGGATTTCGACGTCATCCATCTCTTTATCATATTTTGCTAAAATCTTTTTCGCTTCTTTTGTATCGGGAATTTCGATGCTATATCGTTTCTTTTCTTCGTCGTATTGGAATGAATATTTATCTTCCGCTAGATGATTTTCTAACACGGAATCTTTTTCGTGATAGACAATGAGGTAATCATTGCTGTATTTGTTTTTTAATTCATTTGGTGTTCCTTTTGCAATGATTTTGCCATGGTTCATAATGACAACATGGGTGGCTAGCTCGGATTCTTCCAGGTAGTGAGTGGTAAGGAAAACGGTCATTCCGGTTTCACGACGAATCTTATCGATTAATTCCCAAACGATTTTTCTTGTTTTAGGGTCTAATCCCGTTGTTGGCTCATCTAAAATCAAGAATTTTGGGGCATGAACAATCGCACGAGCGATATCGACGCGCCGCCTTTGCCCGCCAGAAAGCGTAATGACCTTTTGGTTTAAGATAGGCTCTAGTTCAAGTAGTTTCACAATGTCGCTGATTTTCTTTTTTGCGACATTGTTTGGCAAAGAATAAAAAGCGGTGCGGATACGAAGATTATCCATAACGGTGAGCATTCCATCGAGAACCGAATTTTGGAAAACGACGCCGATTAGATTTTTAATCGCGTAACGTTCTGTATCGAGGTCATACCCTTCCACTTCGATTTTGCCTTCGGTTTTGTCTAAGATGGAGCAAATGATATTGATGGTCGTGCTTTTGCCAGCTCCATTAACGCCCAAAAAAGCGAACAGGGCGCCTTTCTCTACTGTAAAGGAAATATGGTCGACGGCTAATTTGCCGTTTGCATATATTTTGACTAAATTTGTGACTTTTAGCGCGTACTGGCTTTTATTTTTTGTATCTATGTTTCTATTTGTTTTTTCCATTATTACCCTCTTTATTTTCACTTTTTGTCAACGACGTTACGCTTAACTTTCGTCCAACCCTTCTTTTTCTTCTTCGGAATCATCATGGAAAAACCATAAACGATTAGATAAAGCGGGAAAAGGAAGACCATCGGAATGAATTCCCATCTATTTTTCGCGCCAAATTTGTCGTATTCCTTGAGCGCAAAAATAAGAACTTGAACGATTCCGAAAATGAAATACAAAACAGCGATGATTCCTACCATTGTCCAAATGGTAAGCCAGATTGCGTTATGAAAATAAGCGGTGGTATAGACGACTAAAGGGAACGCTCCATTCGCGGCAAAACCCGCAAAAAGGAAGAAATAAAGATAATAAGCAAAAAGCCAAACAAACATCGGTCCGCCTACGAAAATCCAAATGTAGGTGAAGAAGGTTTCTAATAGAGAAAGATTTCCCGTTTTGAAAAATAAAGGAATCATTTTGCGTGTTTTTGTTTTGAAAAGAATCTTGTTCCCTTTTGCAATGCGCGCATTCCTTCCCGCTGTAACCGCACCGCTAGAGGGCATATCTTCATAAACGACGGCCTCCTCGACCATGTGCGCTTTTCTTCCTTCCAAAATACGGTTGAAACAAAATTCGGTGTCATCGCTTATTGTGCTACAATCGTAGCCTCCGGTTTCGAGTAACAATTTTCGCGACATCATCGCACCAGCTCCGTTTACATGGGCACTTAAACCAAGAACTTCTTTTCCACGACCCCCGAATCGGGAATCAAAAGCATAAAAATAAGCACAAGCCTCCGTAAAGAAGTTTTGAGTACCGTTAATCCCTCCTTCGTAGGGGCGAGCAAAATCAACTCCTGCGTGATAAGCATCATTCATTAAGGAAGAGAACTGATGATTGATATGGTTATCGGCATCAAGATGAATTATGAGCTCAGCAGTTGGATCGTTTTTCAATATGTAATCGATTCCGTGCCGCAAAGGGTAAGCTGCCATATGGTGAGCGGGATCAGGGTCATTGAGAATTAAAACTTTTGCTCCAGCTTTTTCCGCTAAAGAAGCGGTGTTATCCGTGCAGTTATTCGCAACAACATAAACATCGAAAAGATCACGCGGGTAATCTTGCGTGTGTAATAAATCCTCGACAGTCGAGAAAATCACATCCTCTTCATTACAAGCCGGAATTAAATAAGCGATTCTCGACTTTTCTTTTGATTTTGGATAAACGATTTTTTTATGAAAAAGAGAAGCTAGGACTTCCACGATTTGTAAGAGTAGGAGCAAAGCGAAGAAAATGATGACAACATAATTTATGATGTTCAAGACGCGATAAAGTATTTCGTACCACATAAGATTTATTTATGCGATTAGTTTAATCATTATCGTTTCTTTTTCCTAGTCTTTCAGCCTTTGTTTTTGAATTTTCTAGAAAATTACCTTCTCTAGAACATAAGACAAGCAAATTTAACTTACAATATTTATAATTTGTCGCTTGCTCTACTATATTTTTAGTCGAAAGTTATTTTAATTTTTTCCCTTGTTTTCCAAGCCTTTCGTTAATGGCGACGCCTTGGATGATGAGCTGCATGACTTTATCTAGTTCTTTCCCTTCGCGGTAATCGGCAGGGCAAACGAAATTAACACGCCCGTCTAGATACAAGTCAAAGCCTTTCTCTTCGTTTCCTTTATTAAAGACGGCGATGGATTTCCCACCGTTATTTTTCGCGATAATCATCGTAGGAATATCGGTCATTCCATCCCCGATATAGACGATATTGCTATAAGGAATGCGGTGAAGTGGAGTTTTCGAATTTACGCCAACGTCATCATTAGCGTCATATACGCCTTTACTGATGCGGTAGAAATATTGTGTTTTTTGCGTGAAATTAATCGCAAGTTTTGGCCAAATTGGCTCTTTTGTTTTTTCGTCGTAAAGATATTCGCATGCGTAAAGCATCCGGAATTCTTTTGCGATGGAGCACCCTTCCACGATTTCTTTGTTGCCACTAGAAATCAAATAATGTTCAACTTTGACGCCATTTTCTTCTCCAAAAGCGTTAATGCGAGAAAACCACCCTTCCACGCCTGGAAAAAATTCGATGTTTTTGCCCATTTGCTGTAACCATTCTCTCGTCATCTTAATGCCTTTTTCTTTGGCGATTTCCTTCATCATATATAAATAGGCAAGTGTTCTTTCAACGCCTGTTTTTTCGGATAGTTCAGCCGTTTTCTTCCAAAATTCATTGGGAGTAAGTCCTAAAGCAGGGATAAAAGAGAAATTTTGCATATCGCTTTTCGCAAGCGTACTATCAAAATCATAGCAGATGGCGACGATTGGTTTTCTTGACATTTTGCTACCTCTTCTTAAAAGTTTATGACTCTTTTCTTTCTCCGTCAATTTTGCCGTTATTTGGCGAGCTCTATTCGCGAGAATTGTTCGCAAATAGTGAGCAAGTAGCGTAAAATAACGCTTATTATGAGAGCAGCGTTATATTGGACCTTGGCAGTAGTAGCGTTCATCTATCTATTAGGATTTTTGTTTTGCTATATTTCTTTGCTCGGTTTTAATCGAAAGCTAAAAAAACGCGTGACTGCTTTTTCGATTTTGTTTAGCGAAAAAATAGAAGCCTTGCTCGCTTTATATCATTCTTTCAAAGAAGCAAAAATTAAATTTAGCGAGGCTGATTTAGAAGCGGTTCATCACGTTATGAATTTGAAAAATAAGCGTATCAAAGATAGTGACATCCCTCTTTACCGCGAAACCATTTCGACATTAGAAAAAAGACTTCACTATTTAGCCGAAGAAAATAGTTGGCTAAAAAAAGGGGAAGACTATGAAACGATGCTCTCTTTGCTCAATGATTTAAATGCGAATTATCGACGTATTGTCGCCACTTATAATAGTGATTTGCTAGGATATGAATATTGGAGAAAGCAAATTCTTTATTCTTTTTTGTTTTATTTGTTTGGCTTTCGCAAAAAGAGTCGTATTCATTAATTAGGCCAATTTTACAGGGATTTAGAAATATAATTCATAATCCACTAAGCCATCATAGAAGTCTTTTTCGTGGCTCACGATAATGACGCATCCTTCAAATTTCTCAATCGCTTCAAATAATGCGTCTTTTGCTTTTTGATCCAAATGATTGGTTGGCTCATCTAGCACCAAAAAATTACTCTTTTTTAGGGTCATAAGGGCAAAACGGGCTTTTGTGACTTCGCCACCCGATAATTCGGACATTTTTCGAATTGCAAGTTCTTTTCTGACGCCAACCGCGCCTAAAGCAGTCCTAATTTGTGTGTTTGTTAAAGCGGGGTAAAAGGAGGCAACATATTCAAAAGGCGATAAGGATAAATCGAGCTTTTCGTCCTGATTAAAATAGTTGATCGTAGTGAAAGGTAGCCAAGTGTAACTCCCACCTAATGCAGGAATTATTCCTAGTATCGTCTTTAAGAATGTACTTTTCCCAACGCCGTTTTGACCTAAAACCGCAATTTTTTCACCGCGTTTCAGTACAAAAGAAATTGGATCGAGCAGTGGCTCTTTATAGCCAATCGATAACTCTTCGACTTTTAAAGGAAGTTCGCCAACATCATGCGTAAAGGGGAAAGAAAAGTGAACGCGTCCTTCCTCTTTCTTTGGCGCTTCCATGACTTCGAGATGTGCAAGTCTAGCGCGGTGACTTTTCGCCGCTTTCGAGGAAGTGGCTCTTACAATATGCTTTGCAATAAATACTTCTTCTTTTTTGATGTAACGTTGTTGCGCTTCGTAGTTTTTCGCGTATTGTTCTTTGTCGAGTTCGTGTTGGGACAAAAAGTGATCGTAATCACCTTTATAACGCGTGATAGTGCCGTTTTCCAAAACAAAGACCACACCGGCGATTTTTCGCAAGAATTCCTGGTCGTGGCTTACGACGAGGAAGGCTTTTGGATAGTTTTTCAAATAGGAGCTTAGCCAAGCAACTTGCGTTTGGTCAAGAAAGTTAGTCGGCTCGTCCATAATGAGAACGTCTTTCTCCTCCAATAGCATTTTTGCAAGATACGCTTTTTCTCTTTGCCCGCTAGAAAGTTCATGGAGCGGGGCTTCTAGATGCGCTTTATCGAAGCCTAACCCATCGGTTAAACGTCCGACTTTTTCTTGAAGTGCGTAAAACGATGCGTCGTTTAATTCGTTCTGCAAGCGTTCAGCTTTGGCAAGGAGCTTTTCATAGTCGCTACTTGTCGCGGCCTCTTCATAATATTTTTCCATTTGCTTTTCTTTTTGGAAAAGCTCTTCGTAAACGCCATATAAATAGGCACTCACTGGCATATCTTGTTTCACTTTTAATTGCTGATCTAGATAACTAAAGCTGACATGGGGCGTCCAAATGATTTTTCCTTCATCGGGCAATAAATCGCCGACTAATAGATTCAATAAAGTTGTTTTCCCTGATCCATTCACCCCGACAAGCGCACAGTGTTCGCCTGGATTAATCTTAAATGAAACCTTTCGATAGAGTTCTTTATCGCTGTAATTATATGTTAAATTTTGAACTTCTAATAATGCCATAAAAAGAATTATATAACAAAAATAGGGGGCTTTTGCTTTGATAATTAAAAAGCGTTAACGAATTATCTTCATTGCCCCATCCACGATTAAAACGCAACCCGTTACAAAAGTTCCATAAGGCAAAAATTGTTCTGGCGAATAAAGCAAATAGCAACCAACAACCACGTAAAGACTGATTTCAAGGATGTTCCACACAAAATCAAAGAGACTCTTTTTCCGGTTCTGTTCTAATGATTGAACCATCCATATGCCAAATAATAAGAAGAAGATGCCAAATAGCCAGTTTGCAAAGAAAGAAACGTTTCCATCTCTTCCCCATAAAGCACCATATAAAACGATTCCGAATAGAAAAAAGAGAAGACGGAGTTTTTGCTGTTTCCAATTCCATTTCGATTTGACTAGATAATAAATATTTAACCCCAGTTCAAACGCAAAAAAAGCGCTTAATAAGGTCATTGCCGCAATCGGGAGGGCACTTTTTGGAACTGCCACAAATAAGATTCCAAAAACAATCATGACAATTCCGTAAAAAATGTTTGTGAAGAAGAATTCGGATATCTTTTTGATACTTTTTAAGTCCTCAAACCCCGTTCCAAAGACAAGGGAAAATCCGATTTTACGGGTAGCCTTTTTGTTTCTTCTTGTCGCATGGAATGTTTTTACTAACACGCGTTCTAGCACGGTGACTGGATTCTTTTTGAAATCGAAAACAGTCTTTTCGCCGTTTTTCGTGAGGGCGTCAAAAAGAGTATTGACGAAAGATTGTCTTTCTTTCGGTGTGAGATTTTCAACTAGGCTATTGATGGTGTTTTGAATCCAAAGAGCTTCGGGATCATTTGTAGAGCAAGTTACGAATTTCCCATCGGCGACTTGCCAACTTAAAATGCCGTGACACATGATGCCTTGCTCATCGCTTTTGATGATTGTGGTATTGGAAAATTTAATCTCGAATATTTTTGCGACAACATCAAATTCCGGTTCAAAAACATGAACCTTGTTATCGATACGATGCGTTTCAATTTCGGGGAATACGTCTTTGCATAGTCCAGGACCATCTAATAAATAGATGCCATCGACTTTCTTTAATTCTTTGTCGGTAATATATAAGGAAGCGTATAAAGCGAGATTGCTCCCTTTTGAGTGCCCCATGACGTGGACTTTTTTGGAATTGGATAAGGTGCGGACTAAGTAAGATAACGCCCGTCTTTGACATGGCGCTTCCATAAAAGAAAGTATGCAGTCTTCTTTCCATCCTACTAACGTTTCATCGGTTCCCCGGTAAATAACGGCTTCTTCTCCTTTTTGTAAAGTGAAGCACATTGCCGCAAATTGCGTGATTTCGCTTTCGTCATGGATGTCCACATAATCGTGCAAGATTAAGTCTTTATAGCGAACGCTCGCTAATACCGCGTTTAGAAAATCATTGTATTGTTCTTCTTTTAAGGGATCATCAAGCGCCAAAAAATGTGGTTTTTCATGATCTTTCAATTTTTTGACCGCGCTAGAAAAGGAAAGAGAATCCTTTTCGGTAAGAACCCGAGAAAAATCAATGTATGCCAAAGCGCTTAAGATCGCGGCATCCAAATCGTTCAATGGGAGAGACGAGAAAGGGATATCGCCTTTCCATGCTAAATAATCAATTAAATTCCCCATGCCTACTTTATTTTATAGTATGCAGGCATTTTTGAAAATGGACATAGTTAAGAGTTTTGCTCGACTTTCTTAATAATGAGTGAAAGAAAAAGTCCCGAACGAATCGAGACCATGATTTTTCTTGGTGCGGGAAACCAGAATCGAACTGGCATGAGTTGCCTCATACGCCCCTCAAACGTACGCGTCTACCATTTCCGCCATTCCCGCGGCGAAAAGAATTATAGTGAGAGATGCTTCTTTTTGCAATCGAGAATTTAAGCAAACTTTGGGAAAAAAAGACAAGCCATAGCGAAATAGATAAGCAAAGTCGTGACGTCCATCACAGTAGTGAGGAGAGGCTGAGCGAGTAAGGCAGGGTCTTTTTTAATGGCGGCCGCCCCCATGCATAACAAAGTCCCGATGATTTTTGAGACGCTTACGGCCGCAAACATCGTGACCGCGACTAAAGAAGAGAAAGTAAGGGCATGCACCGCGAATTCGCCTGCTTGAGGGCCATTAAAAACCGAGCCATTCCAAATGGAATATCCTTCAAAACTATATAAGGTTCCATCCATATCCTTAATGGTGCCAAGACTAACGATACCCGTATATTCTTCGATGGTAATCCAAAGGAAAGCAAAAACCGCAACGAATAAAGCGATTAAAATCGAGCTACGGAATTCTCGCCATACGACTTTCCCGACTTCCTTTGGTCCGAATTCTTTCATTGCTAACGAGCGAATCATCATACCAGTCGTTTGTCCGCCGGCATTTCCACCCGTATCCATAAGAGTAGGGACAAAAGAAATTAGAATCGGTAAGCTTTGGAAGATTTGTTGCGTTTCTAGACGATTTAAGACCATCGTGGTAAATGTTCCTAATATTAGAAGAGCGATAATCCAAGGAAAACATTTTTTAGCGTTTTCCCAAATGGTCATCTCCATGTATGGTTTTTCGGTTGGTTCCATATTTGTCACACGGGCTAAGTCTTCGTTACTTTCTTCGGTGATGACATCAACCGCGTCGTCGACTGTGACGATGCCGATTAAGCAACCATCATCGTTTAAAACCGCCATTGCGTTAAGGTCGTAGCGGCGGAACATATTCGCGACTTCTTCTTTGTCGGTGGAAGCGTGACAAGAAGGGGCGTCTTTGTTCATGATGTCCATGAGTTTTTGATCTTCGGAAGCGAAAATCAAATCATCGAGGTCGACCGTGCCAACGAATTTTCGTTTTTCGTTGCGGACGAAAATCGTATAAATGGTTTCGGCGTCTTTACCTTTCGCGCGAATTTCCGCAATGGTTTTTTTGACGGGTTCCCCTTGCTTAAATTCAAGGAATTCCGTGGTCATGATCGCGCCAGCCGTATCGGGTTTATATTTTAGTAAGACATTGATATCAGCGCGCATGTCTTTGTCGGCGGCCCTAAGCACTCTTCGCGCCAAATTCGCCGGCATGTCTCCAACCGTATCGGTGACGTCATCAGCGAATTGCTCGTTAACTAAAGCGACGAGTTCTTTATCCGTCATTGCTTTCACGAGTTCTTCTTTTTTGTCTTGCGTGAGCTCATCAAACAAGGGAGCGCTTAATTCACTCGAGATATCACGGAATAAGGCGATAAGCACTTTTATATCGAGTTCTTCGGCGGCTTCGGCAATATCAATATTCGGGACCGTATCAAAAATTTCCCTTAATTTGGTTCTTTCATGGGCAATAATTGCATTTTCTAGCTCTTCAGCGGTGACTTTTTTGACATTTACTTTCTCACTGCTTTCAGGTGATTCGGTGGGCTCTTTCTCTTCTTGGTCTTTTTTCTCTTCTTCAAGCATCGATGCGCCCTCCTTTTTGGTTAGGGCTAGTTTAGCCATTTTCTAATAGAAAAGGTAGCGAAAACGGTTCAAATGAAGAAAACATTCTTTTGGTTAACAACTCGAAATGCGAGGAATTATAATATCGATGTTAGTTTTTGAGGTATTTAATTTTATGGAAGAAAAAACATTCGTTGTTGAAACTAGCGCCCGTCACGTTCACGTTACGCAAGAAGCGCTTGATTATCTACTTGATGCAAAAGAAGGGGAGCATGCTTCTTTAGAAGTTCGCGCCCCATTATCTCAACCTGGGCAATTCGTTAGCTTCACTCGTTTGAATCTTGTTGGACCAGTCAATCCAAAAACGGGAAAAGAAAGAATGATCGCTGGCGTTTCTATCCTTGGTCCAGTGCGCAACGTTAACCAAGTGGAAGTATCTCTTACCGATGCACGCACTCTTGGCGTCAGCGCCCCAATTAGAGAATCTGGTGACGTCGCTGGAAGCGCCCCGATTGCTCTTGTTAATCCAGCAAACGGAAAACGTCTTGACTTAAAAGAAGGATGCATCGTTGCAAAACGCCACATTCATATGACTCCTTTGGATGCAGAAGAATTTGGTGTTACTAACGGACAAATTGTCTCTGTTCTCATCAAAGGAACAGGGCGCGAAACTATTTTTGGAGATACCGTGATCCGCGTTTCTCCAAAATATCATCTCAACATGCACATTGACACTGATGAAAGCAATGCCGCTAATGCGGGTGGAAAAGGCCCGATCTTAGGGACAATTGTTCGTTAATTTATGGAGAAAGAATTTCATTACATTCCAAAAGGCGTTTGCTCTCGCGAGATGATTATTCGTTATGAGGGTGACCTCATTACTGGCTTAACCGTCATCGGTGGATGCAATGGCAATCTCAAGGGTATCGCTTCTTTACTAAAAGGCATGAAGATGGAGGAAGCAATCGAGCGACTATCTGGCATTAAGTGCGGCTTTAAAAACACCTCATGCCCCGATCAAATTGCCGAAGCTCTTAAGGCCTTAAAAGAAACGAAATAAGGGCCATCCATTAAATTAAGGGGAAGGAGACTTCCCTTTTCTTTTTGCTTGTTTCTTTTCTTCGTTTCACCTATGATAGGCACGCGGCGAAAAGTAGAACGTCAAGAAGGCGGTCATGATAGACTGAAAAAGATCGCTAGCAACTCCTCAAAAACGAGGTAAGTGCTTGTCTATAGCCTAGACCCACTCTAGGAGCGACGCTCTAAGGAATAGCATATTGCCTTCCGCTTTAGTGGGAGGCTTTTTCAAAGCAATTGAGGTAAAAATATGAATCAACAAAAAGTGCTATTCTCGAGTGAATCCGTGAGTGAAGGACATCCAGACAAAGTTTGTGACGCCATCGCGGATGCGATTTTAGATAAAATCATTCGCTTAGATGATAAAGCGCATGTTGCGTGTGAAGTTTTTGCGACTACCGAATACATTCTTATCGGTGGGGAGATCACTAGCACCGCTAAAATCGATTACGAAGAAACCGCTAGAGAAACATTAAGAAAGATCGGCTACACATCTAGTGAACTCGGTATTGGCGCAGACACTTGCCAAATCGACGTGCGCATTAAAGAGCAATCCCCTGATATCGCAATGGGAGTTGATCGTGGCGACATCTTAAAGCAAGGCGCGGGTGACCAAGGAATTATGTTTGGTTATGCGACGAATGAGTCAGAGGGGTATATGCCTTTAGCGATTTCTATCGCGCATAAGCTTGTGAGAAAAGCCTCTAATATGAGAAAAAGCGGTCAATTTAATGGCGCTCGCCCAGATATGAAAAGCCAAGTGACCATCGATTATACTGACCCGAAAAATATTCGTATTGATTCCATGCTTATGAGCGTGCAGCATAATCCGAATGTCGATCTAGACGCTTTCCGTGCGTTTATCAAAAACGAAATCATGATTCCGGTTGCTAAATCATTCCATTTGAATTCGGACTTCCATACGCTTATTAACCCGACTGGACGTTTCGTCATTGGGGGGCCAGCTGGCGACACTGGATTAACGGGAAGAAAATTAATCGTCGATACTTATGGAGGAGCAAGTCGACATGGCGGCGGTTCTTTTTCGGGGAAAGACCCTTCTAAAGTTGACCGCAGCGCTTCTTATTACGCTCGCTATATCGCCAAAAACCTTGTTGCGGCAGGGGCAAGCGATAGGCTTGAAGTGCAACTTAGTTATGCAATCGGTGTCGCTACGCCAATGAGCATTGGTATCTCTACATTTGGAACCAAGCACGTTAGCGATGAACGTATTTTAGAAGCCATTCACAAATTCTTCGACGCTAGACCCGGTGCGATTATTGAGCAATTTCATCTCACCCATCCTTCCTTTTACTATAGTGATACGACTAATTATGGTTGCTTTGGGCGCCCTGATTTAGATTTGCCTTGGGAACACTTAGATAAAGTAGAAGAACTTAAAGCATTCTTATTTAATAAATAAATTTCTCTCCCTAAATAATTTGACTCGGTTTTCTCTCACTTTTTTCATAATGTCCCTTGTCGAAAGCAAGATATTCGCTAAAATGGAAGTAACAAAGGGAGCAATCCCAGAAAGGACATAACCAATGAAGTACCAAATCATCGGTAAGAACATCGAAGTCACCGATTCTATTCGTGACGCCATTCAAAAGAAATTAAGCAGGATGGATAAATATTTTGTCATCAATGACGAGGTTTTATGCCGCGCCGTTGTGAGCGCTTATAAAGTCGGGGCGAAAGTCGAAATTACCATTTTCACCAAAGAGATGGATTTCCGCACTGAAGTGAGAAATAACGATTTATATGCCGCTGTCGATTTAGCCATCGATAAACTCGAAGATCAAATGCGTCGCCTCAAAACCAAGATGAACCGCAATAAAAACGAATACGGCTTAGGAAAAAGCCTCGCTCTTGAAAATATTGAAGAGGCTAGTGAAGATGACGAAAACGATGTAGTCGTGAGAACGAAAAGCATCTATCTTGATCCGATGACCCTTGATGATGCGATCACTCGCATGGAAGCTTTAGGACATAGTTTCTTCATCTATCTTGATAGTGACGATGAAGAAATTTCCGTTGCCTATAAACGTCTTGATGGCGGATATGGAGTCATCCAAGTCGAAAATAAACTTTCTAACCGCTAATATTTTTGGCCGTGAGAATAAATAAAATTCCTGCGGCCTTTTATTTATCGCTTTTTTATCGCTCTCCATAGTTATCACTTTCACTAAAAAAGCGATGAGGGTATATTATTTGCATGAAGAAAAACATGGTCATCGCTACAGATTTAGATGGGACTTTATTTTATCCTCGCGCCCATTTTAAGATGATTGGAAAGAAGAATCGCCGTTTTTTGGATCGCTTTATCGCAGATGGCGGCACATTATTGATCGTTAGCTCCCGAAATCGCTATTTCAGTCAAAAAGTCTCCAAGAATATTGGTGTTCCGATTGATTCGATTTGCTGCAATGGGGCTTTAATCCTTAGTGATGGAAATGTCATCAAAGAAACAACGTTCCCTCCAGAAGTTGCATTGAAAATTTTAGAAAAAATGCGACAAGATTACGGCACACGTTTTGTTGCTTCTATGACGAAGAATCACAACATGATCCTCGCCAATAAAGACAATGGCTTCTTGAATAATTTAATGTTTCGGTGCTACCAACTTTTCCAGGGAGTATATCGAGAGCCATCCATTAAAGACAATGAAATCTTCTATTCGGATATTAATCGTGGTGAAACCTATAAGTTCATGACCATGATGGGAATCATGCCTAGCAAGATTGAAGAGAGCAAAAATCTCAACAAAATCTTACGGGCAGAGTTCCCTGAGGCCGAATTCTCGTGGTGCAACCAAGCTATTGAAATCACCCCTAAGGGGTGTTCGAAGGGACAAGCTCTTGAGTTTTATCTTGATTACCACTCGATACCTCGCGATAATGTTCTAGTTGTCGGCGATAGTGGTAACGATATTTCGATGTTTGAGGAATTTAAGAAGAATAGCTTCTGCCTTGAACATGGGTCTCCCTCGGTAAAAAAACACGCTGCGCACGTCATAAGTAGGTTCTATGAACTAGAAAAATATATCTACCCGTCTGTGGAGAAACAAAAATAGGCTTAAAACCAGAAAGAAGGAATACAATATGAATCAAATCTCAGAAGTGATTACGACGCTTATTCACTATAAGGTAGTCGTTCGCGACACCATGGAATATACGTTGAATAAAGAGCAATATGATACCGCTCTTTTTAATGAGAAAAAGCGCTCGATCTTAGTCGAACTTAACGAACCAACCCCACTCCGCTCCATCATTGATAATAGTGGTGAGACCGGTAAAAAATTCGAAGAAATGGTCCGCAATTGGTATAACCAGGTTTATGGCGATGATAGCACCATTCTTAAACTTGCCGAAGATGGCTTAAGAGTTGATCACGCTCAACACCTTGCTATTTTCCAAGGCGTTATCCCAACTCACGAAAACGTTGAAGCCATGATCCAAGGTATCATTAACGATGCTCATAACCGCAATATCGATGTCAAAGCAGCGCAAGAAGTTGACCTCGCTGAAGAAAGACTATATCGCGCCGTTGCTTATATGACTTTAACCAATGAGCTCGTGAAACTCTTTGGTGACTATAACCAAGCTAGACGTGACGCTAACGGCGCGGAAACTGCTGCTAGCAAGTTCATTGGTAATGATATTAGCTCAGTCATCGGGCTTCTTAGCCAAGTTCGTGGCAACGCCAAACTCACGGACAATTCTTATATGACGATGCAAGACAAAGTCTTTGACCTTGTTGAGAATATGACTGGACGCCGCGATCTTCCTACGGGCAAGAACTTTGGCCAAGTCATCGCAGAAACGCAACAAACTATCGCTAATTATGTGAAAGAAGTCGAACCTGCATTCCGCACGGTCTATGTCCCTCTTATCAATGAGCTCATTGAGCAAGCAAAGGCTAATGACAATAAGATTAAACCAGATGCTCAACCTCTAGATGCCCAAAAGGCTACTACAAAAGTAGAAACGAACGAAGAACCAGTTGAACTCGATCCTCACACCGGCATGCCAAAAGCCTAATATTTAAGGTAGATGATTATGAACGAAGTCGTAGAAAAGAAAAAAACGCGAAAAATCTCCATTGGAGAACGAATTTGGATTACGATTGAATCCGTTTTTGGTCTTGCTGGATTTACGCTTCTAGTTTTAGGAATCGTAAGCGATTATCTTCCTTCAAAATACAGCGAGAATTTCCTTGCCAAGCAAGAACAAGCTTGGATGAGCTTCTCTCATACTCCTCTTACGTTTCGTTGGCTTGGCGTTATCGCTTTATTAATTGGCTCCTTGCTTGCGGTGATTACATTGAATCATTACGCGAAGAAAACGGACGCTGATGAAGAAAGAGAATTACGTCGCGCACAGCGCTTACAAGTTCTTAATGGTGAATCTATTACAGAAGAAAAAGCCAAAGAAGTTCCTAGTGAGCCAACTGTCGCGAAATAAATTTGCGTTTAGGAAGGGATATTAAAGTAGAAATGCTTTAGGCCCTTCTTTTGTTTTTCACCCTTTTTCTTTATACTTGTTACGGCAAAAGTTTATGTAAATATATCGTTGATATGGAAACTAGTTACGATATAAGCTAAATTTTGATTTTCGATTGTTAGAGAATAACCTTAGCCTATAAATTCTCTTTAACACGAATCAAAAGCGATTGCGACTTAACGATTTAGAAGGCGAGGATAGCTAATGGATGACATATTAGAAATAAAAAACATTGCGAAACATTATCCAAACTTTTCTCTTCAAGATGTTTCTTTTACATTGAAAAAGGGAGAAATTACTGGATTTATCGGTAGAAACGGAGCTGGTAAGACTACGACCATCAAAGCCATCGCTGGGTTAATTGAGAAAGATTCTGGCGCGATTATCTTCGATGGGAAGGAAATTAAGACCGATGAGGAGAAAATCAAAGAAAGCATAAGCATCCTCTTTGGCGGGATTGATTTTTATCCATCCCAAAAAGTGAAGACTCTTACCTCTGTGACGCGTCGTTTTTATCAAAATTGGGATCAAGCGCTTTATGAGAAGTGGTTAAAATTCTTTTCAATCGATGAAAATAAACGCATCAAAGAATTATCTAATGGGATGAAGGTTAAATATGGTTTAGCCGTTGCTTTAAGCCATAATGCTTCTTTATTGCTTTTAGATGAGCCAACAAGCGGGCTTGACCCCGTGAGTCGCGACGAGCTTCTTGATTCTTTAAAAGAAATCGCTAGAAAGAAAGGGACATCTATTCTATTTAGTACGCACGTCATTAGTGATCTTGAAAAGTGCGCTGACCGAATCGTCTATATCAAAAATGGTTCGATTTTGGCTTTCAAAGACGTGAATTCTTTTAAAGACGATTATCTTTATGTTGAAGGGGAAAAGCTTTCTTTTACTCAAGAAAGCGCGATTCTCCATTTTACTCAAAAGGATTATTCCCACTTTGAAGGTGTCATCAAAAAAGAAAACAAATCTCTTTTCTCGAATGAAAAATTACGTGAAGCGTCTTTAGAAGAAATCATGATTGCCGAAGAAAGGGGGCAAAACAATGAAGAATCTCCTTTATAAAGAATTAAAACTATCGGTTCCGGTTCAAACTTGGATTTTCGTCTTTCTTTCGGTGCTGATTTTTATTCCTTCTTGGCCAAGCTTAGTTTCTTTTTTCTATCCTTTAGCGGGCCTTTCCGTTATTTTTTCCTTAGGGGCTGCGAACCGTGATGTTCTTTATACTTCGACTTTACCAATTCGAAAACGAGATATTCCTAGAGGCAAAACCGTTCTTCTTTGCTTTTTAGAACTATTAACCATTCTTGTCTCGATTCCTTTTGCTTTGATTAAAGTGTTTTTCTTAAGCGGAGGAGAAGAAATCGCTACATATCCAGAACTCGGTATTAATTTTGCGATGTATGGCTTTGTTTTCCTTCTATTTGGCGTATTTAATCTCATCGTCCTGCCTTGGTTTTATAAAAAAGCGGATGGGAAAAGCACAATGCCATTCGTCATTGGAACATTATTAACCATGATTCTTATGGGTGGGGTTATGGCTATATTTATGGCCGTTCCGGGTGCATCGACTTACATTAACACTTTTTCTGGTGTTAATCTTTTGGTGCAATTAGGAATTCTTCTAGTTGGCATAACTATTTTTGTTCTCTTTTCTCTATTAGCGGCTAAATTATCAGAGAAGAATTTCCAAAAGGTGGATATATAAACGAAAAGGCTATTAGGATTTACGCTTCTTAATAGCCTTTTCTTTCTCTAAAATGTTTTATCAATTAATTTAAGCGAGATTGACAAGGATTTTGAAATTATTCGATTTTCGATTCTTCGTTTAGAAGGCGGATTGCACCGACATAAAATGCTCCAAGAGCAATGGACTCTTTATTCAATTTGCTTACGATGACGTTCGTTTTAAAATCCGCGTTTTCAAATGCCTTACGGATTGTGGATAAATATTCGTCACCGAATTTTACGGCATTACCCGTTAAGATGACGGAGGTTATGTTGAGTAGTCTAGCGGCCGAATAATAAAGTAAGCCTGAGACTATTGCGGTGCTAAGAACATAGGATTTGACTGCTTCTTTTTCTTGATATGCTTTAACTAGTTCATCAAAGCTATCAAATCCAAAATGTTTCTTTAGCCCTTCAACGGAGGCAAAAGAGGCTAGAGGTTGGCAGTTTCCATTAAACATAACCGGAATTGCCCCGAAATCGCCTGCGTAGCCATCTTCCCCGACGAATACGCGTTTATCTACCGCGATAGAACCCCAAATCGTAGATTCATTAGAAATAAGGATTGCTGCGCCTTTATCTTTTGCTGCGCCGTATTGAACTTCGCCATGCATTGCAAACGATAAGATGTTTCCAACCATCACTTCGCTAGTAGGGAAACGCTTTTCTATCGCCTCAAGCCAGCCTCTTCCTTCATAGATAGGATGCGTTAATACAAAGGAATGAATGACTTGTTCTTTGACATCTACTTTTCCTGGCGCAGAGACAATGATTAATTTTAAAGGGATGTCTTCATATTCTTTTAGATGGGTAAGGCGATCAAGCTCATTCATCATGCTTTCGAATGTCTTCTCATCATAATGGTCAGCCTCAAAATTTTCATCTACGAGGATTTCCTCTTTGATATTTGCTAGTTCGATATGATATCCGCCTAATTGGATATTGATTAACGCCATTAAGCAAGAGTGGTCGTTTAATGTGTAATCGACTTGTTTTCTGCCCTTTCCTGCGACAGAGTGTTTCGCACTTTCCTTAATGAAACCTTTTTCGACAAGGTTTTTTAGAATAGAGCTTAGCGCAGCGTTCGATAAATTAAGCGCAGCCGCTAAAGTGGTAGCACTAGCCATTCCATGGTCTCGTAAATAATTCAAGACAAGGTGGTTGTTCTTGCTTCGATTGTAGGATTGATTTTTGCCTGTTTCCATAAACTTGCCTCTAAATTTAACTCAATATTATGCCTCAAAAAAATCAGATTAGCTTAAAAAACGCTTTTTTAATAAAAGAAGTTCGTCTATTCTAACGATTTTAATGATGCGTTCATGTCAATCGCCTTGATTTTTGGGGTGAGGAGCCTATTTACGAGGATTGTCGCTAACGTGATAATCACGAAGCTAAGCAAGTAGCTATACCATTTCACGTCCGCGATACTTCCGAACCCTAAGTAAGAAAATACCCAAGCGATAAGCGCCGCCCCCAAAGGCAATCCTAATAAACTAGCGAGTAAAGAAATCATCAAGATTTCGCGGAAAGTATAGGCGGAGCATTCTTTATTGTGATAGCCAAGCACTTTTAATGTCGCTAATTCTCTTTGACGATCCTGGATATTCATGTTCGCTAATGAGTAAATAACGGTGATTGACATTGAGATTGCGAAAACGATGACAACGAAAGAAATCGCACCCATTGAACTTGCGACATTCGCGTATAAATCATCATTCTCTAACGCTTTTGAAACATCGAGCAATGAGAAACCGATAAGAATTAGAATTGTCGATCCTAAAACCGATAAGGCCGTTAACGATGAATTTTTCTTTTGACGGAAAATATTACGAAAACTATTTTTGAAGGAGAAAGGTATTCTTTTCCATAAGAAAGGTATTCTCTCTAACCAGATCTTCTTTCCGGCTTTCGGGGCTTTTTCTTTTAGTAAGCTAGCGGGCGTCTCTTTTAAATAAAGTAGAGAGGAAGCAATCGCGATTAATAAAGAAAGCAATACTGTCGTAACTGCGACAATTGCGCCGACTAAATTGTACATATCGATCGGATAGGGCTTCATCTCAAAGACTGCACCATAAGCAGGAAGAACGACCATCGGTAGAAGTGGGGTGCCCGCTAAATAACCGCTTAGGGCGCCTAGACCTGTTGAAAGGAGCGTGAATAGAGAATACTTAGCGATGATTTTCCCTTTGCTTCCGCCAAGCGATCTATAGCAACCAATCGCGCTTCTTTCGTCTTTCACCAGACGCGTGACCGTTAATAAATTCACAAGTGCGCATACGGAAATGAAAAACAAAGGAAATATTGCGGCGATTTTGCTCACTTTTTCGTTGTAGTTTTTAAATAAGGCGTAAGAGGTATTTTCTTCTAAAGTGAGAAAAGAAACTTTGTCTTTCGTAGATGAATCTAAAGAATCTTTCCAGTTATCGACTTCGTTTTTATAGGCCTCCGTCATGTAATTATGTGAGATATCTAATTGAATCGCTTGGTCTGTTTTTGGCAATTGTTGACTCAATATGGATGGCAAGGTGTTCGTGTCGAAATAAAAGATAGAAGAAACGTATTTTTCTTCGTCACCCTCGATATAGGCTCTTTCTTTAGCGACCGATGCATAAAGTGGTGATTCCACAATCCCTACGATTTTATAGTCACTTTTCTCGCTCCAAATCGGCATAGGAGAATAAGCGCTAAGAAAAGAATAGGGAGCCATAGAAACAACATCGCCGACTTTATATTCATGACGGTTAAGACTACCTTTTAGCGAAAGGATTTCGTTCTTTTCTTTTGGTAGATTCCCTTCGATTAAAGAAGGGGTCATCAATTCACTATTTTTAAAATCCAGCCAATAAATGCGGGAATATTCATCATTTTCGTTTTCGTAATCAATGGAAGTAAACCCTTCAATTTTTTTAATATTGGGCGTTTCATCAAAAGAAGGAGGGTTTAAGAACGCTTCCGTCTTGTATTTAGCGATGACATCAGGAACGTTCTCTTTTTCATAATTATTCAAAAAACTCACTTTAAAAGATGGTGGAAGAGCTCCTAATCCTGCGGTGATTGCTAAAGAAAGAAAAACAACAAGAAAATTTGCCAAAAACCTTCCTTTATTGGAAAAGAAGGTACGAAAAACTGTCTTCGTGAACGCTTTCACCACTCAATCTCCTTAATATTTTTTGGATGGGAGTTATGCTCATCAAGAACGATTTTCCCGTTTTTGATTTTAATGAGGTGATCGCCCATATCTTTTAAGGCACTGTTGTGCGTTACGATGATAACGGTTTTCTTTTCTTTTCGGGCAGCGTCGGAAAGTAGAGAAAGAATCTCTTTCCCTGTTTCGTAATCCAAGGCGCCAGTTGGCTCATCACAAAGAATGATTTTTGGGTTTTTAGCAATCGCTCGAGCAATGGAGACACGCTGCTGCTCTCCTCCTGATAGTTGACTTGGGAAATTATTCATCCTATCTTTTAGCCCAACCTTAATGAGTGTTTCTTCTAAATTAAGCGCATCTTTTTTTAATTCGGCAGCAAGTTCTAGATTCTCTTTTGCGGTAAGATTTGGCATGAGGTTATAGAATTGAAAAACAAAGCCGACTTCGTTTCTTCGATAATTGGTTCGTTCATGAGAGGAATATTTTGCAACATCTTTTCCGTTTACGAATAAAGATCCGCTTGTTGGGGCATCCATTCCTCCGATGAGGTTGAGCAATGTGCTTTTTCCTGCTCCAGAGGGGCCAACGATAATGACGAGCTCTCCCTCATTGATCGAGAAAGAAACATCGGATAAAGCAACAACCTTATTTTGCGTCTCTCCGAATTCCTTTCGTAAGTTTTTTGCCTCCATGATAACGCCCATAAGAAAACCTCTTAAAATATAATGATAAACGGAAAGAAATAGAAAATCATTTCTATTTAATAAAGTATAAAAAGTTCGGCAATTGCTTTTAAAGAGGGGAGTATAAGAAGTAAAATAATTCGACGAGGAATTTTAGGATGGAAAAAACACTTATTGTTGCGGATAAAGATTATGATGCAATCCTCTTTTCCTACAAAAATTCTCATCCTTCTTCTTCCATCAAAATCATTCATCCGGATGAGTTTGCTTCTCTTCTTTCTTTTTCCTACGAGAAAGACCCTATCCCTTTTTTGATCCACTTAGGTTACGACTATGACCGCGCGAAAAAGGCGATGAAGGCGTTACTTGTAGGAGAAGTGGAAAAAAATCAAAAATTAAAAGAACTATATACTGCATTAAAAGACGCTGACTATTTAAAAATCGATCCGTATGGCAAATATGAATTAAGCCAAGCTGATCTTTGCTTTTTTGAGCTAAACGAAGATATTGAGCTTCACGCTTTAGCGAAACGAAATAAGGTTCCCTATCGCGATTTAAGCATTTCTGATTTAGGAATCAATATGCGTTTCCCTCCAGATAGTTCTCGTCCTCCTTTGTTTTCATTTAAAAATAAATTTGAGCAATTTTCTTATATTTATAGTGATATCCGTCGCCGCCTATTAAAAGGTGAAGACGCAAATAAAATTCGTATTCACGTTCAAAATGAAAGCGATTTGTTTTACGTGAATTTATGTTCTAGTTTATTTGATATTGAATCTTTTATGGCGGTTACTCGTCCTTTTATCAGCAACCCTCTTGTAAGTAAGAAAATTCAAGAAATCCATGGAAAAAAAGCATTTATTTTTCTAGAAGAAGAAAAGAAGGACCCTGTAATTGCTAAATTAATGGAGCTTATTGATTATTATGGTCTATCTTCTTTGCCATTCGATGTTGGCTATGCTTCGCTTTTAGAAGCGCTTTCTTCTTTGTCTAACGCTATCCCAACAAGCGATAGAGGAGTCATGATTTGCGTCGATTCATTGATTGATTTGGATTCTTTGACTTATGTCACTGATTTTGTGGATGGTTCATTCTATAAAACCCATGAGGATAATCATATTCTTAGCGATGAAGAACTTCTTAGCGCTTCGATTAACCCTAGTTACGTTCTTACTTCTTTGGACCGAAGAAAAAAGCTCAATTATATCTGTTATTCCAATATCGCACTTCTTTCTAGCGTAGAAGAGCACCTTAAAGAATCGATTTACCCTTCTCAGTTTTGTAACGAACTTCCCTTCTATAAAAAGAATAAAGCGGAGCGAATTTCGTTTAATGAGGAAGGCGTTTATACCTCCAAAGCAAGAGAATTGCTGATTGGAAAAGAACTAGATGACGCCTTCTATTTTAAACCACACGAAGAATTCCGTTCCTATGATCATTCTTATCGAAAAATCGAAGGCTACGTTTCTCCTTTTAAAACAAAATCTTATTCGATTACTAAACTAGAAAGCTATATCAATTGTCCCTTTAAATTTTTAATGAGCGATCTTCTTCCTTCCAATAGTGATGATTTCCACGCTTTATATTTAGGCATCCTCATCCATAAAGTGATGGAACACATCTATGATGACGATTTTTCTTTTGATGAGGCTTTCCAAAAAGGGAAAGAAGCTTATGAAACAAATATGCTTTCCCATCGTCAAACATTCGGACCAGTAGAAGAAGCGTATTTAAAAATATATTATCCTCATTTGAAAAGAATTGTTTCTGAACTTCGTGCTTGGAAGATGGCAAGTTCCATTCGAAAAGAAATCCCTGAGCAAAAGATAGAATGGGATTTATTAGATAAGGGAAAGAAATATCATTTCAGCGGCTGCATCGATAAAATTATTCAGTTTGGCAAAGGTGATTCGCAAACTTACTATTACTTAATCGACTACAAAACTGGTTTAGAGCAATTTGACCCTAAGACGGTTTTCCTAGGGAAATGTTGCCAATTGCCTCTTTATTTTTTTGCTTTTGAAAAAGACGAGAAACTCAAAGAATCACTTGTAGGGGATTCCTCTTTCGCTGGCTTTGGGATACAGCAAATGTACGCTACAACGATAAAAAACGCTTATGGCGATAGCGATGGCACTCTTTCCGAATCCTCGTTTTATAAGAAGAGCGCTTTTAAAGGCGTCGTTTTATCTTCTGACAACGAAGACTTTTGGCATCTTGCGGATGAAACTTCTTTCGTGGAGAAAAAAGGTAATCTAACTTCTACGGGAAAAGGGATTTTCTTGTCGGGGAAAGGCAGTTTTATCACACCAAACGAAGGAAGCGTCCTCGATGGGAAAAAAGATAGAAAATACACTTTGAGCGAACTTCTTAGCGATGCAATTTCTTCCTCATTAAACGTCATTCACGCGATTGATGACGCTAAATTCCCCATCGCTCCTACGAGCATTGATAATTTGAGTGTTAAACCTGATGCTAAGCGACTTAGCTGTGTTTATTGCCCTTATAAAGATATTTGTTACCATAACGCCTCTGAAGACTATGTGGACTACTCTGAGACAATCAAAAAATATTTCGCGGATGAAAAAGGAGAGGGTGACGATGGCAAATAAAAATCGCTTCAATGATCAGCAGTGGGAAGCCATCGTGGCTCCAGTCGATGAAGACATTTTGATTTCGGCCGGTGCAGGAAGCGGGAAAACCAACACCCTTTCTGAACGAGTTTGCGAAATTATTCTTGGGGATAAAGTTAAGCCAAGCGAGCTTCTTGTTTTAACTTTCACCAATAACGCTGCCCACGAAATGAAAGAAAGAATCCTTGCAAAGTTCCCCAAAGAAGAAAAGGAAAAAGCCAATCAATTACTTTCTAGTCACATCCAGACGTTTGATAGCCTATATCAATATTTAGTTTCCCAATATTCGATGCGTTTAGGAATTGCGGATAAGTTAAATGTTTTGGATGATAACATCGCCAAAACCAAACGCAGCGAAATTGTCGATCAAATTTTTTCTGAATATTATAAAAACCCTGCAAAAAGCGCCTCGTTAATCTCTTTTATCCAAAAAATTGACATGAAAGGGGACAGACACGCAAAACGCAATGTTTTGTCGCTTTGGGATAAACTTGATTCTTTAGGGAAAAAAGATAAGGAAGATTTCCTTTCCCATTACGATGAACGTTTTTATTCTTTTTTCTTTGCAAAAGAACTCTATCATGCCTATCTAACTTCTGTCCGTGAATCGCTTATCGATACGATTTATGAAGCAGCTTTCGCAGAATATCATTATGATCTTTACGTTAATCCCGTTACTTCTTTTTCGAGTGCGAAAGACGCTTTTTCTAGTCTAGGATTTTGGGGAAAGAGCTATGATGCTTTTTCTTTCCGAGAAGAGAATTACGCTGAGCCGCTTTATGAAGCGATAGTTTCTTTGCTTAAATGTGACGATGAGACTTTTGTTTCAAAGATTAAGACATTTCGCGAGGACTATTCGCCTTTACTTACGACAAGAACAAAGGGATTAGACAAAGAAGAAAAAGAACGTTTAGAAAAACCATGGAAGATTTTAAAAACTGCGGTCACTACGGAAAAACGCGTAACTAAGCCTGTTGAAACGCTAGGTTCCCTTGCTTTTGAATACGAGAAAATCTTAAAAACAAAAGATGATGTTCATTTATTGATGACGCTAGTAAAAGAAGCCGATGAACGCTTTTTGGAATTTAAAAAAGTTACTAATTCTTTCTCTTTCTCCGATATTGCGGATTTGGCATTATCGTTATTGACCGATTCCGCTTATGAAGACATCGCTTCCGAAATTCGGAGCCGTTTCTCTTATATCATGGTAGACGAATATCAGGACACCAACCCTGCGCAAGAAGCGTTTTTAGAGAGCCTTCTTAAGCCGAACGCTTCTGGGAAAAGAGCACATTTATTTGTGGTCGGTGATGCGAAACAAAGCATTTATTTATTCCGTGGAAGCGTTGTTGCCTTATTTAGGGAACGCCAAAAACGGTATCTATCTGGCTTAGGACATAAAGTCATCGCGATGAATTATAACTACCGAAGTGGGAAACGCCTATTAGATGATATCAATTATATTTGTTCTTACTATATGCGACTTAATCATGGCTCAATCGACTATAAAAACGATAATTTAGAACACCTTTCTTATGACTCGAAGGTGAATTTATATCGTTTACCTTACGAACATTTCGGCGTTTCTCGTATCATAACCCCAAATCTTCCTCTTACCGAAACGAAGATGAATGCGAAAGGGCATAATGAAACGGAAGCCTTTGCGATTTTAACCGATATCAAGAAAAAACTCGCGGAAGGATATCCTGTTTATGATAGGTCAGTAGGGATTCGTCCTTGTAAGGCAAGCGACTTTGCCATTTTAATGCGCGTGAAGAGTCGATTTGGCTTATACGAAAAACTCTTTAGCCAAAACGGAATCAAATTAAATAAAGTCATTTCCACTAATTTAAGAGAGGCGAATGCGGTAATTTTAATTGAATCTCTCATCAAAATGTTTAAGTGGATGACGTGCGGCGGGAAGGAAGATCCTAAGCATCTATTCGCCTCTATCGCTAGAAGTTATGCCTATGAATATAGCGATACACGTTTATATGAATTATTGCGCGCTAGTGATGAACTAGATTCCTTATCTGCAATCAAAAGCGATCCTCTTTGGAAAGAATTAGAAACGTTTGCTTCCGAAAATTTTGATGCCTCTTTCCATGATATTTATTTAGGAATCATCAATAACTTTCATGTCATAGATAAGCTTTATAAGATTGGTGATATCGAAGATAATATTTCTAAAATCGAATCTTTATATCAACTTGTTTTATCGAACGAATCTACCGGGAGCGGGATTGAAAGTTTCGTTAATTTATTCGCGAATATGAATCGTTATTCCCTCGAATTCAGCGCGGACACTTTAACGCATAATGATGATGCAGTGGATATGATGACGATTCACGCCTCCAAAGGCTTAGAAAGAAAGATTGTCTATATGCCAGTTTCGCTTAATGCGATGTCTAGTGGTGATCAAAGAAGTAAACCTGATTTCGTCTTTTCTAAGGAAAGAGGAATTGGCTTTCCTGATTTTGCTTTTGATCCCCCAGCCTCTAGTTCTTTCCCTCCTTCTTATTCAACTTGTTATGAAACTTTATGCACGCGTAACTACGTTAATAGTGAGAATAACCCTGAAGTGGACGACCATGTTCGCTTGTTCTATGTCGCTTTGACGCGTGCGGAAAACCAAGTGATTATTGTGGGTGATGATGATAAAAAGGCTGAGAACCTTTATGCGATGCTTAATGAAATGCCGCATCACTATAAACTGAATGACGATTTTATCGAGAAGAAAATCATAGAAGGCGTCATTAGTAAGGCGGATTATGAAACATTCCTTTCTTTAGTCGAAACAATTCAAACGATTTCTTTACCTTTATTAGATTCTTCTTCCTTATTCTTTGAAGCAAGAGAAACCTATTTGCGGTTAGGGAAGAGTTATTATTTAGATATTCCTCTTTTGATTCAAAAGAATTATTTGCTTGGTTTTGCTCGCGATTTATATCTTGATTATGAGAAACGACTTTGTATAGAAAAAGACATTGACCTTTATACACGAGTTTTTGTTTCCGCCTGTTTCCCCTCTTTAATGGAAAAATACCAAATTAATTCCTTTACTACCTTTTTAAACGCGTTGAAGGAAGAACGGAAAAAAGATCTTCTTGATGAGATTTCTTATGGAAGCGGATTAGACAGCTCTTATAACATCACGGAAGAAGATGATGAACTTCCTTCAAAAGATGAAGGCGATTTTTCCTTTTCTCAATTTAGCTCTCTTTCTAAAGAAGATTGGGAAGAACGAATTCGTGAATTCATTGAAGAACTGGTGAATGAAGACTATGAGTCCTTGGGCCTAACGATTAAAAGCGATGAAGGGGAAGACGATAAAGAAGAAGTTATCATGACGTTTACGAAAACCTTCTTACCTTCTTTGCTGAAAGCCTTTGATAATGTGTCTTGGTTAACTTATTTATCTTATGAAAGCAAAGATTATCATGATGAAGTCTCTTTCATGAGTGATTATTTCGAAGGAGAAGTAACCTCAAAATTACCTCAATTTCACGAGCCTATTATTAATGATGAGGCTTTAGTGTTTACTCCTAGAATCAAAAAACGGGCGAGTAAAGTCATTTCTTTAGTTGATGAAGAGCTTCCTTCAAATGTCATATTAGAAAAAGGCATTCATTTGCATCGCTTATTGGAACTCACGGATATCGCTAGTGGGGATACTTCTTTCATTCTAGACAAAGAGGACCGCGAGGTGATTGATAAAGTTTTATCTCTTCCCATTATGCGTTTAGCAAAAAACGGAGAAATCCATAGTGAATATGGCTATTATGACCATCTGTCTCATTCTTCTGGTTTCATCGACCTTCTTTTTAAACTTGGGAAAGATTATTACATCGTCGATTATAAAACGAGCCACATTGATGACCCTGCTTATGTGAATCAGCTTCATACTTATAAAGAAAACATCATTCGTATATTTGGGTGTGAAGAAAAACGAGTTCACATGTATTTGGTGTCGATTTTGCAGGGAAAACAGAAAGAAATTGCTTAGTCGTGACGGCGGGGATCAGAATAAGTTTCTGAAAATCTTGCCGAAAAAGATGGTTTCATTCCCTTTAAAAGCAAATGGGAAACGCTGCCGAATTCGCTGATACGAAATTGGGCGATGCCTTTTCTTCTTTCTTCTGTATAGACGGTGGTAACGGAACTTGGCAAAGCACAAAAATATTGACAAAGCGTGATTGGACTTGAATTAATGAGGTGTGAAAGCATCATGGCTTCTACCCCAAAATGACAAAAGAAAGCGATGGTTTTCGTATTTTCTTCTTTTACCTTGTAATGATGTTTTTCTCTAAGGTAGCCAAAGGTAGAAAGCAGTTCGTCTATATGGCTCGCTACCTTATCGTATTTTTCTTTGAAATCACTATTTCTATAAGCGGCAATTGAAGTTAAGAAAGTGTTTGGCGAATAAGCTTCCTCTCCCGCTTCTTCTAAAGTTGAAGGAAGAAAATCCCAAGCGGAATGCGTTGCGTCATGCGGTGTATTCGCATTAAATTCGCGTAACCAATCTTTGACAATTGGCTTTATGGGGGTTTTACTAAATTGCAAATACGCTTCCAATGTTTCTCTCGCTCTACCTAGAGGAGAAACGAAAATTGCGTCGATTTCTTCTTTTGATAGAAATTCCGCAAGTGCGTTTGCTTCATTCTTGCCGACTTCGGTTAATGAATCATTTTGATAATCTGGATCAGCGTGACGAATGAATAATAATCGCATACTTCTCTCCGAAAAGAAAAGGGCGGAAGGCCCTATTTCTCGTTTGTTATCGCTTCAAAAGCGCGCGCAACCTTTGTCTTTTTGTTGAGGGAGAAGGGGATATCGTATTTTAAGAATAGTTCACGAAGAAGCTTTTCCGCCTCGTCTTCGTTATTGTATTCGAGTTCGATTTCGTAGTCGGTTTTCCCAGAATAGGCATTCTCGTCGATCGAAAGTTTCCCTCCTTGGTAAGGGGCATCAATTCGATTCGTGGTAAGGCTTGTTTTAACTTTTAAAGTATCCACATCGACATCGAGCATCGTCAAGAAACGTTTCAAATCGTTTTCGGGGAATTGGCCGTTTCTAGTAAAATCATCAAAAGCCTTTTCGCTTAAGATTTCGTTTTTCTCTAATAAGCCTTGGCTAAGAGGTGTCTTCAAGGTCATTTCATAGGTGCCATATTTTTCGCGGATTCGAAGGGCGAGGCCTTCTTTTCTTAGATACCCTTCGTCGTTATCAATATAGAAATTGGTTTGAATGAAATGCTTATAGGTGCGAAATGCCTTCGATAGCTTTTCATAGTCTTCTTTTCTCACAAGTGCCTTTGCTTCAATTTCAATCGCGTTGCTCATAGATTGCTCCTCTTGTGGTATTATACTCTCATGAAATATTTAATTCCTATCACCTATAGCGACTTCTTGCTTAAAAATATCTGGTGGATCATCGCTTTAATCGCTCTTGCTTTATTTGTCACTATTTTCTTTTTGGATCGTCACTTCTATAAAGAAAAGAAAAAAACGGTCGAAATTCAACCGTCTTTATATTTAGAAGCGCTTGGCGGAGAAGAAAACGTGTTAGAAAGAGCGTTAGACGGAAGTCGTATTATCCTCAAACTAAAAGATTATGGGGCAGTTAATCGCGACAAGCTCCGTGAAGCAGGGGTGACTGGCTTTATTCAAATGAGCGATAAACTTACCTTAGTGATTAAGGATAACGCGATGGAAGTTTATAACAAAATCTTCCCTAAAGCTTAAAAACGCGTTTCTTCAAATCTTCCGTGGGCAAACCCATGACATTGTCATAGGAACCCACGATTTTTTCGATTAAAGGGAAATCGTCTTGGATGCCATAGGCTCCTGCCTTATCTAAAGGAGAAAAACGCGTAACGTAAGTTATGATTTCTTCCTCGCTTAATGAGCGAAAATAGACTTCCGTGGTGACACTATGAGAGATTTCTTTTTCTTTAGAAATATAAGTATAGGCGCTTACTACGATTTGGCGTTTCCCAGATTCTAGTTCAAGCATTCGGATTGCATCATCTTTATCCACTGGTTTTTCTAACACTTTCCCATTTAAAATGACGATGGTGTCGCAACTTAAAATCTCATCGTCAGGGTGAAGAGAAAAGATCGTATAAGCCTTAAGCTTACTTTCTTCCAAAGCAAGATCTTTCGCTTTTAAAGAAGGGTCAAGAAGCCTTTCATCGATATCGGCTGGAATAATGGCAAATGAAGGAACGATTTTCTTTAATAATTCTTTCCTTCGTGGTGATTTGCTAGCGAGAATTAACATGATTTGCTCGATAAGATAAGCGGAATAATAACCGGTGTCCGTTCGGTTTTACGATAAATATATTTCGAAACTTCGCTTTTTACGATGCCTTTGATTTCACCTAAACTCGCTTTTCTAGCAAGCGCGTTTTTAAACGCTTCGTCGGCGTGCATTTGGGTGTGGCGCATTAAGTGAGTCTTTTCCCCACTTGCAAAGCCTCGAGCGTAAACGATTGGGGGCAAAGCCTCCTCGCCTTTCTTGCTCATTGAAAGCAAAACGACAACAAGGCCCTCATTTTTGAGAATTTCGCGGTCGTGGAGAACACCACTTGTTAACCCGTCTAAGTCATTACCGTCGATATAAATATCTTCAGCGCTAATATGCCCACCTCTAGTGACGGTGTGATCTTTTAATTGGAGAACATCACCATTTCCGCAAATAAAGATGTTTTCTTCTTTCATTCCTAATTCTTTGGCTACTTCGCCATGGAGTTTAAGCATTCGATATTCGCCATGGGCAGGCATGAAAAACTTTGGATTCACAATCTTTAGCATTAAGCGAAGTTCTTGTCTAGAAGGGTGACCTGAACTATGGAGCGAGAAAGCTAATCCATTTGTTTTAACATCGGCGCCTTGTTTGACGAGATTATTGACGAGACGGTCGACAAGTGCTCCGTTTCCTGGGATTGGGTTACTAGAAAACACAATCGTATCGCCTGGATTAATGTGGACATTTTTATGATCGCCATTCGCGATGCGCGATAGTGCTGCCATTGCTTCCCCTTGCGAACCGGTGCAAAGAATGCAGATTTCGCTATTTTTGTAGTTTCTAATATTGTCATCGCTAATGATTGAGGCGTCAGGAATTTTGATATAGCCATAATCACGCGCGATTCCAACGACTGTTTCCATGCTTCGCCCTAAAATACAAATTTTGCGTTTGTGTTCAACAGCGACTTCTACGACTTGTTGGATACGGTTGATATTGCTCGAGAAAGTAGAAACGATGATTCTTCCAGGGGCTTTATCGAAGATTTCTTCAACGCCGCTACGAACGTTTCTTTCACTTGGGGTGTAACCTTCAATTTCTGCGTTCGTGGAATCGCTTAATAATAAGCTGACGCCTTCTGATCCTAAACGGGCTAATTTGCTTAATTCAAAATTAGGGCCAACAGGTGTTAAATCGATTTTGAAGTCACCAGTATCGATGATTCTTCCTTCTGGAGTATCAATACAAATTCCAAAAGAATCTGGAATAGAATGGGTCACGCGGAAAAAAGAAACGGTGAAAGAGTCATCAATATGGACAGCTGTGTCACTATCGTATTCCACGATTTTGACATTATCTTTAATACGAGCGTCTTCAAGTTTATGGCGGATCAAGGCTGCAGCTAGACGTGGAGCGTAAATGACAGGAATATTAACCGTCCGAATAAGGAATGGAATTCCGCCAATATGGTCTTCATGACCATGCGTGATGAACAAAGCTTTAATTTTATTGCGGTTATTCCTTAAATAGGTGTAGTCAGGGATAACGTAGTCTACGCCAGGTAAATTCGCTTCAGGGAAACGAACGCCAGCATCAACTAAAATAAGCGAACGCTCGCTTTCAAAACAATATGTGTTTTTACCGACCTCACCTAAACCGCCGAGGGCAAAAATCTGAATTGGGGAAGTAAATTTCGGCATAGAAATAATGACTCCTTAGAAAACTTAAACGATTAGACACAACGTCATATGGTCGACTTTGTTGCCACTAATATATCATATTGAAAGGACTTTTCATCTAGAAAAAGACTTAGATATTTAATGAAAGAGGTTTCATCTATTTTCATATCTAAGAAATATTCTATTGAAAATAGACGCATCCCTTAAAATAATCATTAAAGTATGTCTATTGAGAAAGAGTTTGATTGTAATAGTGAGCCGATGTTTGGGCCGCTTGATTATTACAAAAAGGCGAAAAATGTTGAGGAAGAGGTTACTGTAGTGACTTTTTCGATTCATGCAAAAAGAAAGATTCTTTGCGAATATCGGCATAAGATTATTGCTCATATTGGAACAGCGAATGGTTCCATTCCGATCTATCGGATTTTTGTTGGAAACGTGAAAATATTGTTCTATATGTCTCCGATTTCTTCCGCTTTAGCGGGCACTTCCTTACAAGAAGCAAATGCGATTTTGGGTGCCAAGAAATTTGTTTTCTTTGGTTCATGCGGTGTCTTAGACCAAAGACTAAAAAATCAAATCATTTTGCCAACGGAATCTTATCGCGGAGAAGGTCTTTCTTATCATTATTTATCTTCATCTGACTATATCAAGATGAAAAATGCGTCTATATTAGAAAATTATTTCTTAAAACATAATCTTACATTTACGAAAGGTAGAAACTATTGCACTGATGCTTTTTATCAAGAAACGAAGAATAAAATCGCGCAAAGAAGGAATGAAGGCTGCATTTCTGTGGACATGGAATCTAGCGGTTTAGAAGCGGTTGCTACTTATTTAAATCTTGATTTGTATCTATTTTTCTTTGCAGGGGATGTTATTACTAAGAATTGGGAAATCGGAAATATGGATCACGAGAAAGAAAAACGTCGTCAAAAAGACGTCAGCGAGATTGCTATGGATTTCGCGATGAGCTTGCTTTCAGGAGTGAACACGAGATGAGTAATTTATATATGTTTGATTGCTTCAATGTGATTTTTCAAGAAATCGCACCACGCTTTTTTGAAACTTTTTTCTCAAAAGAAGAAGCAAAAGAGTTCAAAGAAAAATATTTTCACGATATCGACTTAGGGAAAGTGACCTTAGATGAATTTTATCTTAAAATCGAAAAGGATTATGGTATTCCCGTTTCTAAAGCAAAGAGATTTTGGGATGAGCCCCCTCAATTAAATGAAGCAATATTGCCTCACGTAAAAGAGCTTACTAAAAAAGGGGATGTTGTTTTAGTGAGCAACGCCCCAAAAGGTTTTGTTGAATCGCTTTTTGAGAAACGGGGTTTAACTTCGCTCTTTAAAAAGATTTATTCCTCTAGTGCCTTAGGCTTAGCAAAACCAGATCCTAGAATTTATGAATATGTGATTCGTGATCAACACAAATCCTACGAAAATGTCTATATGATTGATGATAACCCTAAAAACCTTGAGCCTCTCCCTTCATTACATGTGAAAGGCATTTTGTTTGTGAGCAACTCTTCTTTAAAACCTTTGCTCAAATAAGGTTAGTGTTTATTCGTGGTTGTTTTTAATAGTAGAAGTGACCACAAATATACGCAATAAAGCGCTGGTGGAATCGTTAATGCGTAAGGCGCAATATTGAGATTCCCAATGATATCGACTCGGAAATAGGGTTGGCCTACTTTAACAATGACATCAGGGAAAGTTATAAAGGTGATGGTTGTCCAAACGATACCTATCAAAGTTAATGCGCTTAGGCAAACTAGAATGATCCTTTTTGTTTTTAGGGGAAACTCTTTGATAGGATAGCTTTCAAAATAGATGTCGTATCCTAAAAGTAAGGCGATAACGACCATTAAGATAAATAAAGGAATCATGCGATAGAAATCGGGGTTATCCCAATAAGCAAAATCTAATCCCCAAAGCAATCCGCCTACCATATATAAGGAGAACCCTAAGCCTATTCCTTTTAGTAAAAACGATAAAAAGCGTTCCAGTTTTGTGCCGTTATTTGGGTAATAAGGGAAAGAAACTTCCTTGATTTGGGACTTGGATTTTAATAACAAATAAATCCCATATCCGCCTCCTAATAACGCTAGAAGGATTGTATCTAGTGGGTAAAGAGGAGTAACGGTTCCTTCAACTAACGCATAATATTCGTTTAAAGCGAAATAAACGATATCCAATAGAATGATATAGAAAGAAATTCCTAATAAAATATAACCATCAATTTTTGCGTGCTTCTTTTCCGATTCGATGGATTTTGCGTGGGTTATGCGGTGATTTATGATTAAGGATAAAGTCGGTAGAAAGTAAGCGAAAAACGCTGGAACGGTGCGATATCCGCTTGCAAAGACACTCGAAACCATGTCTAAGCCAACGTAAGCAAATCCAAAAAAGGAAAAAGCAGCGAATAAGTAGAGCACGATTTCTACTAGATTAAGGAAAGCTTTCTTCTTCATGGACGGAATACCTCCTTTTCTTCGACGATTTTTAAAGTTTCATAGTTTCTAAAGAAGTGCTTAATTGAATAAGAAGCATCTTCTTTTATGGTGTAAAGTGCACCTCCAATCATCTCATTTCCTTGATTTGAGACACTAAAATAAAGTTGTCGATCTGATTTAACCCCATACCCCAAAGCAACGTTTTCGTATTCTCCAACCCAGTCATTGGAATGGTCGTGCCCAAAGAAAATGCCTTTCATCCCGTATTTTTTTGCTTTTGGGAAAAATGGCGCATATTTTCCGCTCGGGCAAAAAGGAAGAGGGGCACCTAATTTTTCAACTAGCTCAGGGACTTTTTTATAAGTTGCGCTTTCGTGTATCTCGCCAATTATCCCCTCTTTGTTATTTAAATAAGCATCCACGATTTCCCAAAGCGGAATATGCATAAAGCCTAGAGAAGGAATGACAGTTCCTCCATTTTCTTCTTTTGCTTTTTTGGCTTCCTTTTCATACCAAGCGATTTGGTCATCTTTTAAATTATCGTAATAATAAGTTCCATTAATGTTCGTGCTATTGTGAGTATCGAGCGTATAGATTTGGAAAATCGTTTTGCCGTTTTTCTTTAAATTCAAAACGTTATCTGTGTGACCACTACTAGATGTAGCCCCCATTTTGGCATTAAGGCAGTATTTACTACCGTAAATCTTTTCCATTAACCATGATTCACTATAAAATCCCTGCAATTCATGGTTGCCAAAAAGGAAATAGTAGGGTTTTTCCCAGCTATCAAACATCGCAAAAAGTTCATTTGCTGTTCCTTTTGAGGCATTAAGCAAAGAATCGCCCGTGATAACGATTAGGTCAGGGTTTGCATAACTAACGTTAGCAGTGATGAACGAACTCTCTCTTTTGATGTTTGTCGAATAGGTAAAATGAATGTCGGTTAATTGGAGAACCTTAAAAGAACCTCCATTAAAATCCATTGCAGTGATTGGATCTTTTTCTTTAGATGCCGCGTTTGAACATCCTGTAAGCGCGAGCAATATAATTAATGGAAAGACAAAGTGACGTTTCATATTGCTATTGCTCCAGGCAAGGGTTTATCAGGATTATTTTTATCGATATGGTCATAAAAGAGAATGCCGTTTAGGTGATCAATTTCATGTTGCAAAACTATCGCATCATATCCTTTAGCGTGGATAGTGACTTCTTGCTCGGTCGATGCTTCAATCGCTTTTACCGTAATCCGATAATCACGGTGGACTAATCCTGGGTGAGGAGTATCAACGGATAAGCACCCTTCTCCGCCAGCCAAATAGCATTTTTTGATACTGCTTGCGACAATTTGCGGATTAACGAGCATGTGCTTTACGTAAACTCCTTCTGCTTCGATTGAAGGGTAATAAATAACGAGCATTCTTTTATTTACACCGACTTGTGGTGCCGCTAAGCCTATCCCTTCTCTTACTTTCGGATGTGACTTTCGATATTCTTCGTTTTGCGAGTTTTGGAGATATTCGACCATTTGATAAAGAAGGGTTTTGTCCTCTTTTGAGAGAGGGAGAGTGACTTCCTTACACCTCGCACGTAAGGAAGTAGCTGTGTCTTTAACGATTTTTAACATAACGATATTTTATCACCCTTTTCCATCAATCGACCATCTTTGCCTCATATCTATCGTTTCTTTCGTTTGGTATAATAAGAAATTGTATGAATGAGAAAACAATTTGCTCAATCGAATCATTGAAAAAAGCGATAGATGAGGACCCTCGAATTCTTCTTCTTAATGAACTTGAACGAAAGGTATCTGAAAATGAAGAAGTTAAGAAATTATCAGATTCTCTTAAAGAAAAAGAGAAGGGATATTCTTTTCTTTTAGCGCATTATGGCGAGAAAAACGAAAAAACAATCGCAATGCAGCGCTCTCTTTACGAAGCAAAACTTGCTTTAGATTCTTATCCTTTAGTCAAAGAATATTCTACCGCCTATATCGCGGTAAGAGACTTATACATGCTAATTGATGATATTTTGTTTTCTCCCTATCGAAAAAAGGTTATTCACGTTGCTTCATTATGATTACGGTTGGTGGAGGGCTTTTTCGAAGCCGAAAAATTGAGGTTCCTACTTATTTAGAAGTACCAACCAAATCCATTGTTCGATTAGGGATTGGTAACGCGCTTTCTGCCTATTTAGAAGATGCAAATGTTTTAGATTTATTCGCTGGAAGCGGCGCGGTTGGTATCGAACTTTTATCACGTGGCGCTTCTTCCTGCGTTTTTTGTGATAGCAACAAAGAAGCAATTCAAATAATTCAAAAGAATTTAGCGAATTTAAAAATTAATGGTTCTAGCGTTCTAGAAGGGGATTATAAGAAGAACCTTGATACTTTAAAAAACAACGCAAAAAAGTTTTCCATCGTTTTTATTGATCCTCCTTATAAAGACAAAGAGGCTTATGAATATTCTTTTCATTTCGTATTAAATCATGATTTATTGAAAGAAAATGGAATCATCGTTATTGAATATGAAAACGATAATCCGATAAAAAATAGTGGTTTTCAGCGTGAGCGCGTTTATCATTATGGTAGAACGCATGTAGCGATATATTGGAGATAATTATGCGAATTGGGGTATATCCTGGATCGTTTGACCCGGTGACGAATGGGCATATTGAAATACTACGTAGAAGCATTGGTTTGTTTGATAAAGTCATCTTTCTTTTAGCGGTGAATCCTGCTAAAAAGAGTGTTTTTTCTATTGAAGATAGACTCGTAATGATGAAAGAAGTCGCAAAAGAATTTTCGAATGTGGAAGTTGATTTTACTCCTGGTCTCATCGTTGATTATTGCCAAAAAATCGGTAGTGGATACATTATCCGCGGTTTAAGAGCGGTCACTGACTTTGAATATGAATTTCAAATGGCTGCCGCCAATGAATTCGCTAATCCGAATATTGATATGGTCTTCTTTATGTCGCGAAAAGAAGAAACGTTTATTTCTTCTACGGCAATTAATGAGCTACATTGTGGCGGGAAAGACATTTCTTCTCTTGTCCCTCCAATCGTGGTCAAGATGTTTAAAGATAAAGAAAAATAGGATTCTTAATCCTATTTCATGAATTCGATTAACGTCGGATTCTTTTCTTTATCTCCGCGTGATTCGCTATATAGTAGTGATTCCGCTTCATATGTATCATGAATATCGATTGCGATATGATTAAATGGTATTCCCAAATTTCTGAGTATTACGACATTGAGCATCGGCAAATCCAAATAATCTACTTTATCGGTTCGTTTTGCTGCTGCTCGATAGCCTTTTTTGATCATTGCTAACAAAGTTTCTCGGTCTACTCTAACGTGAGAAAAAGTTAAAGAGGGGCCTAGATAGCAATATAAGTCATTTGGGGAAATCAATTCTCTTTCCATAACTTTTTTGAGCGCGAACAATAATTTTTCGTTCATCGTATCTTCTTTTGTTAGTGATAAAGCACCGACTATTTTTTTTGATTTGGAATAAAAAACGAAAGGAATTTCATCTGCTGCTAGAAGCAATAGTGGTTCTTTCGTCGAAAGATGAAGATCGTTTGAAAAAACGTAGTCTTCCTTCTTGTAGGTTTCGCCTTTCACTAAGGTAGAAATTAATACCTTGTCTAAAATAGAATGTTTGATTGCCATAGTTAAATTATATCGATTACTGAATAAAATTGGTTATGTTAAATTAAATAAAGAAAGCCGCGATTTTCACCGCAGCTTAGTTTGATAAATTATTAACGATAGACACTAGAGAATTCGTTATTACTCTTTGCTTCTTCGGTCGTGTCGAGATGATTCCACATTTTGATAAGGGTATTTGCACGTTCCGCATCCGTATCACCGCTTAATCCAAAAAGCACTTCACTAACGCCGCCACGGCCAAGTTCAATCGCTTCTTTACTATAGTCAACGAGAAGGATTGTAGGAGTAACAAACTTTTCTGGATCTGGTTTTTCGTAATAGCTATAGTTGGTATCGTCGATGCTCTTGTTTGTTTTATAAGGGGCTTTTTCTAAATCGTAGGCAGTTCTATTAAAGAAGTTAAGATGACGTCCTAAATAGCGTTGGAACGCGGTTTTGTCGTCAGTTGTTTCGCTATAATCGCTATCGTTGGAGGATTTTTCATTCGTGAAGATGGAATAGAAATTGAAGCTTCTTTTATCGGAAGGCAAATAGATGCTACCCCATTGTTCGCTTAAATATTTAAATCCGCCTTCCGCTTTGTCACAGCCATCGCAATCGCTCGCTGTATAAACAAGGAAGAATTTCTCACCGTATTTTTCCTTATCGATTTTATCGGCCTCACGATTTTTAATGTGGGTGATATTTTCGTCGATATGATCGGTGATTTCGTCCGCTTTAGTGTTATAAGAAGAATCTTTTGCATCTTTTTCACCTTCCAAAGTTTGCTTTTTGGAATTAAAGAAAGCACCGGTTGATCCATATCCCCAACTAGAAACCCAGTCAGTGATATAAGGAATGGAGAAGATAATCGCAAAGATAGCACCAACGATAAGCAAAGGTTGTACCCAAGCTGTCTCTTTGATCCAACGCCAAATCTTGACAAAGAAGGCGCCTATTGCTTTAAGAACTATCATCACTATAACCTCCGAAAAAGAAGCCTGATAAAATCAGCCCGATTATCATAGCATTGACCACCTATGGTGGCAATAATTGTTTTTTCCTGTCCCATCTTTGATGGGGGAGTAAATACTTTCCTATTAGTTTTATACAAGAAATCCGCTATAATCGTTTTTTATGCACATTAAACAAGAAGAAGAAAAAATTAAAACCTCGGTTAATAATTGGCTTTATGACCACACAAAAGTAAAAAACGGACTTGAATGGTCCTGGATTTTGATTGTTTCAACCATTAGCGCATTTTTCTTTGCGTTTGGATTTAACTGCTTTATGGATGTGAGTGGACACGTTGTGGTTGTAGATGGAGCAGCAACTCCTGCTCCTAATATTGTCTCTGGTGGAGTGAGTGGCATCAGCCAAGTTTTGGTTCTTTTCTTTGAACTTTGTGGTTGGAAAATCACGGATACCCATCTTGCTTATTCTATTATTTACTTCGCGATTAACATCCCTCTTTTGCTACTTTCCTATTTTAAAATTGGAAAGCGTTTTGCAATTTTCACGGGGATTAACGTTGCTGAAGTTTCTTTGTTTATTAAGCTTTTAAGCGTTTCTTCCGTTCCTGCTTTCGGAGAAGTATTTAATTTTGTTACGACCTATGGAGGTGGATTGATCGGTCGAGCCCTTTTTGGTGGCATTTGTATCGGCTTATCTAGTGCGCTTGCCTTCTCTGTCGATATTTCCGCCGGTGGAATTGATGTTATCGCAACTACCATTGCTATCAAAAAGAACACGATGGTCGGAAAATATAGTGCTGCTTTAAACGCTGTCACTCTTACTTGCTATACCCTTTTATCGATGGCCTTAATGAAATGGGATAGTATGGAAATCGCTCATGATATCGCTAGAGCTTTCTATAGTCTTCTTTATCTATTCACTTGTTCTTTGGTCGTTGACAAAATTCATTTGCGTAACAAAAAAGTTAAACTTGAAATTATTTCCTCAAGTAAAGAAATTGCGAGTGTTTTAATTGAATCCTTCCCACACGGTGCGACTATTGTAGAAGGAAAAGGGGCCTATTCAGGCACAACTCGTTATGTTGTGACGATGGTTGTTTCTAATAGTGAGGTTAAACCTTTGATTAATTTAGTTCGTAAAGAAGATCCTAGCGCTTTCGTGGAGACAATGCCTATGACACAAGTTTATGGGCGTTTCCATACTAAGCCTATAAAATAAATTATCGCTTTTTCACGGCGACGATTGTCGCTTCTAAATTAATCTTAAGTAACGCTTCAAGAGATGCCTCTTTTAAAGGGAGCATCCCTTTTGCGATCAATGTTCCAAGCCCAAACGAATAGATCCAATTATTTAGATAAACAATATTGGCTTTTTCCTTAGGGATGAGAAATTCCTTTGCAATAGAAGCAACTAAAGAATCCCTCATACGATTAAGTTCGTTCTTTGTCTCCTCAACATCGTTTTCCTTTAAAAAGATCTCATTAAAATAATGCGGATATAGACTAGCAAATCCTATTAGCCCTTTTTCAAACGCAATAATTCCTTTTTTGAAATTTACTTTTTCTCCGAATAAACACAGGATCTTTTTTCTTATTTCCGTCTTCAAATCGTCCATGTTCAAGAAGTAAGAAAAAATTGGTTGAGTGGAGGATTTCAAATCTTTTGCGATTGCTCTTGCATTAAGTTTGTCAAATCCGTTTTCTGCTACAAAAGTCAGCCCGCAATCTAATATTTCTTCTTTTGTTAATTTTGGTCTTGGTGGCATGAACATATGTTATATAACATTAGTTATGTTTTCAATTGTGATTTTATTTTTGGCCTTAAAAATCAATCAAAATAAAAAACCTTCCTAATGGTTAGGAAGGTGGTATTGCTAGACTTATGGCTTTACATCTTTCCGCGATGCTTCGCACATAGGTACACGATTTTTCCATTAGCAAGTTGGATCGTTTCTGCAGGCTCGCCGGAATATAGTTTCTTTTTCCCACACAAATAGCAGTGCCAATGCTTTGGGTAAATAGGAGAAGAAGTTTCTTCTATTTCATTGGCATCTTCGTTGATATAGTCTTCATTCGGTTCTTCTTCATCCATTAAGAATCCATCTTCATCCAGGCTGAAATCAAAATCATCAAAGTCATCGGCGTTAGCTTCAGGGAGTTTTGGAGCAAAATATGCGACCTTTGATTTAACACGTCTAATTTCGCCGTTGCCATGTCTTTCTTCCGCTTCTAAATAATCTTCATCGTCAACGTTTTCAAAGGCACCAGAAGGCATTTCTTTTACGAAATTCGCGGTCTTGGATTTGACTCTTTTGATTCCTGGGATTCCTTCTTCATCTTTTTTCGCAATTTTGACAATAAATGCGATTCGTAAATCGCCTTTATCTGGGTCATCAGTATAAGTGACATGGCTAGGATAACGCGATTCGATATCTTTTGCGAAATTTTCATCAATCGTATTCGTCAGTAAAATCAGCCAATCGTTATCGGATAAGTGACAACCGTTTTGTTTTGTTTTCCGCATGAGAAGTTCTAAGCAATCGTCTTTATTGTCGATCGAGATGAGAATTTCCTTTGTGGCGAAACGAACGTGCTTGAGTTTTGGAAGGGGAGCACTTTGCTTGATGCCTTTTCTTCTTTCTAATCTCTTTTGATAGGCTTCTTGGAGTTCAAGCAATATCATTTTTTCGTATTGAGCTCCGTCGATATTTACTTTTCTTTGCTTTAGAAATGTTTTGGCATTCGTCTCAATTTGTGGATTTTTAAAAATTGCCTGTTTTACAATCGGTTTTTTGACCGCTAAAGGTGGAGAAACAGGTTCTATGTCCTTTTTTAACAATGAGGTTTCCTCTTTCTTAACACATTTTTCCTCTACCTTATTCTTAGATAAGGATGTAGGGACGGGTGCTTCTTTTTTTGCGAAGCAATCCCGATATTCTTTTGGTAGATAAGAAAGAAGCTTAATGAACCAAGAGGTAAAATAATTGCTTTTCAAATAATGAGTCAATTCATCCTCTAAAGGAGTGGTATCGTCTTTTGAGACAAGATCTTTAATTGTTTTGCTAATAACGATTCCGCTTTCTTCCTGCTTAAAATCAGGAATAACCGAGCTTTTTACTCCGTCAATAAGACGAATGACGGAGTAATTATTCAAAACCAATAGGTATGTGTTTTCAAAAACGCGGAAAATAGAAAGCTCATCGTTATAGTCAAATACTTTCATTTTGAGATAGCCACCTGCCATGGAAAGAATGGTTTGAGATTGCCATAGAACCGCGCTTCGCTCTTTAAAAGGAAGGCTCGCAAGAAAGTCGAGATAGGATTTAGTTAATTCATAATGAAGCATGAAGGGTACCTAGTTTCGTTCATGATTTTACCCTTATTGGTAGTAGAAAAAAACGAAAGAACAAAAATCTAAGCGGTTATCGATAAATGGATGAAAAATTTTTTATTCTTGAAAACTATTTGGCGTTTACCCTTTATAATATGAACATTATGCAACTAACACCGACAACGAATTCAAAACTCACCCTTGATATCAACCTTTCTCCAAGTTGGAACTATCCAGCTTATCAAGCCGATTCTTTTAACAAGATAGAGAATGGAAATCTTAGAAGCACATCGTTTTCTTTTTTGAAGAAAATAAGTATAGAAAATCACTCCTCTGCTTCGATTAGTAACTGCATAGCTCGCTTTTCAGTCACCCCAGCATATTGTTCGATTGATCCGATTCAAATTTCATATTTAGAAAAAGATAAAATCACAGAAATTGATCATTTCGTTTATTCAATTGACTGCAGCTCTTTATATGCTCTAGATGCCTCGGTTCCTGGCGAACTCACTATTGAAATCGTATCGGAAGACGGTGAAGTAATCGCAACCAAAACGGTGAATTTCTTTTTTGACCCGATTTCAAGCTCTTTGGGCAGAGAAGCGGTGGAAGAACTTATTGCTTCTTACGTTACTCCTAACGATGAAGAAATTGAAAAAATCAAAGGAGAGGCAAAAACTGTACTTGATGAAAAATACCATTCCACGTTTGGTGGATATTCTTATCATGATCCCAATAAGATAATTGAAGAATTGGATGCAATTTATCTAACGATAATGAAGCGAAATCTCTCATTATCCATGGGGGCGGAAACACCCGAAGATTGCCTTTCTCGCGTGAAATTACCTTATCAAGTTTTAAAAGAAGGAAGCGGGAATTGCATAGATTTTTGCCTTTTATTCGCCTCAATCGCTGAAAGTATTTCTTTAAGGCCAATTCTAGTTTTCACCAAAGAAAAGCCGCTTGTTGGCATTTATCTTGATGAAACACTTTTCGGTACTCCGGTATTGGATAATGGAACGGAACTTTTAAACCTTGCAAGCAAAGGCTTTAATCGTCTTTTGCTTCTTGACCCAACTTGTTTTTCGAAAGAAAAATCCGCTAATTTTTCGACTGCTACTGAAATCGGATATAGTGTTTTAGAAAATTCTCGCTTTTTCCTTTACGCGGTTGATATTTACGCTTCTAGAAAAGACCATTTGCTTCCGCTTCCTACCCCAGTAAAAGCGGGCAAAGAAATCCAAATCAATTTCCCAGATTTCTTTGCCAAAAAAGATTACTCTACGCCTGTCATTGATGTTGAAGAACGCCGATATTTAGCGGAAGACGCGCCTTCTAAGAAAAATAAATTCGATTATTGGGAAGAAAAACTTCTCGATTTATCGATGAATAACCGCTTAATTAACATGAAGTTTTCGTCTTCATTCCCACAAGCGCTCAATCTTGATAGCGAAGTTCTTCTCTCTTCTCTTGCTAAAAACGAGAAGATGTCGATTTTCGTTGGTGATAACATCGCTTTAAATTTAGAAGAAAGAAACGTTCCTTCTTCCTTCCCTAATAGTGAAGGCAATCGTTTCAAAGAACTTTTGAATAAGAAAACCCTTTATTTCTCCAGCAAAGAAGGGGATACCGATTCTTATTTAAAAAACCTCGCTAGAAAAGCGAACACTGCGATTGAAGAAAGCGGTTGTAACCCTTTGTTTTTAACGATTGGAATCATTAAATGGTTCGATAATGAAAAGGCTGCAATCCATGGGAAAGGTGCTATTTATTCTCCTCTTTTCCTTTTGCCTGTTAAAATGCCACGTCGACGGATTGGTTCTAATTACACGATTGAATACAATTTCGATGATTTGGAGCTCAACACAACTATCTTTGAGTATTTCCGTGAAAATTTTGATTTAGATTTCTCACCGCTTTTCGGCGATTTACCGAAAAAAGCAAACGGGGAAGTTGATATCCGCCTCATTTTGAACTTCATCCGTGAATGTATCGCGCCATTTAAGGGCTGGGCCATTTTAGAAAACCCATGTTCTTTAGCGTTATTCTCTTTCGCTCGTTTTGTTATGTGGAACGATATCAAAACGCATCGCGAAAAAATGATGGAAAACAAAATTGTTTCGTCTTTTGTAAACGGTTTTGGAGATTATCCGGTTTTAGATACCGTTAAAAAGGAAGATTTTGATAAGACGCTTTCTTCTTCCTCTTTAGCAATTCCTTTGCCAGCCGATTCAAGCCAAATCGAAGCGATTCACGCTAGTGCGATGGGGGCTTCCTTTATTCTCGATGGCCCGCCTGGGACAGGAAAAAGTCAGACAATCGCTAATATGATCACTAACGCTTTGTATCATGGAAAGTCTGTCCTATTCGTCGCTGAAAAAGGTGTTGCGCTAGAAGTGGTCAAAAAGAGGCTTGATTCTTTGGGGATTGGGCAATTCTGTTTGTCTATTCCTTCCATCAATACGGCCAAAAGCGATGTCTTAAATTCTTTAGGTAAGATGCTTGATATTGGGCCGATTGAGCGACCAGAATCCTTTGAGAAGGACTCTTCGTCTTTAGATGAAGCTCGGGATGCCTTAAACCATGATTTATTCGCCCTTCATAACCGCGATAAATACGTCATGTCGACTTATGAAGCGATTATTAATTATTTAAAGCTTCGTTCTTACGCTGGTCTTTATGAAACAAGCCATGAATATTCTTCCTCTTTAACATTAGAATCTTTTGAGGAAGCGAAGAAAAAAATCAAGAATCTTTCTTTGCAAGCTTCCTCATTAGGCGGCTACTATGGAAACGCGTTTTTGCCTTTTGCCTCTCGTAACTATTCTCTTGAATCTCGCGATTCTCTCTTTGAAGAACTTCCTACCCTCATTAACGATTTAAAGGCCTTCCACCTTTCCGTATATAATTGTTTCTTTAAAGATAAAGGTCTAGTGGAAACAAAGGAAAACGTTGAAAGTTATGCCAAAATTGTGGAGATTTTGCAAAAGAATTCCATTATTTACCAAGATTTCCTCGATAATGAGTTATTTGTGTCAAAGGCTGAGAGTTTGCGAAGTTATTTAGATTTGTTACTCCATAAAAACCAGATTCAAGAATCTCTCCTCGCGCATTGGGAGGATGGATTCTTAAAAGAAGATGGAGAGGCACTTAATGCTAAGCTTACTGCACTGAATGACGCTAACCTCTTTGAAAAGTATCATCTCTATAATTCGCTAAAAAAGAAACTAAAGCCTTTTGCAAAGGACAAAAATTCTTTGAAACGCAAAAACCTCGAATCTAGTTTTGCCTCTCTTAGTGAGCTTAATTCTTTAGTGAAACAAATCGAAAACGCTGATCCTTTTGCTGTTCACGTTTTTAGCGCAACTTCCTTAAGAAGTGTCGCGGATGTTGAAGCGGCGAAAGCTTCTTATGAACGCACGTTGGAAGTGATTTCTTTACGCAATAAGATGCGTCCTAGTAAGTCTTACTCTATGGCTGATATCGATAAAGCAATTCGCCATTTAGCAACCGATGGAAGTTATCTATTCTCTAATGCGCGCTCTTCTTTCTTAAATGGACGCGCTGAACTAAAAGAAAAACTTTTAAATCTCAAAGAAAAATACCAATTTGATTTGGACTTATATAGTGATTCCACGGATTATTATCAACATGCCGCTTCTTCTTTAAGTGATGCAATTTCAAGCAAAGGGCGGCTTTCGCAATGGTCTAGCTTCCTTTCGGTAATGGACGAAACCGCAAAATATGTTCCTACTGAGCTTATTGCTCTATTTAAAGAAGGGAAGATTAAAGAAACCGATCTTCTTTCCGCTTATTTAGCCTCTTTATCTTACCGGATTTTGAGCGATGGGCTTTCGGAAAGCGGACTTGCGACTTTGAATTCCAAGCTTACGGAAGAACAAATTTCTCTCTTTAAAAAGGCCATCGATGATTTCTGCAAAACGAGCGTTGTCGAAACCGCTTCTAGGATTACTAGCTTATATCCTTCTAGTGGTAGTAGCGCTCCCTCAACCGAAACTTATCAGTTTAGAAAATTGGTAAAAAATGGCGGTCGTGGTGTTTCGTTAAGACAAATCTTCGACCATTATGGAAGGCTTATTCGTACCTTATGTCCGTGCTTTTTGATGTCCCCGATTACGGTTGCTCAATATCTCGATATCAATACTTATTCTTTTGATGTCGTTATTTTCGATGAGGCGAGCCAAATCCCTACTAGTGAGGCTATTGGTGCGATTGCTCGTGGAAAATCCGTGATAATCGCAGGTGACCAAGAGCAGATGCCACCGACGAGTTTCTTTGTCGCGAATGGCGGTCACGCTTACGATGGCACGATTTTAAATAGCGTGAGCGAAGATTTAGAAAGCTTATTGGATGATTCTATTGCTTTAGGTCTACCACGTGAGCGCTTAATTTGGCACTATCGTAGCCGTCACGAAGCTCTTATTGCTTTCTCCAATAACAAATTCTATGACAATAGCTTATTCACGTTCCCATCGGCGGTGAATGAAAAATCATCTGTAAAATCCGTCTATGTTGGCGGAACTTATGAAATTAAGCGTGGTGTTAACCGCAAAGAAGCGTCCATGATTGTGGATGAAATTGCCCGTCGACTCAAGAACCCTAAGCTTTCCTCTTATTCAATTGGTGTTGTTACGTTCAATGAAGCACAACAAAACTTAATCGAAGACTTAATCGAAAAGAAGATTCCTTCTTATGAGAGCAAGAATCCAGGTGGCGAATCTATCTTTGTGAAGAATTTAGAAAACGTCCAAGGCGATGAAAGAGACGTGATTCTTTTCTCGACGACCTACGCGCCTAAAGATAATGGCAAACTCTCATTAAATTTCGGTCCTCTTAGCCGAGAAAAAGGGGAAAGAAGATTAAATGTAGCGATTACTCGTGCGCGGGAAGAAATGATTGTTTTCACCTCCATGAAACCTGAAGACATTGATAGCGATAAGGCAAAGAATGCAGGGGCTTCCTATTTAAAGAGTTTCCTCCTATTTGCAGAACATGGAACTTCCATCCTCCCAAATAATGTGAAGAACCATATCGCTGCTTCCTCTACAAGCGTTGCCGATTTCATTGCCCTCGATTTAAAGAAACTTGGTTATGATGTGAAGACTAACGTTGGTTCTTCTTCTTTTAAAGTTGATGTTGCCGTAACTGATCCAGCAAACAAAAACCATTATTCTTTGGGAATTTTGGTGGATGGTGATTCTTATTGTTCTTCGCCAACTTGCCGTGACCGAAATATCGTTGAGCCTGGTGTCTTAAAGCAATTAGGATGGAACTTGCATCGAGTTTGGAGTGTCGAATATCTCGATCACCCTCAAGAAGTGATTAAAAATATCGTCAAAGCTATTAATTCGAAAAACAAAGGAGAAGAAAAAATCGTTCAACAATTTTCTCCTTCTGGCATTCCTTTCACCTTCAAAAAGAAAGAAACGGTATCTCATCCTTATGCGATTCCTTATTTAGCATATCATGAGGATCCTTCCTCTCCATTATTACAAATCGATTTTTCGAACAAGACGGAAGCTGCTCGCTTCCTTAAGAACTTTGTTGAAAATGTTCTTTATGCGGAAACGCCAATATCAGCCCATCTTCTCGATGAAAGAATTCGCGAAGCCTACCACTTAACGCGAATCGGTTCTAACGTCCGTGATGTCATCAATAGTGTCCTTCTTCAATTAGCCCCAAATAAAGAAATGCTTGGCGGCGTGACTTTCTATTGGAACAAAGACCGTTCGATGAACGAATATCGTTACTATCGTCTTAATGATGAAAACGAGAGGCGAGAAATTTCCGATATTTCCTTTATCGAATTAGGAAACGCGATTGCTGATATCTTATTAGAACAGGGGAAGATGAGTGTGCTTGACCTCTTTAAACAAGTCTCGACACTCTTTGGCTTCTCTTCTTTAAAAGAAAAATCTCGCAAACACCTTGATTTAGCTTTAAAAGCGAACGTCAATCAACGACTTGATATCGTTAGAGAAGATGATTATGTCTTTATCAAAGGACGGAATGGGTAAAAGATGAAATACGACTGGGTTAAAATTCGTTCATTAGTGGATCCTTATTCTATTTTAAACCACACGGAAAACGATGCATATTTATATGTTTCTTCTAAAGAAGCTGCCCCTTTTGGAAAAGAAGAAAAAGAAGTGGGGAGATGGATTTCTTCTGACCTCGATTCTTTATTCCTATTCTTTAAGGAAATCACTTTAAGAGAAATGCTTTTTGAAGATTATGTGAATGGGGACGCCGTTCCGGAATTGCAACCATTCAATTTCTCTGACCTCCTTTCTTTATTGCTCAAAGGCGCTAGAAATGGTGAATTAGATTCTTGGCACGATGGACTAGTCACTTTAGAAGAAATTGAAGACTGGGCGAATCATCAAGATAACAAAAATCATTACGAGAAATTAGAAAAAATTCTTCGTAGGCATGATCTTAACCTTCACGTGGAGTTTTACCCGAATAAAGAAACCGCTATTAAAGAGAGTGCGAAGACAAAGCACTCTTTAATCTAATTGCGCGGCGATTCTTTTTAAATTGTCGTCTTCTAAAAATACGAACAAATCGTGAACGTTTTCAATTGTTTCTTCTTGTAATAGATAATGCAAGGAATTAATAAGAGCATCAGTTTCGTTATCCGCGAATGTGTATTTGATTTTGATCTCTTTTTGATACTCTTCATCGATAAGGATAATTAAAGTTCTCCTTAATAAAGCAAGAATACTTTTCTCAATCCAATAGGAGATTTTCGTCTCCTTGAAGTCACGAAATATTCGTTTAAAAGGAAGATAAAGGAATAAGCCATCAAGCGGTAGATGCCAAATGTCGACGAATATGGTGTCATATTCTTTATCAGTGATGGTAGAAGCAAATTGAAAAGCATCTTCGTGGATGATTTTAATTTTTGATCGATTAGGAAATTGCGGAAGGATGAATTCGTTAAAGAGTGAAATTGCGTTTTTGTCTTTTTCCACAATAGTGACCTCTTTGACATCGTCTTTAATGGAAGCCATAAAAGCGTAGTAACCCATTCCTAATCCGAAAGTAAGAACCTTCCCTTTTGCCTCTTTTATCGGGGTAAACATCGTTAAGATTTCGTGAGGGGTGACGCTCATCCAATTTTTATCATTTTCTAGAATTTCTAAATAAGGGAATCTTTCTTTAAAAAAACCAAATGGAGTGATTTCTTTAAAATAGGAGTGGGGTTTAACGATGATTTCATTATAAACAAAACCTTGGAATGGCTCATAGGAGGATTGGCGCAATTCCCAACCGTTTTTCTTCTGATTCCCAAAATGAATTGCTTCATAATATGGGTTATTTGCAAAGATTTTTGAATTCAATTCACAAATCGCATCAAATGATTCTTTTTCTAAAGAAAATCCATTTTTTGGAAGGAAATATTTCTTCGTAGATTCTAAAAAAGCCTTTTTTGAGCTTAGCCCATCTTGAAATGATTTTTTTGCGACTTTATAGATAGAAAAGTTTCGATGCGATAAATAATCATTATAGGCTTCCGCGCGAGCCTCATTTTCATCCATCATCGCGACAAGCCTTTTGATACCTTGCCCCATTTCTTTTGATCGCTTGATTTGCATATGTCTCCCATTTTAGAACTTCATTACCATAACGCAAAAAATATTCGCTAAAATTGTTACCATGAGTAGAGAATCCAAGATTATTTTGACGAATATGGTGATGGTTTATCGAGACGATGGCTCCTTTTTAGTGGAGAAGCGTCTAAAAAAGGATTGGCCTGGTATCAATTTCCCTGGTGGCCACGTTGAAGATGAAGAATCGTTAGAAGAATCCGCGATTCGCGAAATCAAAGAAGAAACGGGTTTATTTATTTCTTGTTTAGAAGAAGTGGGCACATTCGAATGGAACATTCCTGAGCAAAAGGTTCGGCATCTGTGCGTTTTATTTCGGACGAACCACTATGATGGCTCGCTTTCCTCTAGCGCGGAAGGACCGATTTTTTGGACAAGAAAAGAGAATCTTTCTCAGGAGCAATTGAGTCTAGATTTTGACAAAGTTCTTGCCAAAATGACGAAAGGGCTTTCTTTCTAAATCTCGTTTTATTTTCCTTTCGTGCGCGTGTTAGCGCGTGTTAGATTGTGATATAGTTTATTTATGGCAATAGACCATAAATTAACCGAACTTCAAAAGCACACGCATAATAACGAAATTGAAATCCTTCATAGCAAAACCTGTTCCTGTATTTTTTGCCGTCAGCATTATGACGCTAGAGCGGTAAATGATTGGGTGAACGATGAACGTGGAATGAGCGCGATTTGCCCAGAATGCGGAATGGACACGGTGATTGGGGATAATGGGGGAGAACCTCTGGATAAAGAAACCCTAAAAGCGCTTAATCTCGCTTTCTTTGGCGAAGACTATATGAGTAAGCATCCTGATGCTGCGAAAAAATACATTTCCCGTTATCAAGAAGGCAAAATCACTCATAAGAAAACCAATGAGAGCTTATACATTCAATATTTGTCTTTGCTTAGTAGTTTAGGAGATGCCGATTCTTCTTACGCTTTAGGGGAACTTTATGAATTCGGTGATGAATTCACGGAAAAAGATCCAGCAACCGCATTTTCTTATTACGCTTCTTCTTCCTTGAAATACGATGGCGATGCCTTGACTCGCCTAGGAATTTTAAGCGCTTCGGGAGCACTAGGAAAAGTTGATGCTTCTGGCGCTTATGAAGCGTTTTCAAAAGGTATGGCCATGGGGAGTTTAAACGCTTTAATCCATTTTTCTGATTGCTACCGTGATGCGATTGGCACTAATTCTGATCCTGATTTTGCGTTTAATATCCTCACTTCCATTTGGGAAGAGTGCTATCAGCGTTTCTCGTTATCCCTGGGGAAAGATATCAATATTTTCCCTGGCCTATGTTTCCGTCTTGGTAAAGCTTATGAAGAAGGACTAGGAACAAAAATCGATAAGCCCAGCGCTTTGCGGTTCTACTTATTAGCGGAATTTGCTTATCGCTTAGAAGGAAATGTTCATCCGTTAGAAGGGGATGACAAGGAAATATCCGCTTTAGTTTCTTCTAATATTAGTCGTATCGCTACGGAAGTAGGTGCAACCCATCAAGATCCGATTTTTGATAATGATACCTTCTCGGATTCTCTTCTTTCCCTTAATCCAGATTCTCCAGTTCTATTAAAGAACGAATTTTCACCAGGGGAATTCAATGAAGACGAACACACTTTCGAATTTGATGTGAAATATAGTTTACCCCCTCTTATCGTGGATATCGCGAGCTTATATTGCGGGTTTGTCCCGGGTTCCATCCACTGGGTTTTTGCTGGTGTTGCCTCTGTTCGCGTTGGGAAAAATCGCGTTTATGACCGCGTGATTGGGGATAACGATACGAGTTGGACCTTTCTATCGGGATATGGGGAAGAAACGGAAGTAGTTGCTTCCATTTCCTTTATTCGCATAGAAAAGACTACAAAAGAAATAGACAAGAAAGGCGAAATTGACGCATGAAAAATAAACATACTGCCTTATCGGCACTAAAAAAGTATTCTTTTCGATTTTGGGTTGCTCCATTTTTAAAACTCATTGAATGCGTTATCGAACTAGCGACGCCATTTATCGTTCGTTTCATTATTGATAACGGTATTAAGAATAACGACTTCGATTACGTTCTTTGGATGGGGCTCCTTTTATTTTTGCTTTCTTTTGTAGCCTTTGGCGTTACGATGGTCGCCCAATATTTCGCTGCCCGCGTTTCCGCCGATTATGGGCATGACTTAAAAGAAGAGATTTATGAGCACGTTTCTTCCCTAAGTGAAAAACAATTGAATGCATTTGGAAAACCAAAAGTACTTACCTTATTAAGCAATGACTCCTTTTCGATGCAAAACGGCGTCATGATGTTCATGCGCTTGTTTTTAAGACCTCCTTTTTTGATTATTGGGGCGACGATTATTTCTTTCTTGCTTGATTGGCGAGCTGGTTTAGTTTTCTTAGGTGTTGTTATTTTTTCTAGCTTAGTCATCACGCTCGTTATTGTCTTATCTCCGAAAAAATACGCCCTTGTGCAAACTAACCTTGACGAAATATCTTCCTTAGGAAGCGACGCTTTAAAAGGGGCGCGACCGATTCGCGCTTTTGATAAAGAAGATTATGAAGAAAAGAAATTCGTTGCTTCAAGCGAATCATATAAGAAGAAATCGCTATCGATTGCTAAACTTAATGCCTTCATTAATCCTTTGACCTTTTTCTTTGTGAATGCCGGAATGGTTTTAGTGGTTTATTTAGGCGGATTGGCGGTTAATGATGGAACCTTAACAACGGGTAAAATCGTTTCTTTAATTTCCTTTTTAACACTCGTACTTAACGCTTTGGTGATGTTTTCAAGGATGATTGTTTCTTTAAATCGCGCGAAAGCAAGCATGAAAAGAATCAATGATTTTTTTGCGATTGAGCCTTCCATTCTTAACGAAGGGACTTATCACAAAGAAGGTAACGAATCCCAACCTTTGTTTGCATTCCATGACGTTTCTTTATCGTATGGAGGAGACGGAAAACCAGCTGTTAGCCACTTGTCGTTTGAAGTGAATCGAGGCGATTCTATCGGCATTATCGGTGGAACGGGAAGTGGAAAAAGTACCCTTATCGCTTTATTGGAGCGTTTATATGATCCTAGCGAAGGATATATTTCCTATCGGGGGCATGATTTAAAACAATATGATTTGAATTCTCTTCATGAAGAAATCTCTTTAGTGAGCCAAAAACCATCCCTATTCAAAGGAACGATTCGTTCGAATCTTTTGCTAGGTAAACAAAATGCGACCGAAGAAGAAATGGTCCAAGCTTTAAAAGATTCCTTGGCTTATGAATATGTTTCTCGCTATAAAGATTTTCTTGATCATGAAGTGGAAGAAGCTGGCGCGAATCTTAGTGGAGGGCAGAAGCAGCGCCTACTCATTGCGCGCGCCTTATTAAAGGGTGGCGATATCTTGATACTAGACGATTCCACAAGTGCGCTTGATTATCTAAGCGATAAAAAAGTCCGCGAAAACATCAATAAACGACCAAATTTAACGAAGATTATCGTTTCTCAACGGGCGACGACTCTTTCGGACTCCTCTCTTATCTTGGTGATGGATAAGGGTGAAATCGTTGCGAGAGGAACTCATGAATCCTTATTAAAAGAATGCGAGATTTATCGCGATATTTATGAAATGCAGGTGGCAAATCGATGAAAGACTTTAAGATTCTTAAACCTTATTTAGGGAAATGCAAAGGCAAGATTTTCTTTGCTTTATTATTCGCCTTTATTTCGATTGGAAGTAAATTATTCATTCCTCTACTTGCGGGGAAAGCCGTTAACTATTTATCCAAGTGCGAGTTTAGTAATGTCGATTTCAATGTGTTAAACGTGTATATCCTTGTAATGGCGATTTGCTTAGTTTTAGGCACGATTTTCCGCTATTTCTTCGATTATCTAACTTCTTATGTTGGACAAGTCATCACCAAAGAACTTCGTGATGAAGTATATAAAAGCTATCTTCATACGTCCGTATCTTATTTAGACAAAAACGAAAAGGGCAATTTGCTTTTACGTTTGGTCAATGACGTTGAAAACGTCCAAAACGGCTTAGTGAGTGGGGGCGCTGCTTTATTTGACGGAATTGTCGCCATTATTCTGACGATTGTTTTCATGTTCACAATTAACTGGGCACTTGCCTTGCTTGTTGTTGGCTTAACCCCTTTATCAATGGTCGTCAGCAAATTCGTAAGTAAATGGAATTCGAAATACTTTAAAGCGCAAGCGGCAAGCGCAGGAAAAATTCACGCGTTCGGACTTGAATCGCTCAATAATAGTGAAACGATTTCCACTTTGAATTTGTCTAGCGAACGGAAGAAAGAATTTTCTTCTTTGAATGAAGATTTCCGGAAAAACGTATTCCGCGCTTCTTTTGGCGCTTCTTTGATTAATCCTTCCACACGTTTAGTAAATAACCTCATCAACGCTGCGGTGATTACTGTTGGGGCGATATTCATTGTAAAAGACATTAATTTAGGAATTGCTTTCTTGGTGGGTGACCTTTCTAGTTTCTTGGTTTATGCAAGTAATTACATGGCACCATTCAATGAAATCAGCGATGTCGTTAGCGAGATTAATTTTGCTTTCGCTTCTTTTAAACGCATTAACGATGCGATTCACGCCGAAAAAGACGTTAATAAAGGAACGAAAGTCATCGATGGTGACATCGAGAACTTTGAAGCGAGCCATCTTGATTTTTCCTATGATAATTCGCGAAAGATCATTGATGATTTCTCTATTTCGGTTCATAAAGGCGAGAAAGTCGCTCTTGTTGGTCCAACGGGGTGCGGCAAAACCACGATTATCAATTTGCTAATGCGCTTCTATGACCCACAAATTGGATGTTTTTCTACCAATGGCATTTCGACATTAGAATTAGAAAAAAGCGCCTATCGTAAGCATTTAGGGATGGTGCTACAAGATACTTGGATCTTTGCAGGGACGGTTTATGAGAATATCGCTTACGCTAAACCTGGTGCCTCCTTAGAAGAAGTAAAAGAAGCGGCCAAAAAAGCCCAGGCTGCTGACTTTATTGAGCGTCTTCCTGAAGGATATAACACTTATATTACCGATAGTAGTGGCTTATCTTTAGGGGAAAAGCAGCTCCTATGTGTGGCGCGCGTTATGCTTCTTTCTCCCGAAGTGGTCATTCTAGATGAAGCGACGAGCAATATCGACATTCGTACCGAAAGCCTTCTTTCGAAGTCCTTTGATGAACTCATGAAAGGCAAAACAAGTTTTGTTGTGGCCCACCGTTTATCCACGATTGCGCGAAGTGACCTTATATTGGTTATGAAAGATGGCAAAATCATTGAGCAAGGCAATCATAAGGACTTGCTTGCGAAAAAAGGATTCTATTACGAGCTATATGAATCTCAATTTAGTCATTAATCTAAGTTCGCTTGAATAATAGTTGCTGCTTAACGCTAGAAAATTCAAATTCTTCTAAATCTACTTTTTTGTAGCCTTTTTTGCGGAGATATTCAATACCAGCTTGATTAGAAGTATCTAATGAAGTTAAGAATAAAAAACGTGGGAAACTTGCTTCAAGGTACTGGAGAAAAGAGGATGCGATACCTTTATTTCGATACATTGGGTCAGTGCCTAAAAACACAAGTGCAACCATATCTTCACTCATTCTTGCGTCGGTTTTCGCGACGATTTCCATGAGCTTTCCTTCATCGTGACTATTCGGATAGAAATAAGAACTTACGTCTTTTTGCACGATGACTAATGAGATGATTGTTCCTTTTTCGTTAACAATGAACGCCTCACCTCTTTGGATGTACTCGTCTATTTCTTTTTCGCTAAGCGAAGGAAGAGGGAAAATAATATCTTCATATTTTGCGCTTCCTTCAATTCGACGGACTAGTTTCAATAGTTTCGATTTATCTATTTCTTTGGCTTTTCTTATCGTTATCACAGGAATAGAGTATCACGAAAGAGTATGATAGGCCTATGAAAGAACGCAGCAAAGAGACAATTTCTTACGTCATGAGCCGGATCCGAGGGAAAAATACGGGCATTGAAATTGCTTTAAGAAAAGAACTTTATCGCATGGGCGTTCGTTATCGTCACAATACCCGCTATGTATATGGGCATCCTGATATTTCTATCCAAAAATACAAGGTTGCGGTTTTTTGCGATAGCGAGTTTTGGCACGGCTATCACTTTGAAGAAAACAAAACTAAAATTCATAAAAATCTAGATTACTGGATTCCAAAGATTGAACGTAATATTGCTCGCGACAAAGAAGTGAATCAGAAGCTAGAGGAACAAGGGTATTTCGTAATCCGCTTCTGGGGAAACGAAATTAATGAAGATCCTCATCGGTGCGCGGAAGTGGTAGTTATGGCACTTAAAGAACGTGGATGGACAAAAGCAAAAGAAAACCCGGCTTTGTTTCAACCGGGTCATAATCGCAAATGATGCAAGAAATTATTCTTCTTCTTTGCTTGGGCGATTTGTGTAAGCGCCTAATAAAGAAGTAGCGCCAGCTAGATACATGAAGACCGCATTTGCGATAAGTGCTGTACCTATCGCAAAAGTTCCGTCCAATGATGTTTCGCCGCTATAATCGAAAGCGTTACTGGAGAGGAAGAACTGCTTTCCGAATAGCATGAGCGTTGCGCTTGCAATGCTTAAAACGGCTAAGAACAAGAATAAACCAACGCGCGCTTTACCTTTGGTGAAGAAAGAAACGAATGGTAAGAAAACCGCAAGGCATCCGCATAAGAAAGCAATAAATAATCCTAAGCAAAATGCGGTATTTTTGCTTTCTAATCCGAAAATTACTTCAAAGCCCGTTCCCCAGGTTGCATCACTAAATGCGTTAGCGAACAAAACACAGATGCTGATTAAAGCGAAGATGCTCGTTGCAAATGTTAGAACAATATTTCCATTACTTGATTTTTTCATATAAAAACAATCCTTATGCGCAATAACTATACCCTTGAAGCATTTATTGAGCAACATTGTTTTACAATGTAAATCTTGTTTTTCATTAAATAAAAATGGATAATCAAGCCATGATTAAGCACTCAAATAAATTTGTTTCTTCACTTCTATTAGGCACGCTTTGTTTTTCTTTAGGGTCATGCGGCGCTACTTCTAATGGCGGAGATTCAAAAGCATATAGTTTTCTTGTCGAATTTTATGATGATGCGAGCGAAAACAAAGAAGAATGCAAAAAAATCGGATACGCTTATGTTGCTTATGGACAACCCGTGACTTCTATTCAGCCATATGAAGACCAACCTCGTTATGATGAAAAATCAAAGCAAAAGCCTTCTAAAGCTGGTTATCGCTTCAAAAGTGGCTTTTCAAATATTGAATGGAAAGGAACATACGCTGATATCGATACTTCTCTTCCTGCTTATGACCATGGTGCTACTAGTGAAAATAGCAGTGCTAAATTAGCTCCGAACAGTGGTGACAAAGTTGACCCAAAATTTATTAAGGGAAATTGCTCTCTTTATGCGAACTTTGTGGAAACACCAATCCAATATCGAACGAGATTTTATAATTCTGGGTCAACAATCAAAGGCAGTGACGACAAACCTTTTGGTTATGGAAAAACCTATACGTTAGGCAATGCATCAGATAATTTTGTTAGTGAGTTCCCTGAAAATCTAACAAAAGTTGCCAAATATGGTTATATCAATGACTTTAAAGGGTTTGGTTTTAAAGAAAATTGCGAAAGGCCGTTTGGTATAGGGAATACTGAAAAACTAACGTTCTCTTCCGGAGAAGGAAAGCCTAACGACGCTACTGCAGGCCTCGTACCCGGTTCCTTTTATGAAGATATCGGGACAAAAGATGAGAAAGGCTACTACACACTTGATTTGTATGGCTTTGATGGAAATTGGGAGCTACTAGGCTCCGCTAATTCCAATAAGCCTATTGAAATTTCGTATTATGCGAATTTTAGCGATGACTACAAACGCACTTATGAAATCCAAGTCTATAATTCTTATAATGATTATCTAGATCCATCAAAAATTGTTTCATCTATTTGGGGCGATTATTCTTCAAAAATTGCTTTTAGTAGTGATAACAAAACTGTAACCTCAGATACGACTCATTCCGATAAAAACAAAACCACCTCGATTTCAGGCAAGAACATTCGCACTTGGAGAGGTTTTTACTCTGAATTTGTAAGTTACGATAACTCATTTGGGAAAGTAGGGAAAGATGGAGATGAAAAAGTTCCCGAGCTATACGCTAATAAAATGCTTTTCAATTCTAATGATGAAAATATTGTTTCCGCACCAATGAAAATATTCCCTGTTTATAGCGATTGCGAAGTGAAAATCAGTGGTGTGGCCAAATCTTACAATATTGCGTACGGAACTACGATTACTTTTAACGGAAATGAAATTAGCTTCACTGATGCAGAGGGGAAAGAAACTACTGTTTCTGATCTTGAATTTGGCATCGACAACTGCGAAATAAAGTATCAAACCGGTGGCTTGAACGATATTGTTTTGCCAGAAGGGTGCAAAGGAGAAAATTATTCTTTGTTAACTGATGCTTCAAAAAAAGGAAATACAACCGTTCCTATATTAGGTGATATTGAAATTTCGAAAAAGTAATCGTTCTACTTTTCGATTTCGTTATCACTAGAAGAGGCTTTTGCTTCTTCTTTTCTTTTTCGAAGGAATAGCCAAACGGCTGGGATGAAAGCGATTAAGATAAAACAAAATGCAACAAGGAACATATATTCATTTGGCGCAGTAACGGTAGTGCCGTATGTTGGATCGGTGTAAGTGCCATAAGCCGCCCGCATCGAAGCGTCGCTTACTGAACTACCGACAATCATAGGAATTAGGACTGTAAAAAACATCCTCACTCCTTGGAATAAGCCAACTTCTTCTTTTGGTGTTTCGTTTCTTACGATTGCCCCGCAAATGGCGGTGCCGACTAAATATCCGCTCATCATAAGGATGCCACTAATAATGACAGCCCAAGTGTCTACGCTAAAGAACATGAACAAGAACCCTAATCCGCAAACGCTTAGCGCTGGAAGAAGCAACTTTGTTTTTTCGACTTTGTCCATAAGCGTAACGCCTAAAATAACGACGACAATGCTTGCGATTAATAGAATCGCACCAAGTGGCAAATAGAAATTTAATCCGCTCATCGCTAAACCATGGTACTCTTTTGAATTTTGGAAATAGACCATGAAATATGGCATAAATGCATCAATAGCCATGTTGAATGCCATAAACGTTAATAAAGAAATATAGAGATTGCGGTTCTTTTTAATTACGCTTGGCTTAAAACCATAGATGAGGTTATTCCAGTAATTGGATTCTTTGTTTGGCTTAATTTCGTCTTTTGGTAGCAAAAAGAAGCAAATAATTCCGATTGTAGAAGTGATTGCTCCGAAAATAATGAAGAAAAGCAACCAGGGCTTCGCTAAATAATCGGCGCTCGTCACTCCTAAACTTGCGATTGCTTCTTGTTGAGTTTTATCCGGGTTAGCGTTAGCGCCAATTGCTCCAGCGATTCCTAAGACAGCAATGGTGGCAATTAAAGGCAAAATCGAAAGAACCGACTCGACTTTGCCGCGATTATTCTCATTTGTGATATCTGTGACTCTTGCATTAAACGCGGCGTCATTCGCGCTACTTCCAAAGAAAGTCATTAAGCAGTCTACGACAACCATGGATATTCCTACGCCTAACGCTGCTCCAGATTCGCCAAACATCATTTCACTATTGTGATAGGAACACATTCCGAACAAGAAAACGGTAATTCCCCAAATCGCATATCCGCCAGCAATGAATAATTTCCGTTTCCCTAATCTATCGCTTAATGCACCCATGAAAAATGTCGTTAGTGTGGCAGCGATTGCACTAGCGATAGTCATCCAAGTGATGTAATCGTTGTTACTTGTTTGGGAATAAACCCACATGTTGATGTAATTGTTTTCAATCATCCAAGCAAGTTGACCCGCAAAACCAATCAAGATGATCAAAACCCATTCTCTTAGCGGTAATTTTTCTTGTTTCATGTCTCTCATTATATGCCCTTTTAAAACTGACTTATGATAAAATAATTTTGCATGGAGTTTTATCGTTACGCGTTCTTATTTTTATTCGGCGGAGCAGTTGGCTGGATTATTGAACTATTTTTTCGCCGTTTTATTAGCCAAAAGAAATGGGTGAACCCTGGTTTTCTTACTGGCCCGTTCCTCCCTTTGTATGGATTCGGAACGATTGGCTTTTATTTTATGTGTTCTTTGCCTTGGAGGAACTGGATCCCATTAGATTGGGCCGCTGCCTTAGTGGAAATCCTCGTCATTGGGGTTTTAATGACACTTCTAGAATATATCGCCGGCATTATTTTCATTAAAGGAATGAGAATCAAACTTTGGGATTATTCTAGGCGTTGGGGAAATGTTCAAGGCATCATTTGCCCTCTTTTTAGTGCGATTTGGCTTGTTGCAGGGGTAGGGTATTTATATTTATTGCACCCCTCTATGGTCGAATTAAGCGATTTAGTTATTGCAAAAGACACGATTTTAGTTGCTGCGACGATTATTGGCTTCTTTCTTGGCGTGCTTGTGCTTGATTTTGGATATTCCTTGCATTTAGTAACGCGCATTCGCAAGGCTGTTTCCGATTCGCGCCTAGTTGTTGATTGGGACCGCATCAAAATTTATATGCAAGATAAGGCTTTAAAAATGAAAAAGAAAGCGCCAAAGCTTTTCTTCTTCTCTGAAAAAGTCTCCTCTTTATCTACAACAGTGAAAGAATATGTCGACAAATTAAAAGGATCTCCACAAGTTAAAGCGTTTTATGAACGTCAAAAAGAAAAAGAAGAGATGCGCGCAAGAAAAGTTAAGCTTCAAGATGAACGTCGCGAAGAAAGACGTAAGAATAGAAAGGACAAAAAGAATCAAAATCAATAGGAGGATGATCTATGTTTAATAGCGATGCCCACTTTATTTCCTTCCTCGTCTTCTCGATTTTATTTGGCTTAACTAGTCTTATCAATATCGTATGCGGCTTCTTTGAATTTGAAAAAATCAGACGGCTTTCTAAACCGTTTTGCCTTATCTTTTTGGGTATAGCGGCCTTTATTGCTGCTCCAGCGTACTTCTTAATTTATATTGGCTGTTTTTTTGGCGCGATAGGCGATTTCTTCTTGCTTTATAAAAATAAAAGATTGTGTTTAATTTCCGGCTTATCTTCTTTTCTTATCGGTCATTTTTGCTACATCGCGAATACAATTATGATGGTCGCCGAATTGGGAGTACTGGAGTGGTGGGCATATTTAGTCATGTTCGTGATTTATTTCGCTTTCATGCTGATTACCGCTGGACCGATTTGGGGATTAACCAAGCACAGCAAACTTTTCACGATTTCTGGTACCATTTATTGTTCGACATTGCTTTCTGTCATTGGAACATCCGCTCTAGGGCTATATTTTATTGGTGTTCATTGGTACTTATTTGTCTTATTGGGTTCGATCCTATTCTTCTCTAGTGACGTGATTTTGACTTCCACGATGTTTCGTCATGATTTCCCACGTCGCGATTTCTATATCATGCTGACTTATCTACTTGGACAAGCCGGTATCGTTTATGGCATTATCTTTACGATTCTTTAATTAAATAAGCGACGAATTTCTTCAAGGCGTTATAACGGTGGCTGCAGTGGTTCTTTTCTTCTTCGCTACATATTCCAAAATCTAAATTTCCTTCGTCATAATGAAAGATTGGATCATATCCAAAGCCGCCTTTTCCTAGAGGCTTAGGCAATAAATGCCCTTTACAAACTCCTTCAAAGAAAAGAGGCGAGGAATCTTTTTCTTCTAAATAACAAATACAGCAATGAAATTCTGCGCTTCGGTCTTTCCCTTCGATTCTTTGGTTAACGACATCAAAAACAGCAGGATATCCGCCTTCTTTTTTGGCAAATCTCGCACTATAGATGCCAGGAAAATGCTCACCCATAGATGCGATTTCAATCCCGGAATCGTCTGCGAGAGTAGGCATAGAAACAAGTGCTCGGATTGCTTTTGCTTTTAAATAGGAATTCTCTTCGTATGTTTTTCCGTTTTCATCCACATCAACATGGATGTTCAATTCGTCTAGACTATGTACTTTAATCCCTAACGGAGTGAACATTTCTTGATATTCTTTTAGTTTATTTTTGTTATTGGTAGCAAGGACAAATTCTTTATATCTCATATCTTTAATCCTTTATTGATAAGAATGACTATACTCTTTTTCTTAAGATGACAAAAAGAAAAGAGCTGTTAACTGAAGTCAGTCAATTAGCAGCCCTTGTAATAAGTTATTTAATAACTAATGCTTTTGTGATGTAGATAGCAATGAAGGCTAAAGAGCAGCAAGCAACAGTGATGTCGCTCTTTTTGAATTTGCCAGCGGCTAAAGTCATGATCGTGTAGGTGATGAAGCCAAAGGCAATACCGTCAGAAATGCTATAGGAGATGGTCATGACCAAGACAGTGAAGAAACCACTTCCGACAGCAATCCAATCGTGCCATTCAAGTTTTTCGAGGTTCTTGAACATGCAAACGCCGACATAGACTAGAGCAAGTCCTGTGACGGAGCTAGAAGAGAACATCGCTAAACCTGGATAAATCGCTAAGCTAAGAGCAAAGAGCAAACCAGTGGTAACGGCTGCTAAACCAGTTCTTGCGCCAGCGGCAACACCAGTGGTGCTTTCAACGAAGGAAGTAACGGTAGTAGTTCCGCAAATAGCGCCAAAGCAAGTTCCGATAGCGTCAGTGATCATCGCTGGACGATCATCAACGGTGATTCTGCCTTGTTCATCAACCATTCCAGCGCCAGCTTCAACACCAACCAAAGTACCAGTGGTATCAAAGAAGTCAACGAAGAGAAGGGCGAAAGTAACAGCAATCGCTGTAGGATTTAAGAAGGCATCAAAGCCAAAAACAGCAGCACCAAAGATTTTCCCAAAATTGCCAACATTAGCAATGTCGTGGCTTTCGTTATAAAACGTTGGCATCCCTTTAACGCCAGCGCTTCCCATCGAAGCACAAATAATCGCCATGACAACAATTGAGATGATGACGGCGAATTTTGAAACCCAGAAACCCCATTTTTTGTTTTGTGGGAGTGAGGAAAGAACGAGGACTAGAACAATGCCAGCCATACCGGTTAAGACAGCTGGGCTAGTGAAGTCACCGAATCCGACGATTGTTCCGTCGGTTGGAACGATGATTCCGATGTTTTGGAAGCCAATGAAGGCAATGAAGAAACCAATACCGGCAGAAATAGCGAATTTGAGAGATTTCGGGATACTTCTCACAACCCACGCGCGAAGTGGAGTAATGCTGATGATTAAGAAGAGAATACCATCGACGAGAACGATAGCCATGCTCTGAGCAAAGTTGAGCCCCATTTTTTGCATAACGGTATAGGCAACCAAAGAGTTGAGTCCTAATCCACTAGCTAGACCAACAGGGAGTTTGCCATAGATGCCCATGACAATGGTAGTGACAGCGGCGCTGATTGCTGTAGCAGCGAATACGGCAGCATGGACTTGATCAACCGCAGCCCACTTGTCGCCATAAAGTAGAATCTGCTGAATACCATTTTCTACTCTGACATTGCTGGGAGTAGCGCCGCCAACCCAGCTAGTTGTGAGCATGTTGGAGTTGAGTGGTAAGATGTAGAACATCGCTAAGAAGATGACAAGTCCTCCTACGAGTTCTCTGATGATGTTAGAACCCCTTTCAGAGATGTGAAAATAGCGGTCTAAGAAACGTCCAAATCCCGTTTTTGGACTCCAACCACCGTTATTTTCGTTTTTAACGGCTAAACTTTCTTCCATGGTTATCCTCCTAATTTTAAGAAGAAGTTGGGAAGCGTATCTGCTTGAGATGCCCTTGCAAAATCAAAACGCAAAAAGGGAACTTTTCCCTTTCTTCGTTCAGGATTTCACATCGTAGTGTTCCACTTTGGGGATGGAACGTAGAGACTGCAGGACCTTATCACCAGCATATACGACTTCGACCAAAGGTATTTTAACGGAACGCAAGGGCGATTCTACATGAAAGGACTTTCAATTGTGATTGAACAAAAAGGCATTGATTGTGTGACTTTTTTCTTGTTATCATTTTTTACTAGAAACTTTTCATTTTCGAGTTAGTAAATTGTTTTTTCTATTTAAAGGAATCATTTGCCTTTCGTTTTAAACCAATAAAAAATGCCGATTTCTCGGCACTATTTTCAATTGGAGCAGGTGACGGGAATCGGACCCGCATAACCAGCTTGGAAGGCTGGTGTTCTACCACTGAACTACACCTGCATTATACAGTGGCGGACCATACGAGATTCGAACTCGTGATCTTCTCCGTGACAGGGAGACATGTTAGACCGCTACACCAATGGTCCACTGTAGAGCGCCTAGAAATATAACACAAGCGCTAATTCACCGCAATAAAATATTTTTATGAGATTTTTGGGCTAAGCAATGTCCTTATTCCACTTCCGCAAAGCGTTTTAATGAGGCTTCAGGAAGATAGCCAACTTGCGTCTTCTTTAATTCCCCTTCTTCAAATAATAATAAGGTAGGGATGCTATAAATGTTATATTGCGCGGCAATTTCAGGGGCTTCATCAACATTGACTTTGATGACGGTGATTTCGGTGTGCTCCTCACTTAGTTTTTCCACGAGTGGGGCAAGCATCCCGCATGGGCCGCACCAAAGTGCGTAGAAATCTACAAGGATTTTCCCTTGTTTAATTTTTTCATCAAATTCTTTCTTGCTCGTAATATTTAGTTCCATAATCGAATAACCTCCTAAGCAAATATTAACGTAAATATCATGGCGATAATAGCGATATGCAAAGGATAGAAAGCGTATTCGAAAATCCGCCACCATTTTTTGTCATAGCCTCGTTTTCCAGAATACATCATGATAAGCAAACAGTCTAATAAACAATAGTTTTGGATCTTTGTATTTGGGCTTTCAAATACGTCAAAGTGCCAATTTAAATATGAAATACCCCACATTAGAAGTGTAACTACTAGTAATGCGGTTGCACTTATCATGTTGACTAATCGTCGATAAGTAGGGCTAGAACGATATTCTTCTAATTCTCTCCCCTCTAATTGAAGGCCTTTTTTCACCCAGATATCCGTGAGGCGATAGGCATAATAAAAACCAAGGAAAATAAGGAAACCAAAAAGACTATAGGAAGCGCGTAGATAAATCGGGAAATAAAGATTAATCTTCACCCCATATTGATCTAGAACATCCAAGACGTAAGAGAGAACGATATAAAGAGCTGGTAAAGCGGAAAGAAAGCGAACCTTTTTGTTTTCGTGTTCTAATAAACACACAAAAAGCGCGCATAGAAGAAGATCGGTGAATGCTTGAGCGCCCATTGAACTGCCCAATTCGCACAATACATCGTGATTATTTACGATTCGATAATAGGAATAGATGACGGTTTGAAATAGGGCAATTCCTAACCACATGATAAATAAACGGAATAGATAGGCTTTGCGGTTAGTGGTGTGCTTTAAACCTTCGCTTAAGAAAAATAGGAACAAAGGAAAGGCGAGTCGCCCGACAATACGAAAGATATTGCCGATGGCAAAAGCTTCTGTTGAAGAAGCGGAATAGAGCATCAAAAATAGACCGATATGGTCAAATGCCATAGAGACAAAGGCGATGATTTTTAGCCAAAATTCATCAATAACTTGTGTTTTTTCGCTCATAAAACCCCTTTAAATTTTTATTGAATCGAAGCAAGTACGCTGATGATGTTATTTGCTGCGTGAGCGAGGTAAGATGCCCCGAAACCAATCTTATCATAGATAAATGCGAATACGAAACCAGAGAAGAAATATGGCGGGATATTAAGCCATTCTAATACGCTAGGATTAGACCAGTCGAAATGGATGGCGGCGAAGAAAAGCGCGCTTAATAGATATGCGCCGATTGTGCTGAAACGCTTTAATAGATTGAATAAACCCAAGCGATAGGTGCATTCTTCCACAAATGGGCCCAATATTCCAAAAACGATCAAGGAAGTAAAGGGATATAGCTTAACGATGGAAACAACATTTGACTGGTTTTGATTTACTTGTCCGCCTGTAAATTTAATGGTCAAAATATTGTAAACGATATTAAAAGCGTACATTGCTACTAATGCAAGAAGCGCTCCTAAATAGCTTGCCCCCTTTTTAAAACGCAATAAAATCGGCTTGATGTCGGCCCATAGGAAAAGAACGAAGATACTGAATAATAGGACATAAGATGGGAAAAAGACGATTGCTAGCCCTTTTCCTGTACTAATATCAGATAGTGAAAAGATACCATTAGCAAGCTCTCCAACTTGCAATCCAGACGCACTAATGCCGCTCCAGCAGGAGATGATTAAGACGACCTGCACAAAAGTGGAAATGATGCTTAAGCCGATATAGCCGATAAAAAGAGCAAGGAGTTCTCTCCCTGGACCCAAAGGAGTGCATTCTTTCCAAGAGCGCGTAACTTCTTCGTTTTGATTCATTGCATCGCAATAAGGACAGTGCACTCTAGCTGCATCGTATTGCTTTCCGCATTTTGGGCAAAACTGTTTGTGGTAGAGGAAAGCTTTCATAACGCGAATTATACAACAAGAAAATTTAATATCGTAGATATTCATATCGAAACGGGGAGAGACTAGTAATATAATTAAACGGAATTAAAAAATAATGAATTTGAGATAATTTTATGGATATTGATATTAACCACATTACGAGCATCGTGAATTATAGTCTCATTGGCGTGTTCGCTTTTATTGTTGTCGCTTTTTGTTACGCTTTTATTCGCGGTTTATTCCGTGGGTGGAGATATGGAACCTATCGACTTGGATACTTTTTGATTCATATTCTTATCGGAATAGCTTGCTTAACGCTTATCACGGATGCATTAGGTCAATTTCCTTTATCTAGCGTTCTTAATGCTCAAGAAGGAAGCGTAACTTATCAAGACACGACAATTTCGTTCTCTATCTCAACATTGGAAGGGACAATCAAAGATCTCTTCGTGCAGGTGATTCGCCATTTTAGCCCCTCAACCGATCCGACTAACGCCGCAAATACCGCTTATTCATTGACGCGGTCCTTGCTTATGATCGTTACCATCCTTGTCGAAGGCATTCTTCTTGCGACGATATTTAATTTCTTTTGCTTTTTGTTATGGCATTTGATTTTTAAACGTTTCATCCCGAAAAAGAAGCGGAAAGGGTCTTATAAAAGAGGAAAACTTGTTGCTGCATTTGAAGGATTTATTGTCGCTTTGCTTGTTTCAAGCATGATCTTGGTCCCTTGCTCTTCTTTGATTAATAGCGTGATTCATGGCTTTAATGTGTCCACTAGCGAAAAACAAAATGAAGTAAAAGTGCAAGCGGACGACTCGACCTATCAAATGGTGAAAAGCGTTGCCGATACTTATAACGACAGCATCTTTTCTAAGGCGTTCTTTTCGTGGAACACCAATCAAGATGGATATAGTTTTGACCAACGACTCATGAATTGGCTCACGAGTTCCGACTATGAAAAAGTCAAAATTTCTTTTGTTGAGGAACTCCAGCATGCTTCCGAAATCGGGACCTACGCTATTGAAACGGGTTTATTGTCCCAATCCGCTTCATCGGCGCATAAAGTGTGGATGTTCCTTACTAGTGAATATTCCCCCTTATTGATTCGCTCTCTTGCTGAAAGCGATTTGCTCATGGGCTTAATTCCAGCGGCTTTCTCCGTTGTGATAAATATGGACGCTATTGAAGCGAAAATCGGAAATGAATGGAACATTGATTACACCAAAGAAAATTGGGGTAGCTCTATTGAAAACATCGCGGATCTATTTTCGGATGTTCAGCAAACCGGCATCTTAGGCTATATGTCTTTCGACCAAGAATCCGACAAAGTCGTCTTCGACAAAAGCAATGAAATTAACCTTTTTAGCGCAGAAAAAAATAGTGAATTCGAAGATGCTTTCTCGCGGATTAAAAATAGCAATAGTTCTTGGAAATTATTCAACACGCTTCTGATTTCCTTTTCCGTTAATACGGTGATTAATTCTCCTAATAATGATGACGCTTTGTCTTTTAAGGATTTCCTTCCTGAGGTTTCCTCCGATTACTATCGATTCGATGAAAAGAAGGGGAGAAACGTGCCGATTAAAGGTATTCCGGATAGTTATGCCTCGCTAGATTTAGGAACGGAAGTCGGCTATATTTATCGGGCTTTTTCTCGTTTGAATGAAATCGATTCAGGATTCACGGGATCTTTGATAGATGGATTATTAAAACAGCAATTTGATACAAAGACATTCTTAGATCTTGTCATCGATAATATCGATCAAGTGATTTCGATTTTCACTGGCGAAGACGAAGATCAGATATTCAATTATGGAGAAAACGGCATTAGCCAAGATGAAAATTGCTTATTGGATAGTGCTTTGGTGTGTAATGCGATGCCAAAACTTTTCCGAATGCTAGGCAATTCTTTAACTTCCTCTCTTGGTGTTGAAGCAGACGTCAATAAAGTGAATCAAGAAGTCTTTTATGATGAAAATTCCAATCTTTTGAGTCTGGATAAGCGCATCAAAAATGAGAAAAAAGAAGTATCCAGCTTATTAGACGTCGCACGCACCTTCTCAAAACACGAAGCTGGAAAAAAGATGCTTAAGAATTATGAAGATAAGCCCGGTATCACTTATAACGAAAAAGATGGCTCCTTAAATCATATCGATGCGGATTTATTAAATGCCCTTATCGATACGATGGGAAAAATTGACGATTCCGCTTTACTAAGTGAAGTCGTTCCCGATATTTTTGAAGGCGTATTAAAGAAAAATTCAGGAACTTTAACTTCTTTCGATTTAACTTTTGATGATTTTGATTTTCATCCGACTGACGAAAATGGAAAGAGCGTTTTAGGACAAGAACTTTCTAGCCTTTTAACCATGTATCGAGATTGCCAAGACTTATTTGCGTATGTAAAAACTAATTCTAGCGCTCTATCTTCTGACCAAAACGCGATCAATCATTTTTTAGGAGGATTGCGATCCTTTATAAGTGCGGAGGGGGATTGCGAACTCCTTAGTTTGCTAAACGGTTTTGGCGATAGCAAAATCTTAAATCCGAATGGCAACGCGAATTATCTAAAAGTAATGAATAAAATCTTTAAGAGTGCTTTTGGATATGAATATAATAAGGAAACTAATTTTACCCCAGAGAAAGAAAATACCGCAGTTTGCAAAATTCTTTGCTCTTTGATTGACCAAGATTTGCTAGATACTTTTGGCAATGCTTCTCTCAATATTTCTTCATTTTCCTTCGTGAATTTCGAAGAACTTCTTTCCCCACTCGATGATACGACGATGCTTCAAGACGTTTTTGCTTCATTCTTGGATGAAAAGTTAGTAATAGGCGCTTTGAACTGTAAAACTGCCGGAGTGAGTTTCCATAACGTTACTAATTGGGCAAATGAAGGCGATTCTTTAAATACAATGATGGCCTTTGCTACCTCAATTGGTGATTTTAAGAACATCGATCTTATGAATGGCGATCCAGTTGCTTTAAGCGGAATCATCGAAGCTTTAAGCCAAAATGAAATGTTTGTAGAAAAGCAAGCTGATGGAAGCAAATATCATTTTGGTGAATTCTTTAGTGACACGCTTTTGAGCGGCTTAGGCGAAGACGAGTCAATTAAGGCTTTCTTTTCTGATAGAGAAACTGATTCTAGTCTCAATTTGACTTTCAATTCGTTTATACAAGATACCTCTAGTATCGAAAAAAACAATTGGAAAAAAGAATCTTCTATTTATGGCAATATCCTTTCTTCTTTAAAAATTATTGGAGGGATGGAGACCCTTAGCCAATCCACGATTAATTTTTCAGCACTAAATGTCGACGGATTCGCTTCTTTAATGGATTATTTGGCGGATTCTCGTTCTATCGGTCGAGTTCTTTCTTACCATATTTATGAGAAGATTGGCGAAACTCTACAAAAAGGTGCTTTTGAACTTGGAAACGGCTATGGACGCGAAGGGTTAAACGAAAACTTTGGCAATATGAACTTAGATGCCATCTGGAAATCTTATAGTAATGAAGGTTATTTGAATTCCTTAGATTTACGCAAAACCGAATTTTCTTATCTTTCTACGATTCTAGAAATCGTTGCTTCTTCTGACTATGGCTTGCTTGATGAAAGTGGCAATATTCAAGATAAAATTGATATAGATAAAGTTAGTACGGAATTTTTGGTGAAACCTTTATTAGAAGCAATGTCAAAGAGTGTTGCCTTCAATACGCTCCCTAGTAAAGCGAACGCTAGCCTTTCTACGGCATTTGAAAACGAGATGGCCAATATCGCTTATCAGTCGGGCATTTATGGTAGTCACAAAGATGAAACGGAGATAAACAACACTTTTGCGAAGATTTTAGGATATGTCAACTCACTTCGCGAAGATTCTGAAGACAAAATATTCATTACCCCAATTATTGGAAACAATGATTTTGATTCTAGTAAATTCAACTTGTTCATAAGTAACTACGAAAGGGAAATCGGCACCATTTGTAGCGCGATGAATGAGTCTCGTTCAATCGGCGTTAATTTTCAGGACTGGAAGGGTGGTAAATATACCGGCAATCCAGCCGACCCAGACTTCAAAACTAAGACAATTATCGCTAGCTCTGTTCTTTATTTATTAAATCAATCTAAGATTTATAGTCCTGCTTTAGTAACGAAATAAAGCTTTTGGGATTTCTTTTTCTTCACGAAAAGAATTAGATACAATCTTTCTATCAAACTAAATAAGTTTATGCTTACCGTTCTTACTCCTATAGTTTCTGAAATGAATGTCTTATCTTCTCGTTTTATTAGTCTAATTTTTCCGCTTGAGAAGAAAGATGATGTTGCTTCGATTTTAGAACAAATTAAAATTGATTACCCAAAAGCGTCGCATTATTGCTATGCGATTCATTATGAGGAATATGAATATTGTTCGGATGATGGAGAGCCCACTCATAGTGCGGGTCTACCGATACTTAATGCGATTCGTAGTGTCTCTCTCGATCACGTTTTACTTGTAGTAGTCCGCTATTTCGGGGGAACAAAATTAGGACTCCCTCGTTTAACGAAAACATATCGCGATGTTAGTAAACTCGTTTCCGAAAACGCTAAAAAAGTCGAATTAATCCCTGGGATAAGAGTGAAAATATCAATGGATTATTCCGCTTTTTCTAATTTCAAAAGACTCGCAACTCGCACTGGAATTCGTATCGAAAATCCTTCTTTTGGAACGAAAGTCATCTTCTTTGCTTCTGGTAGTGATAAGATACTTTCGCCAACACTCGAAGGTTATCCAAGTGAAGTTCTTGAAAAAGAAGAAATATTAATCAAAACGGAGGTCAAAGAATGATTCAAGCAAGTGAATATGAGGCAAGAAGACAACGCCTTTTCGATATGATGGATAGTGGGAGCGCCTTGCTTATTTTTAGCGGCGTTCCAAAAGTATCGAGCGCGGATGAAGATTTGCCATTCGAAGTAAATCGCAATTTCTATTATTTGACGGGCATTGCGCAAGAAGGGAGCGCCTTGCTACTCATCAATAGCGATGGCGAAATGCAAGAATTTCTTTTCATCCTTCCTTTTGATGCCAAAAAAGAGAAGTGGTATGGAAAACGTCTCACTCCGCTTGAAGCAAACGTCACTAGCGGCCTCTCCAATATTTTGATGAGTAACACTTTATCGGGGAAAATTGAAACAATCTTCAATCCTTCCATTCGTCAATATGGTGAAGTGAATGTGCTATATCTTGATTTGGACCGCGAAATCAAAATTGCAGACGATACCACGACAAAAGAATATCAAAAGCAATTCTCTTTGCTGTTCAAAGATGTTGCGGTCAAAGATTGCTATCCTTTAATAACGACCTTGCGTTTAAGAAAATCCATGAACGAAGTGAATGAACTTCGTAGCGCAATCAATACGACAAAGCTTGCCATCAGCGCAGTTTGGAATAAACTTCGCCCAGGCGTGAAAGAATATGAACTTGCCGATGAATTCTTACGCGTCGTCAATGACAATAATGCTTATCAAGGACTTTCTTTTCCTACCATCATGGCGAGTGGCGCTAGAGCAACGGTCCTTCATTATCCAACTCCTTTAGCTACCGTTGGCGAAAACGACCTTGTTTTGATGGATTTAGGAGCAAGAAACAATTTCTATTGTGCGGACGTTACTCGCACTGTCCCCGCTAACGGTCACTATAGCGATATGCAGCGCATGGTTTATGACATCGTTTTAGGAGCGAACAAACTCGTTATTGAAAAAGTGCGCCCTGGAATGACTATTGCTGATCTTCAACGCTTAACCATCGATTTCTTAGCGAAAAGATGTGTAGAAGCGGGATTATTAAAAGCCAAAGAAGATATTCAAAACGTCTATTTCCACGGCGTGAGCCATCTTATTGGCCTAGATACCCATGACCCTTATTTAAATCCTTTAGGAAGAGATTCCAAAACCATTCCTTTGGAGCCAGGCATGATCATTAGCGATGAGCCGGGATTATATTTTGAAGAACTTGGTATCGGCGTTCGTATTGAAGATGATTTATTGATTACGAGTGATGGATGTGAAGTCCTCACGAGCGGAATCGTCAAAGAGATTGATGAGGTTGAACGTTTCCTTGCTTCTAGAAGATAAATCCTTGTCTAATCCTACTTATTTTATATGAAAACGCTTTCACGCGATTGGGAAAGGGTTCTATAATAAAGGCATGGAAAAATACATACTTTCAATCGACCAAGGCACGACTTCCACGCGTGCCATTTTGATCAATAACAAAGGGGAAAGCCTTCATAAGGCACAAAGAGACATTGCTTGCCTATATCCTAAACCAGGTTGGGTAGAAATCGATCCGGACCAGATTTGGATTTCCGTTGTCGATGTTATTAACGAACTTCTCATCAAAAGCGAGGTGTCGATGAAGCAAATCGCTTCCATTGGGATCACCAACCAAAGAGAAACGACGATTGTTTGGGACAAAAGAACTGGGAAGGCGATTTATAACGCGATTGTTTGGCAAAGCAAGCAAACGCAGAAAATTTGTGAAGCGATGAGCTCGTATAGCCATATTATTTCTTCGCGAACTGGTTTAAGGCTGAACCCCTATTTCAGCGCATCGAAAATCCGCTTTATTTTAGACCACGTGAAAGGCGCTCAAAAGCGAGCCGAGGCAGGGGAACTTGCTTTTGGTACGGTCGATAGTTGGCTTATCTATAAACTTACGAACAAGAAATGCCACTATACGGATATTTCTAACGCTTCTAGAACCTTACTATACAACATCTTTTTAGAAAAATGGGACGAGGAATTGCTTCGTATATGGAACATTCCTAAAGCCATGCTACCCGTTGTAAAAGATAATAGCTGTGATTTTGGAGTAGCGAGCTTTTTTAGCGAAGAAGTTCACATTAATGGTGTGGCTGGTGACCAACAAGCCGCTCTTTTTGGGCAGTGCTGCTATAACGCAGGTGAGAGCAAGAACACTTATGGAACAGGGTGTTTCATGCTAATGAACACAGGCAAAAAAGCTGTAAGAAGCAAACATGGATTACTTACGACAATTGCTTGGAGAATTAATGGAGAAACCACCTACGCTTTAGAAGGTTCAGTATTCATCGGCGGAGCAATCGTGCAGTGGCTTAGAGACGAAACTCGCTGGTTTGAGGATTCTGCTGATAGTGAAATGTACGCAAAAAAGCGTCCTGATACCGCTGGAGTATATTTTGTCCCAGCTTTTGTTGGACTAGGGACACCTTATTGGGATGATGATGCGCGAGGCGCGATATTCGGCTTAACGCGTGGAGCTGACCGTCATAACATCACTAGAGCCGCCCTTTATTCGATTGCTTATCAAACTCGTGACGTTATCGACACGATGAAAAAAGACGCTGGCCTAGAACTCCCGGTATTAAAAGTCGATGGGGGCGCTAGCGCAAATGATTTGCTTATGCAATTCCAAAGCGATATCTTGCAGTGCGAAGTCCGCATTCCTAAATGTATTGAAACTACGGCATTGGGGGCTGGATATTTAGCGGGATTAGGATGTGGATTTTGGAAAAGTAGGAGTGAAATCGAAGTCAATCAGGCGGCAAAAAAGAGTTTTTTCCCTTTGATGAATCCACGTGAGACGAGAAAATTATATAGAGGTTGGCAACTAGCCGTGAAGGCAACACGGGTCTATAAGCCAAAAAAATAATGAACAAAGAATCATTTATCCAACGTTATCAAAACGCGATCATTATCGGCAAAGAAAGTGATCGCGCCTATTTTGAAGGACTTAAGAAAGATATTCCTTCGCTTCAGTTTAGTTATTTTTCCGTCGAAGAAATCATTGCGATGTTTTCTTATTCTTATGATGAAGGAGCGGTGAATTATTTGCGCTGCATTTATGAATTTGAGCCTTCTATTGCCGAAGAAACGCTTCTTATCGTCTCTTTATTAGGGAAGGATCATTATTCTTCTCATCGACTTAATGCTTTATTGCCGCTTAGAGATGAACTTCTTAAAGAGGGGCTTCTTCATAAAGAAGCAAAGCTAAGGGAGACTTTTGAAGGAAAGAATATCTTATATTTTCGTCTTAAGACCGCTTTACCCATTTCTTTAAGGCTTGGTGAACTTCGCAATATGGCTTTGTCCTTTGATATCCTATATGGTGAAGAAACGCTAGAAGACCCAGAACTAGAAAAATATCGCATATTGACTAGTGAAGAAAAACAAGAACTTGGCTTATATTTATAACCTCTATTTTTCTTTCGGCTTTTGTTCGCGTTATTTTTTTCAATGTTCTACAATAGTTGCATGAATCTTGAAGGATTAACAAAAGAACAATTCCATCTCTATCTAGAAAATTTACAGTTTAAAGATAAAGGCGCGGAGGAATTCCTCTATCGATGCTATTGCGATGCGATTGAAGGAGCAAGCGATTTGCGTTCTTCTAGCGACGCTCTTTCGCGCGTCCCGATTAATTCTTTACCTTTGATTTTATATATCATCAATGAGCATGAATTTTATTGCTTGAACCATCCTGATAAAAAAGTGGGAGAGCTATATGAAGATGAAGAATACGAAAGACTCATCATTTCTCTAGCGGTCGATAAATATTTCACAAACGAGCATCTCGATTTTAAAATGGGCACGTTTGCGAATCGTTTTTTGGTCGAAATCTCCACAATTTCCCTCTATCTCAATTTTATTCTCGGAATGTTATCGCATTATAAACAAGGCGATCCGAAAGAAACGCTTATCGTTGACATCATGAATAAAGGCTTCTCGATGGCCAAATGCATCGTGAACTTATTAACCGAAGGATTTGAGACCGAAGGTTTCTCCACTTGGAGAACGCTTCATGAAAATGAATGCATTCTTGCGATTTTGGTGAAATACGGGCAACCCGTTATCGAAAGATATTTAGCGCATCTTCGCTACGCCGTCGCTTTCCGCGGTGGACTCAATAAAGAGGAGACCGATGCGACGTTCATTAAAATCAAAGAAGGGATGAAAGAAGCGGATTTGAAGAGCAAAGACATGAAACGTTATATCGAATACGGCTGGCTTTTAGCAATCCCTGGCGTAGCGAATAATGTCGAATTTAAGCTCAATTTCCGTGATGGCGTCGAAAGAATTGCTGAACTAAGGCAATACGCAAAAGTCTACGAAATGAGTAGTGAAATCGCTCATAGCTCACCTTTATTGATCTATAGTCGAAAAAATTATTTCTATCTCATCACGATTTTGAATTTGTACGAATCTTTCTTCCGTCTAGAAAAGGTATTCTCCTCTTTATATTTATCAACTGTAAAAAAAGAAGAACAAGAAAGATATCTCGCCATGCGCAACCTATATTTCGGTGAGCTTTTAGCGGCCTATAATTTAGAAAAACATCGGTTCGAAGTTTTGGTTTCGAGTGGCAAAAAAGACGAACTTCCTCCGAAAAATCCTTTGGAAGATTAATAAAAGAAAAGGCACCCCTGTTAGGGCTCCTTTTTAGGTTTTAAAGAATTTTATACGTCTGCGTAGCAGCTTCCGCCGATAAATTCGCGCATCAAGGAATTGCTTGGCACCCATTCATCGCTCATGTCGATAAAGAATTTCAGCATGTGAAGAAGCCGTTGGGCGTCTATATAATATACGCTTTCTTTATCGATAGAAGAGAGAAGCGGCATCGCGTATTTCTTCATAACGGGTAGTTCATAAGGCAAGAAGGAATTGTAGACATAGTCGCTTCCTTCTTGCGTGCTATAAATCCATTTGAACTCGCCCGCGCGGACTTTTGGCCACATACTTAATGTCTCTTCCGCTGGGGAATTGCGGAATTTTTTATCGCGAACAATGCGGCGAACCAAGCGTAAATCCGTTAGGCTTAAGGGGTTATGGTCGTCTAGATTGATCTGCGCTTGTGGGGAAATGAAGATTTTAAATTTGTTGGATTTCGGGATAGAAATGGTTAATTCGTCGTTTAAGGCGTGTATCCCTTCGATGATTATCGGCTCTTCTTTTCCGACTTTTAGGGTTCTACCGTTAACCCGTTTCCCAATGCCAAAATCAAAATGGGGTAAAGTGACGGTTTCCCCATTAATGAGATCAAGCATATTTTGGTTAAATGTCTCGATATCAAGAGCTTGGATACTTTCTAAATCTGGTTCGCCATCTTCACTTAGCGGAATGTCTTTTCTTTCTTTATAATAGTCATCAATTGAAATTCGAATTGGTTTGATTCCGCGGCTTAGTAACTCGATTCTTAAGCGGTTAGCGAATGTCGTTTTCCCAGAGCTAGAAGGGCCGGCGATACAAATGAGACGGATGTCCTCGATGTCGTCTTCGATTAATTGGCCAAGCTCTGCAAGTTGACGGTTATGGCGCGCCTCACAAAGATTAATAAATTCAATTGGGCCAGCCGTTTCAATTTCTTCATTGATTCGCGCGATGGTATCCGTTCCGACCGTTTTTGCCCAGTCGTGACTTTCTTTCAAGGTTCGATTGTAAGTAGGGGCGTCTTCGAATTCAGGAATTTCTCCATTACACTCGCTTCGCGGATATTGAAGTAAAAATCCTGGCGCGTATAGCTTTAATTTGTAAGAAGTGAGATATCCAGTGCTTGGGACCATATGGCTATACATGTAGTCCAAATAGCCATCGCATTCATAAAGATGAACCGTTTTCTCAGGACGGTATTCTAGAATTGCCTCTTTATCGATGAATCCTTTTTCTTCATAAATCTTTTTCGCTTCTTCGTTACTGACCACCAAGCGCTTTAAGGGGTAATCCGCTTTGACGATACTTTCCACTTCGTGATTGATTCTAAGTAACATTGCGGTTGTGGCGCTGACTCCAGGGGATAATAGATGAATGCTAATACAACGCGAGACATCGTAAGAAAAACGAATTTTTGTATTGGGGTAAGCTCTAGCGAACGCCATCGCAAAAACATAGCGGAGAGAAGCTTCATAAATTTTCATCGCTTCGTGATCGGAGAGCGTTAAAAATTCGACAGTCGCATCATAATAGACTTCATAAGTAAGCTCACGAACGCGATTGTTCACTTTCGCACAGTAAAATTTTTTCTTATCTTCCTCGCTCAATAAGCTTAGAAGCTCGGTTTTCTTATCTAAATGAATTTCTTTGTCGTTAATTTTGACGGTGAATGGCATAGATACACTCCTATTTTAGGATTGCCTATCATAGTATTTTATTTTGTTTCTTGCAACCGCTTTCAGGGCGACTAATTTACGAATAAAGCGCAATAAAGCGACCTGAAAAACCAATCAAAATTAAAGGCGAATAAATAAGAAAAATTGCATTTTATATACAAATGTTGAAAATCATCTTATTTTTTCCGCAATGTTAGATTGACAAAGCACTTAAACGCACCTACTATGGTGATATTCCCTAAAGGGAAGGAAGGGCTTTTTTTATGAGAGATTGGTTCAATAAACTCCCTCTTGAGAAAAAGAATTTTTTTATTTTGGCTTTTATTGAACTCTTTGTTTTCCTTTGCCTTCTTCCCTTAATGTTTTTTAATGCTGGAAGCTGGCCATTAGGTTGGCTAGTCGGAGGAATAGCAACCTTATTGAACTATGTTTTATTGGTTCGTTTCTCTAAAGTGATTCTTGATCCTAATAGCCCCGCAAGAGGCTCTACGACATTAATCGGCTTAGTTTCCAGTTTCCTTCGTTATTTGATTTTTGCAGCTCTTATTATTTTCTCTGGCATTTGTACGTTCAAAAGCGAATGGCTTGGGGGATTCAGCGCTTTTAACGTTTTCGCTGTGGCATTATCTTATTTCCCTCTCCCTGTTTTAATTCTTACTTCTCATTTCATTTCTGCGAAAAAAGAAGCAGAAAGCAAGGAGGCCAAATGACTTTCTCAGATAGAGTTGCTCATCTCTTTGATTGGGAAATCGACGCTCCAGTTTACGTTTCGTTGCTTCTTATTGCGATTTTAATCGTTTTTTCGATTGTCTGCGGAATTGTTTTTACTATCGCGACCAAGAAAAAGAAATACCTAGAACGACCAAAGGGAATTTTGTTTTTGGGCGAGTGGTGGTATGACTTCACAAATAAATTCGTTCATAACACGATGGGTCATCACGCCGAAGGAATGACAGGCTATTTTATGGCTTTGTTCCCATATTTATTTATTGGGTTTAATACCGCCTTATTCGGCCTTCCTAGCATGATTGACTATATTGGAGTGACACTTTCTTTGTCGCTTATCATGTTTATCATGATTCAAGTGACTGCTCTTCGCTACCAAAAACTTCATTATTTTCACCGCTATATTGAGCCATTCATCGTGTGGCTTCCGATTAATTTGATTACCATGTGGACTCCGATTATCTCTACTTGCATGCGTATGTTCGGTAACTGCCTAAGCGGCACGATAATTGACGGTATCGTTCAATGGTCACTAGGGAATTTGTCCGGAAAAATGTGGGGCCCGCTTCGTGATGCGGCCGCTTTGAATTACTGGCCAAGTTGGGATATCAATCAAACTACCCTTTGGACGGATATCTTCCTTTCGCCTATACCGATAGGCATTTTGAATCTTTATTTTGGTTTATTCTCTGCTTACGTGCAGACTACCGTCTTCACTACGCTTAGTGCCTTATGGATGGCACAAGAGCGGCCAAGCGATGAAGAGATTGAAGCTAAGCTTCCGTGTCGTAATGACGTGGTCAAAGGGAAAGCGAAGAATAAAGAAGTGGTCATAGGAGGTTAAAATATGACTGATTTAGGTTTAAGAGCAATCGCTGCAGCAATCGCCGTTGCCTTCGGATGCTTGAGCGCAATTGGTGAGGGATTGATCATTTCCCACGCGATTGATGGCATGAGCCGTAATCCTGAAATGCAACCAAAATTGCAGCAAGTTATGATTATCGGTACCGCTCTAGACGAGTCTACCGCTATTTATTGCTTACTCGTTGCCATTTTGATTATCTTTGTCATGTAGTTTTAGGAGTTAAGATATGCGCTTACTAAATATCGCTTTTCTTCTCGATGATGCGAGCGCTCCTTTCACTCCTGAAGACTTTTTAAAAAAACTCTTCCCGAATTTTTGGAGTTGGCTCATCAACTTTTTAGCGCTTATCGTTCTTTTCGTTGTGGTTTATTTCTTTGCCTATAAGCCGATTCGAAAATACGTTAATGCCAGAAAAGACTATGTTGAGCATAACCTTCGCGATAGTGAGGCCGCTAAAGAGATCAACGAGCGGAAAGCCAAAGAAAGCAATCAACTCATCATTGATGCGAAGATGGAAGCTAACGAAATCATTCAAAAAGCTAAAACGGACGCTTCTAAGCAAGCCAATGTTATTGTGGATGAAGCCAAGAAAGAAGCCTTGAAGAAACAACAAGACGCTGACATCGCCATCAAACAAGCGGAAGAGAAAAGTAGGCTTGCCATTCAAGAAGAAATCGTCAATGTCGCGATGGACGCTTCCAAAAAAGTTTTGGAACGCAATGTTGACGAAAAAGACAATCGTCGTTTTGTCGAGAATTTTGTGAAAGACGTAAATGAGGAGAAGGATCATGCCTAATTCTCGTTACTCGAGTTATGGAAAAGCTCTCTTTGAGCTGATTGGAAATGATAAAAACGAGCTCATTTCTTATCAAAAGGCGCTAGAAGGCGTAAAAAAAGATTTGGAAAAGAACCCAGATTTATTTACTTTTCTTTCTAGTTATGCAATCCCCAAAGAGAAACAATATCTTGTAGTCGATGAGCTTTATGGGAATTCTTTAAAACATCTCTCTCCTTTTCTAAAAGTTTTAGTGAATAAACGACTTTTCCCAAAATTTGATGAAATAGTCCTTTCTTTTAACGAATTTGCGAATGAAGCGCTTGGAAAAGAAGAAGGAATTATCTATAGCGCATCGCGCTTATCGCACGAAGAACTTGTTTCTATTGAGAAAACGTTAAGCGAGCGGATTGGAAAAGAAGTCGTTTTAAAAGAACGAGTTGAGCCTTCTTTATTAGGAGGGGTCAAAGTGTTCGTTAATGGAAAAGTATTCGATGGAAGCCTTGAGAGCAAGATCGAAGGGCTGCGAAAAGAATTATTAAAAGTAGCGAAAGGAAGTAGTGAAAATGAAAACCGTAACTGAGGAAATGAGTGCGCTCATTAAAGAGCAAATCAAATCATTCGAAGGCGCGATTGAAAGTGATGATGTTGGCACCGTCATCAGTGTTGGGGACGGAATTGCTACCATTTTCGGACTTAAAAGCGCGATGCTAGGTGAACTTTTACTTTTCCCACATGACGTTATCGGAATGGTCATGAACTTAAACCTCGATAGTGTCGGGGCGGTATTGCTCGGAGAAGATATTCTTATTAAAGAGGGGGATACCGTTAAACGTACGCATAAAGTTGCAGAAGTTCCAGTTGGAGATGAGCTTCTTGGCCGCGTTGTTTCTCCACTTGGTCTACCAATTGATGGATTAGGGCCAATTCATACGAAAAAAACTCGCCCGATTGAGCGAATCGCACCAGGGGTTATGACAAGAGAAAGCGTCAACACACCTTTAGAGACGGGTATTAAATGCATCGATAGTATGATTCCAATTGGCCGCGGGCAACGTGAACTTATTATTGGTGACCGTCAAACGGGAAAAACTTCCATTGCAATCGATACAATCATCAACCAAAAAGGTAAGAACGTGAACTGCGTTTATGTGGCTATCGGGCAAAAGAATAGCTCCGTTGCTTCTACCGTTGATAAACTCAAAACGTTTGGTTGCTTAGATTATGTCACGGTGGTGAATGCTTCGGCTAGTGAACCAGCGCCACAACAATATATCGCCCCATTCGCCGGCATGGCGATGGCGGAAGAGTGGATGGAACAAGGAAAAGACGTCCTCATTGTTTTTGATGACCTCTCAAAACATGCGGTCGCTTATCGTACTTTATCTTTGCTTTTGCGTCGTGCACCTGGACGAGAAGCTTATCCAGGCGATATCTTCTATTTGCATAGCCGTTTGTTAGAAAGAGCTTGCAAACTTTCGAAACAATATGGAGGAGGTTCCATTACCGCGCTTCCAATTATCGAAACTCAAGCTGGGGATATTAGCGCGTATATTCCAACTAACGTTATTTCGATAACCGATGGGCAGATTTTCTTAATGAGCGATGCTTTTACGAGCGGTCAAAGGCCAGCGGTCGATAGCGGTTTATCCGTTTCCCGTGTTGGTAGCGCCGCTCAATTTAAGTGCATGAAACAAGTCGCTAGCGGATTAAAAATCGAACTGGCTAACTATAACGAAAATCTATCTTTCTCGCAGTTTGGAAGTGATCTTGATCTAGAAACAAAGAAGATTCTCACCCATGGCGCTGTTGTTATGGAAGCCTTAAAACAAGTCAATTTCAAACCTCTTCCTATGGAAAAGGAAGTCATTGAGCTTTATGCGGTCAAGAATCGTTATCTCGACGATTTGCCCGTTGAAGAAGTTTCTACTTTCTTAGAAGACTTATTCAATTACATCAATGATTCGCATAAAGAAATCGTTAAAGAACTCATCGAAAAGAAAGCGTTTGATCAAAATATCAGCGATTCGCTTAACCACGCGATTGAAGATTTTAAGTCCATGAGGAGCAAATGATGGGTTTAGGCCTAGTCAAGACAAAACACAGAATTACCTCGATAGAGAATACCGAGAAAACCACCAAAGCGATGGAACTCATCGCCATGGTGAAACTAAGGCGTTTTCTTGATGCTTATGAGAAAGAAAAACAATATAGCGAGGAATTTCTTTCTTTGATGGGCGTAGTTTTCGCTCACGATAAATTAATGGCATCTCATTATGCAAAAGTGAATGAAAAAGCGGATAAATCCCTTTATATCGTCATCACGAGCAATTTGGGACTATGCGGCGCCTATAATAACCAGCTTTTTAAATTCGTTGATTCTTTCGTCTCTCCAAAAGAGGAAATCGCGCCGATTGGAAATAAAGGAATCCACCATTTCGAGCGGAGCGATACTTTTAAAAATATCAATCAGGAGTATGCTTGCATTGATTTATCGACGGATATGGAAGTTCTCCACGCGCTAGCGAAGAAGCTGAAAGATGAATTCAATCAAGGCAAATATCGCTCCATCAATATTGTTTACACTCGTTATGTGAATTCTTTGAAAAGCGTTCCAACGAGTTTCCAGCTTCTTCCCGTGCAAGTACCTTATCAAGCATGGGACGAAGAATCCTATTGCCCACCTGAATTTGATGAATCGCCACGTACGCTCATTCATGAACTCATGCCGAGTTATCTCGTGGCCATGATCTATGGGCGACTCATCGAATCGCAATTAAGCGAACAAGCGATGCGACGAACCGCGATGGATAACGCCAATGACAATGCTGATGAATTACTTTCTAAATTACGAATCGAATATAACAAAGCTAGACAAAACGCCATCACTCAGGAAATCACCGAAGTGGTTGGCGGAGCAAACGCGAATGATTAGGAGGAACCTTCGATGAAAAAGAACGAAAAACAAGAAAGTGCCCTTTATGGGGAAGTTGTTGAAGCCGTAGGTCCAGTTATCGATGTTCGGTTTCTAGATAAGCACCTTCCAAACTTGCTTACCGCTTTAAAAGTTCAATTTCCGAATAGCAAAAACGAACTTACAATCGAAGTAATGCAGCATATCGGGGATGATATGGTGCGCTGCGTTGCTATGGGTGCGACGGAAGGAGTGGAAAGAGGCTTTAAGGTTTTTGATACCGAATCTCCCATCAGTGTTCCGGTTGGCGAAGCGACGCTTGGAAGAATGTTTAATGTTTTAGGCGATCCAATCGATGGTGGCGATGATACGGAAATTAAAAAAGCAAAACGAATGCCAATCCATCGGGATGCGCCTAGCTTTGCCGAACAAAAAGTTTCTACCGAAATTTTAGAAACCGGAATTAAGGTCATCGATCTTCTTTGTCCATATGTCAAAGGCGGAAAGGTCGGCTTATTCGGTGGCGCGGGTGTCGGGAAAACCGTCTTGATTCAAGAACTCATTTTCAATATCGCTAGCGAACACCATGGCATTTCCGTTTTCGCTGGCGTTGGAGAAAGAAGCCGTGAAGGAAACGACTTGTATTTTGAAATGAAGCACAGTGGCGTTTTGAAAAACACCGCCCTTTGCTTTGGTCAGATGAACGAACCGCCGGGAGCCCGAATGCGAGTCGCACTTAGCGCTCTTACGATGGCAGAGCACTTCCGTGACGAAGAACACCAAGATGTCCTTTTGTTCATTGATAATATTTTCCGTTTCACCCAGGCAGGAAGCGAAGTTAGTGCCTTATTAGGACGTATGCCAAGTGCTGTCGGATATCAGCCAACTTTAGCAACCGAAATGGGTCAGCTTCAGGAAAGAATCACTTCCACGCAAAATGGGTCCATCACTTCCGTACAAGCGGTTTACGTTCCAGCCGATGATTTTACTGACCCAGCTCCAGCAACGACTTTCTCGCATCTAGACGCGAAAACCATCCTCGACCGTAATATCGCCGCTTTAGGAATATTTCCAGCCGTCGATCCTTTGGAGTCAAGTTCCAACATGCTTAACCCTGGTATTTTAGGGCAAGAGCATTATGATGTTGCTCGTGGCGTTCAAAAGCTTCTTCAACGTTATAAAGAATTACAGGACATCATTGCGATTTTAGGCTTAGACGAATTAAGCGACGAAGACAAAGCAACTGTCGCTAGAGCGCGTCGCGTTCGCAATTTCCTTTCTCAGCCATTCCATGTTGCAGAAGGCTTTAGTGGCTATAAAGGAGTTTATGTTCCGCTTAAGGAAACGATTCGTTCTTTTAAAGCTATATTAAGCGGTAAGTATGATTCTTATCCGGAAAATGCCTTCTTATACTGCGGAACTGTCGAAGATGTTGAGAAAAAAGCCCGTGAAATGGAGAGCAAGAAATGAGTTTTTCTTTGATTCTAGTTACTCCTAGTGGCGTTAGTTACGATGGGGAAGTCAATTATTGCTATATCCCTGCAAGCAATGGCCCAATCGGTATTCTTCCTGGACACACTCCTTTCATTGGTAGAATCACTCCTACTGGCGGAGTAGTTCACTTTCAAGAAACGAACGGGAAGGTTCGTTATTTTGGTGTCAAAAACGGAGCGGCTGAAGTAAAAAAAGAAAAAACATTAATCTTAAGCGAAAGTGCGAAAGAATTTTCTTCCTTAGAAGAAGCGAAAGCCAATCTTGCTTCGCTTGATGAAGATGGTAGAAATAAATCGACTAGCGAAAAAGATGTTAAAATTGCCGAAGCGTTATCACAAAAGAACATATAACTTTAATCTAGGAGCCATTCATGAATTTCATCTTTATATCCCCGAATTTCCCCGTCCGCTATTTTAAATTTGTTGAAGCACTAAAAGACCATGGGATTTGTGTTTTAGGAATTGGAGATTCCCCATATTTTGATCTTCATGAACGCTTAAAAAAAGGACTAACCGAATATTATTATGTGAAAGATCTCGGCGATTTTTCCGAGATGCTTAAGGCTTGCAAATATTTTGAGTCTAAATATGGCAAGATTTCTTTCATCGAAAGCGATAATGAGTGGTGGCTTAACATGGACGCTCGTCTTAGAGAAGCTCTCAATGTTACGACCTCTTTTTGGCCAAGTGAGATGAACAAAATTAAGGCCAAAAGCGCGATGAAAGAATGCTTCCAAAAGGGTGGCGCGAAAACGATGCGTTACCTTCTAGTTAATGGACCTAGCGATTTAGATTCCGCAAAAGAATTTGCAAAAAAAGTAAATTACCCTCTTTTTGCGAAACCGAATGTCGGCGTTGGTGCGAATAATTCTTTCCCGATTCATAATGGAGAGGAACTTGAAAAATTTCTCTCCAAGCCTCTTCCTGAGACCTATATTGTCGAAGAATTCATTAAAGGTACTATCGTCAGCTTCGATGGTATTTGCGATTCTCATAGCAATGTTGTTTTTTGCACGAGTGACCATTTTACGGTCGACAATGCAGACATTGTCCTTGAAGATCTTGATGAATACTATTTCAATAATCCTTTCTCTTTGCCTTTTAAAGACGTCAATGGCTTAGAATTTGAAAGGGTTGGCCGTAATGTCATCAAAGCTTTTGGGATTCGCCAACGCTTCTTCCATATTGAATTCTTCGTACTTACCGAAGATAAACCAGGCTTTGCTAATAAAGGCGAATTTGTCGCTTTAGAATGCAATATGCGTCCAGCTGGAGGCTATACTCCTGATTTAATCGATTTTGCCAATAGTGTTTCTTGTTATGAGATTTATGCCGACGTTATTGCTTATGACGAAAATCGACAAGACATGAATAAAGAAAAATATTATGCCTTCGCTTGCTCTAGAAAAGATGTCTTCCATTATGTTCATACGCCTGAAGAGATTAAAGCCGCTTTCCCAAACAATTTCTGTATGGGAGGGCGATACCCTGCTCATATCGCTCGCGCGATGGGGGACGAATACTATTACGCAAAATTTAAAAATTTCGATGATGGCTTAAAATTCGATCAATTCGTGCGCGCGAAGAAACAAAACTAGGAATAATATTGATTAACGATTGAAGCGGCTTTTGTCGCTTCCTTTTCAATTAAGATCGATTCCTGATGGTAAAATAGGCTTGGCGATAAAAAATCCACGCTAAATCTCGCTTTAAATTTTTCGTTTTCTGTTTCGCTTAAACGGCTGATATCAATATAGCATAATTTTTTGCCGCTATTTTTTGCCTTTGTGTAAAGAGTCTCGCTATAAAAAGAAAGCGAATTATCATCAAGCGGATTATCAAGGAATGTTAAGACGTTCTTTTCTTTTTCGATGAATTGCGAATAAGCATCAAAGGTAAAAAAATGATAGATGTTTGTCTTTTTTAAGCGTGTATCCAAATAGCTTTTGAATTTGTAATAAGAATCATTATCTTCGTACATATCGTACAAGGTGGATTTTTGTTGATTTAAGGTATAAATCGAAGGGACGGCCCCATCGATTCCTTCTTCCCTTTTTGAACCATAAAAATTTTGCAATTCTAATAATTCTTTCTCATAACGAATATTTTCGTTTTCCGTTTCGTTCGCGTCTTCTTTTTTCGCCTTATAAAGCGTTTCGATATAGAATCCTCTTTTGCAAATGGTTGCGATGAAAACGGATTCAAATTTATTGCATTGCATACATTCAAAACTCGCATTAATGAAAGTCGTAGGAATGTTTGCTTTGTCTCTTTTTATTGCAACATTGGCGTCAATAGTAGGCAAATCTAGATAGCTATTCGGCTCATTTAATAAGAAATCCCCATTTTGATCAATATAAAATTTTTCCGTCTCAGGAGAAGATGAACAGCTTGCTATAAATAGTATAGGTAGTAGGAACAAAAGAGACTTTTTTCTCATGAGCATAACTATAAGCGATTTTTTCAATTTGTCTTTCCTAAATGATACAATAATAAAGGAAAAAGGGGAAATATCATGAATATATGGCATACAGTTGACGCGAAGCGAATCAAACCAGAAGAGTTCATTGCTTGTATCGAAATCAGTGCGCGGAGCAAAAATAAATATGAGCTCGATAAAGAAACCGGTGCGTTAATCCTGGATAGAATTCTCTCTACTTCTACGAATTACCCACAAAATTACGGATTCATTCCTAGAACCTTGAGCGAAGATGGTGACCCTTTGGATGTTTTGGTTTTATGTAGCGAACCAATTATCCCTCTTGCATTAACTTTGGCTAAGCCAATCGGTTTACTAAAGATGGATGACTGTGGGGCACTCGATGAAAAAGTGATTGCCGTTTGCTCGCATGATCCTCTTTATAATGGCTTTAATGACATTAGCGAACTCCCTCCCCATTTCGCGGACGAAATTTCGCACTTTTTTAGCGTTTATAAAGAATTAGAGCCCCATAAGCATACAAGGGTTGATGGTATTTTTGGCGCGGAAGAAGCGAAAGAGGCGATTGCGCGTTGCATTAGACGTTATCAAGAAAAATATCCAAATCAATAATTATTCGCAAAAACGTTCGTGAAGGCTTATTGCCTTCTTTTTTTCATTTGCGATAGAAAGAAATTCCTTCGTTCCTTTTAAGCGATAATTTGCAAGAGCCCAGTAGTACCAAAGAAAATCTTCATAAAGGATATATTGATTACATTTCGCTAGAAGCGTTTCGTCTTCGTATCCGAAATATCCACGCAAAAGAGCCTTTTTTTGAGAGATATCTTCTATGCTGTTTTCGCTAAGTAAGCTTGCTAAATCGAATAATTCATTATTTGCTCCTGCATATTCATAATCGATTAAGGTCAAACGATGATCTTTAGGATTTAAAATTAGATTTCCAAAAACTATGTCGTTATGTGAAAAGACCTGTTTTTCTTTTTCGATGCTTTCTTCAACGATTGTTCTAATTTTTCTTTCTTTAAGCGAAGAAGATTTCCTGTTTGCTTCTTTTTTATACGTGTGGAAACGATTTTTTGCATTAAACGGAGCAAATTCTTTTGCCATAGGCAGCGAATGGAGTGATTTTAGGAATTGTCCGATTTGGAGCAATTCGGTTTCACACGTTTTTGGACCTAAAAAATTTATTCCTTCGCAATAACGATATAATAATGTCATTGCTTTTTCGTCAATCCACAATAGATCAGGAGACAAATTTACCCTCGAAGTTTCCTTGATTGCGATAAGTTCGTTTTCTTTATTATAAAGATTAAAATCAGAAGTCTTCTTGATACGAATGACGGAATTATCGAGACGAATGACCACGTTTCCTAATCCATCCGAGAAAGGATGAATTAAAGAAGGCTCTTTCTTAAAAATAGAGCGATAGGTTTCTATGGCAATTTTTTCATCTAGAAAGGAGGGAATCATATTATCTTAATTTTAATTTTGTTGCGTTTAGAAAAAGCGTTTTGGTCTCATTTCGGACGTGTTTTAGATGGATTGTCGTATATTCGCGCACAATCGCTTGTCCAGGTACGGTTCCTTTATAAATGTTTTTTCTTTCGCTCATCATGACGTCGCCATCTTCTTTTCCTTTTGATAAGAGAGCGATTTCACAAGCCGTTAAGATTTCTTCCTCGCTTGGATGATCCTTTTTAATCATGACATGGGCGCCTTCTTTTCCTAATATATGAAACCAGTAGTGGGTTTTGACTGTATCAATCAGGAAGGTAAGGGTATCATTTTGCTTGGCGTTTTTCCCAAAGAGAAAATGAGTTCCGTTTTTTAAAACCACATATGGGATATTTGCGTCCCCAAAATTGATTTTTTCTTTCTTTTTGCTCAATAAGCCCCATTCTTTGGAGAGGGATTCAAGCCCTTCTTCATCGCTAGTGGATAATAAAGCGATGCTATCTTGAACGGAGAACAATTCTCTTTTGGCCGTTTCTTTTTGAATTTCAATTTCTTGGAGTGCTTTTTTAGCTTTTTTCGCTTTTTTATAGAAATCGTTCGCGTTTTGAACGAGGTTCTTTTTTGGATCGAGAGGAACAATTTTTCCATCGATATTTAATTCTTTTTTATTACTTAAGCTATCAAGATTTGTATAGATATAATCGCCAATCATGGAATCGCTTTGATGGGATTTCGCTTTTTCTTTGTCTTTTTCTATGAGTAGGATTTTTTTCTTTAATCTTTTTTCTTTGGTCATTAATAAAGTGAGCAAAGGGCCAAAACGTTCTTTCTTTCTAGAAGAAAATATTAGCTTTTCTTTTTCTAAGCAGGCATTTTGGTAGGAAGAATAATCAAAAGGTGAAGTTTCAACATTGGCAAAGCTTTTTTCGGGTGACGAATAATTCACGCCTTTTAAGATGGGCCGAAAGGAATCGAGAGAGGCCCCATGGGTGAAGGCAATAATTTTATTATTCTCATCCGTTATAATTAAATTTGGGTGAGTGGGGAACATTTCAAAATAGAGTGTCCGCCTCTCCTCTTTATAAACACTATTGATGACGATTAGGGATAGCTTCAAAATCCTATCATCGTTTTCCATTGCGACTTCTTCGATGAAGGCATTCGCTAATTCCTTACGAAACGGAGCGTAAATAGGTGAATCCAATGAAACAAGATTGTATTCCTCTTTTGCGGTATATGCGCGTGGGTCATCATGCTCTAAAGAAATAACAAAGCGATGATCTTCTTTGCCAGATAGATGAAAAAATAATGTTGCCCGTGAGACTAAAATCGGTCGAGAAATGTGCTTCTCTTTGATCTTTTCGTTTAATGACAGAACGTATGAATTAAATTCTTTCCCTGAGATTGGCATGGCGAAATTATATCACTATTTATTGCCAGTCCATGAACATATCTATTGAACTAGTAACAAAAACTAGATAACATAGAGAAAGAAAATGGAGGAAATGATTATGAGTATTGGCTTATCCGCAGAATCCACGATTGATTTGCCACAAGAATACTTGGATAAATATGGTATCTCTATTGTTCATTTTCATGTGCAAAGAGGTAAGGACGAAGGACCTGATAACTTGTTCCGGACTGATGAACTATTTGCTTACACGAAAAAGACGGGAGATATGTGTCATACTTCTGCCGTGAATGTGAATGAACTCGAAGAACATTTTGATAAGTTATTAAAACAATATGACTACATCATTCATTTCACAATCTCTAGTGCGATTTCAAGCGGCTATAACAATGCGATGGTCGCTGCCCAGGGGAAAAATAGGATTGTTGTCATTGATTCGCACGGCACAAGCGGGCAAATCGCTCTTCAGGCTATCTATGCCCGTGAACTTATCGATGAAGGTTATCCGATAGAAGAAGTGATGACGCGCATTTTAGGAAGACGTCCGTACTGTACTTGCTCTTTCCAACTTGACACTCTCGAATATCTTTATCGCGGAGGAAGATGCAACAAACTCGCGATGATTGGGGCAAACCTTCTTCGCATTAAGCCAGAAATCGTTTGCATCGATAAAGAAAATGGCAAATTTAACATCGGTAAGAAATTCCGTGGGAATACAAAAAGATGCGCTTTAGCGTATGTAGATGATATTCTTGCGACTCATCCCAATATCGATCCAAAAATGGCCTTTATCAATTATTCTTATTTTGAAGACGCCTCTATTCTTGAGGAAGCAAAGAAGAAAGTACTCGATTTTGGTTTTAAAGAAGTCGTGGTTACCCAAGCTTCTCCGACAAACGGGTATCACGCAGGACCAAACGTTATCGGCGTTCAATTCTATTTTGATGGTCCTCACGAAGTAAAACCTTATCTACCTAAATAGGTTCTTCCTCTTCATTAAACTATGGCGGGTGTGATTTCACTCGCTTTTTAAATGCGAAGTAAGAAGTGAAAAACGACCAAGGGGTCTTCTATTTTGCACTTTTCGCTCTTTTAAGGGCTTTATCATTGTTTTTGTCCTATTTTTGCGATTATAATGTTGCAAATTTATTTTATGAAAAAAGGGTTAATCATCATAATCTCTGGACCGAGTGGAGTGGGGAAAGGGACCATCCGCAAACAAATCATGAAAGATTTGTCCCTCAATCTTTGGTATAGCGTTTCCATGACGACACGTTCGATGCGTCCTGGAGAAGTGGATGGCAAAGACTATTATTTCGTAAGCGAAGAAGAATTTAATAGAAATATCGAAAATGGTAATCTTCTAGAACATGCGACATTTGTTGGACATCAATACGGGACTCCTCTGGACAAAGTTCAAGCCAAAAGAGAAGAAGGGAAAAATGTCATTTTAGAAATCGATGTGAACGGGACGGAACAAGTTTTAAAGAAACTTGCTAAAGAACGCCCTGTTACTTTCTTCATTATGCCCCCAAATTTTGCTTGCTTAGAATCTAGAATTCGTGGAAGAAGCACTGAACCTGAAGAAGTGATTCAGCAGCGTTTAGCGAAAGCGGCTCGAGAAATGGAATTAAAATCGCAATACGAATACGTCATCTATAACGATGATGTTACCCGCGCCGCGATTGAAATCGAAAACATTATTCGTGCGGAAATCCGTGCGCGTGATAAGAAAACTGTTTTATAATTTTCTAGATGCAAATTCTAGACGTTTTAACTCAATACGGTTCGCAATCTCTAGACCGAACCTTCACCTATTTGTATGATGGCTCTAGGAACGTCGGTCCGCGTTTTCGCGTTCTCATTAATTTTAATGGAAGACCCGTTATCGGATTCGTCATGTCGAGCCGAGAAACGACGAAGACACCAGAAGAATTAAAAGAGGAAAACGGCTATTCGTTTAAGTTCATCGATCGCGTAATCGATGAAGAACCATTACTCAATGATGAGCTAATGGAACTTGCTCATAAAATTTCTTCCTATTATTTATCCCCTTTAATTAGTGTGCTTCAGGCAATGCTTCCGCTTTCCTTATCTCCCAAAATGTCGACCTTAAAGGGCCCAAAAATTGCTTATGAAAAGTGGGTGGAACTTGTTTCTAGTGACGAAAGTGACTTAACTGATAAGCAAATAGAAATTTTGCGCCTTATTGCTAAAAATGGGAAGATTTTAAAAAAGGAAGCCGGTTCTACGGCGATTTTAGAGAAATTAATTGCAAAAAATCGCGTAAAAATCGTCTTAAAGGAGAGAGAGCGTTTTCATATTAAAGAAGAGGAAAAAGAAATCCCCCATGAAATGACCGTTGAGCAAAATATAGCCTATAACGATATCCTCTCTATGGATAAAAACGTTGTCTTACTTCAAGGTGTCACTGGTTCAGGAAAAACGGAAGTTTATTTGCGTTTAAGTGAAAAAATCTTAAGCGAAGGCAAAACCGTTTTGATGCTTGTCCCTGAAATCAATTTAACTCCCGTTATGGTAGAATATTTTTCGAGACGTTTCGGACAAAAAGTAGCCATTCTCCATAGCGAATTAACCCAAGCGGAACGTTATGATGAATATCGAAGAATTAAACGCGGCGATGCTTCGATTGTTGTGGGCGCTAGAAGTGCCGTTTTTGCTCCTTTGAATAACATCGGCCTCATTATTTTGGATGAGGAACATGTTGAATCTTATAAACAAGACAACGCTCCTTATTATCACGCTAGAGAAGTGGCGATTTTCCGCGGGGAACTTACTGGGGCTAAGGTCGTTTTAGGAAGCGCTACCCCATCTTTAGAAACGAAAGCAAGGGCGATGAAAGGGGTATATGGCCTAGCAAGACTTCCTCATCGAATTAACGAAAAAGGGTTACCCCATACGACGATTATTGATTTGACTGACCGCCATAATTTTGAGAAAACGAGCCAAAAATTAAGCAAGCCATTATTGGACAAAATTCGTGAGAAACTCGAAAAACAAGAGCAGACGATCTTATTGATTAATCGTCGCGGATATTGGACAAATATCATGTGCGCTAGTTGCGGGAAGATTTTCACTTGCCCTAGTTGCGGAGGGAATTTAACTTATCACACGGAAGATGACATGCTCAAGTGCCATCATTGTGGGTATGTCGAGCGTTTCCCGAAAGTTTGCCCAGAATGTGGCTCAACTCGCTTGATGCGGACGGGCTATGGCACAGAAAGAGTCGTTAAAGAACTCAATGATATTTTTCCTGATGCTAGAGTCGCTCGTCTTGATAGCGATGTTGGAAAAGTCAGCAAAAACGTTGAAAAAATCCTCACGAGTTTTAAAAATCACGAATACGATATTTTGGTCGGAACACAAATGATTGCTAAAGGACACGATTTCCCAAAAGTTACCCTCGCTGGTGTTGTTTTGGCTGATATCGGCTTATCTTTACCAACCTACCGCGCGGCGGAAAGAACGTTTGAACTGATTGCTCAAGCCGTTGGTAGAAGCGGTAGAAGCCTAGATACTGGGGAAGCCATGATTCAAACTTATAATCCTTCTCATTACGCAATTGTCTATGGGGCAAAACAAGATTATGAATTCTTCTTTCGGAAAGAAATGCAAGAAAGAAAAATCCAACAATATCCTCCATACGTGTATTTGATTTTGCTCGAATTCTTATCTAAAAATGAAGAAAAATGCGTACAAGCAGCAAGCGATTTTTTAAGAGAATTAAAGACGCAAAGCTTCACTTCCGTTTCTTTTGTCGGCCCGCTTTGTCCATACTATTCCCTCAACGCTGGTCGGTATAGCAGGGTGTTGCTTATCAAATACAAGCAAGGAGAAGAATTACGAACTTACCTCCAAGACATGGTAAAGCGATATAGTGGATTATCTAACGTAGATATCTCCATTAATGTTGATCCTTTAGACTACTAGTGAGGCATGAAAAGTTGTTTTCCGTTCGTCTTTCTATGCGTGTACGCGTGTGATATACTTTTGCGGTAGGGTGGATTACTAGATGATTACTATTTCTGTATTGGGCTTAGATCAGTTTGTTGTTGGTCACTATAGCAAGGAACATACCGCTAATCTCGCAGAGCTTTTTGAGACGGATTCCGATGAAATTAATTTCTACGCGCCGTCCTCTATGATTTTTCATAATGGCGTGGAACAAACAAGCTGGAATGTTGAAATTCGCGTTTTAGCGGAATGCAAATATCGCGCCGTTGAGCAAAATGTCGCTGATTATTTATTAAAGACATTCAGCGAATTTTCTATCCATGTCCAAGTCGTTTTCTCTTATTATGAAGAAGAAAACGCCTATGAAAAAATTAACGAAGAATACCCTCGTTACATTACAGAAAGCAACGTAGTGAATACCGATAGTGATTATGAAGAAGAGGAAGAAGAGGATGAATATAGCGAAGCAAATCCTCGCGATAGAGCCGACCTCGATATCAATAATCCTGACGATATCTATTTAGGAAACGCTTTTGAAGATTTTGAAGAAAAGCTAAAAGAAAAACATAAAAAATAGTAAAAGCTAAGGAGAGATAACTATGGAAGAATTAGACTTATCCATCACGATTTTGAATGATATCCTCGATAATGACACCTCGTTCAATGAAGCATTACGCAAGGTTTTTCAAAGCGACCTTGAAAAACGTCCACTTCGGAAAGATGTTGCTACTCTAGTAGGATGCGAGCTTCGCCATTCCCTTCTTTTTGAATTCTTAATGAAACCGATTGAAGGTCTTTCTAACGAAGAAAAGCGTTTCTTGTCCCTAGCTTTGGGTGCTCTCTATTTTGTGAAACGCTACACAAAAGAAAACATTATTGAGGCATTAAAAAAGAGATTAGGGGAAGAAAAATACGCTCTTGTTGAACCTCTTGTCAAAAAAGCGGAAGAGACCAATGCTTTCATCCCTGAATCGTTACCAAAAAGCAGCAATCGTTATTTAACACTTCGTTACAATACGCCAGAATGGGTTCTTAAAATCTGGGAACACTATGGATATGGGACAACTTACAAAATTTTGAAAAAGAACAGCCGCCCACTCGTGAATACGGTTCGCGTTCGCAATGTTCTTTCCGTCGAAGAGCTATTGAACAATAATCCCGATTTCCATAAAACTCCTGTCGAGGGAATCCTTTCCTATACTGGGAAAACCCCTCTTCGTAAACTCCCTGAAATGAGAGAAGGAAAGATTTTCTTAGAAAAGATTGCGACAAAAGAACTTCTTGACCGCTTTCACGTGAGTGAGCCAAGCGAAATTCTTGTTTATAACGCAAATAAGGATTCCTCATTACTAAAAGAAGTGATTGAGCATTATGGCTCTAGCGTCGGAATCAATCTTGGTGTACCTGCTCTTGAGCCGTATTTAGACGTTACAAAGATGATTAAGTCTTTGAATTTGAAAAACGTTAATTTCTTTGCCACTGATCCCTTAAAGATGGAAGCAGCAATTTCGCGCCCAATCGATTTGGTGATTGCCGCTCCGAATAGTTCTAATTTCGATCTCATTCGCGAATATCCTGACTATCTCCTTCATTTCAAGAAAGATTCGATGGATGCTTTGTTCCAGCAAGAAAAAGATACTCTTGAAGGCACGAGCAAATACGTTGCGGAAAAAGGAAAACTCATCTATATGATTTACACCATTTCCAAAAAAGAAGGTCACAATACAATTAGCGAATTCCTCCTGAATCACAAAGAATTCCATATCGTGGAAGAAAAACAAGAATTCCCATTCGAAGAACTCGATACCGCTCTTTATTATTGCGTCTTAGAAAAAGATAGTTCTTTAGTGAAAGACCCTGTTAGCGTTTCTACTGTGTTTATGAATAATAGTGCTTCTATCGAATCTTCTTTAGGCGCTTCCGCCAAATAGTTTTTATGGCAAAGAACTTACTTGGATATACATTAAAGGCGCTGCAAGAAGAAATGGTTTCCGTTGGGGAAAAACCATATCGCGCCGTTCAACTTTACCAATGGATTTATGTCAAAAAGGTTTATGATTTCGATCAAATGACTGATATCTCTAAATCCTTTCGGGAAGTTTTAAAACGCGACTATTGCGTATCGCTCCCTTCCATTTTTAAGCGTCAAGATTCGAGCGATGGAACCGTCAAACTCTTGCTTGAAATGGCGGATGGAGCAAAAGTAGAAACTGTTTTAATGCGTTATGACTATGGAAACGTGATTTGCGTTTCTAGCGAAGTTGGTTGCTCGATGGGATGCGCTTTTTGTGCTTCTGGCTTACTCAGAAAAGAAAGAAATCTCACGAGCGCGGAAATGATGGGGGAAGTCCTTTCCATCAATGAAATCCTTTCTGAAGAAGGACAAAACGTCACCCATATAGTTGTTATGGGCACTGGTGAACCATTTGACAATTACGATAATGTTCTTTCTTTCGTTCATATTTGTAACGAAGCCAAAGGGCTTGCAATCGGCGCTCGTCATATTACCGTTAGTACCTGTGGATTAGTGCCAGGGATTCGTAAGTATGCTGAAGAAGGAATCCAAATCAATTTGGCAATTTCTCTACATGCTCCTAATGATACTATCCGCAAAAAAATCATGCCGATTGCTAACCATTATTCCTTAAAAGACCTTATGGAGGCCGTTCATTATTATGAAGAAAAGGGCGGTAGACGTGTCACTTTTGAATACATTCTCCTTAAAGGAATTAACGATTCGAAAGAATGCGCAGATGAATTGAGCGATTTAATTCGCGGCACTTTAGCATATGTTAATTTAATTCCTTATAATCCCGTCAAAGAAAAACCATTTGAAAGATCAAGCGAAAAAACGATTCGTGCGTTTAATGATGAACTTCGTAAAAGGGGCATCAATTGCACAATTCGGAAGGAGTTTGGTACAGATATTGATGCAGCATGTGGTCAACTTCGTGTGAAGTATCAAGGGGCGAAAAAATGAAAAAAGAGCAATTCTTTGGCACATATGCCTATCGGACGGATATTGGTAAAACTCGTACAAACAATGAAGACCAAGCCATGGTACTTCTCAATGAAGATGGCGAGGTTTTGCTAATTGTCTGCGATGGGATGGGTGGCGCGAATAAAGGCGATTTAGCCAGCAAAACCGCGATCAATTGCATCACAAAGGCCTTTCGAAAAAAGAAAAAATCTCTTTTCCGAAAGCAAGATGAGTGGTGGGCTTCAAAAGTAATTAAGGAAACAAATGCAAAGATTTTCGAGATGGCGGATGCAAATCCTTTATATAAAGGGATGGGCACTACTCTTGTTATGGCGCTCCTTTCTAGTAATCGTCTTATGGTTGCTAATATCGGCGATTCTAGAGCGTATCTAGATGATGGAACTTCTTTAAAGCAAATCACTGAAGACCAAACTTATGTACAATATCTTGTTTCTACGGGAAAAATCACTCCAGAAGAAGCTTTATCTCATCCTGATCGCCACGTTCTTATGAACGCGTTAGGAATTTATCCTTCCGTTTCTTTGACTTTTTCCTTTTTTGAATATCATGGGGAATCTATTCTTCTATGTTCGGATGGCCTTTATAACCAAATCCCGGCAAATACAATACACGGCATTATTTCCACGAACGAACGAGCTGATCAAAAGGTCGTTAGTTTAATCGCGGAGGCAAATGCTTCAGGTGGCAGCGATAATGAAGGAATTGCTTATTGGGAGACGATAAAAGAATGATCGGGCGCGGAGATAGAATTGATGAACGCTATCACATTGTCAACCCCATCGCTCATGGCGGAATGGCCGATGTTTATGAGGCTTATGACGCTATAACCCGCAAGACGGTTGCGATTAAAATCATGCGCGTTGAGATGATGAAAGATGTGAAAAACATCGCTCGTTTTCAGCGTGAATGCATCGCGGTTGCTAGTTTAAATAGTCCTTATATCGTTAGGGTATACGGGCAAGGGACAATCGATGGTAGACCTTATATGGTTAACGAATATGTGCGTGGAGAGACTTTGCGTGACCGCTTGAATTTCTCGAGCGTGCATCATCTTTCTACCTTAGAAGCTTGCGAAGTTATGCTCCAGCTCACAGAAGGTGTGCAATATATTCATGAACATGGCATTGTTCATCGCGACATTAAGCCAGATAACCTTTTTTATTTAAGCGATGGTTCGATTAAAATCAGCGATTTTGGGATTAGCTCTGAAATCGGGGAAAAACCAAAGGGTGATGCAATAAGCGGAACTGTTTATTATTGCGCCCCAGAAGTTTTAATCGGAGAGCTTAGCACTCCACTTAGCGATATCTATTCCATGGGCATTGTCTTTTACGAAATTCTTATCGGAAAAGTTCCTTTTGACGGGAATAATCCCGAAGAAATTGCGATTAAGCAAATCAAAAATCATTTCCCTGAGCCAAGTTTTACCCTTCCTAGCGTTCCTAGAGCGTTAGATAAAATCATCATTAAAGCTTGTCGAAAAAGAAAAGAAGAGCGTTTTCAGAGCGCAAAAGAGATGCATGACGCAATTTTTGAAGCGATGAAAAATGGCAAAAATTTTAAGGAAAGGAAGGGCTTTATCTCTTGGCTCTTTGGTTTTAAATAATGAATTTGCGCGATTTTTCTTATCCTAAAGGTAACCCTTCTTTATTATCGGCAGATAAAAATCAACTCGAAGAAGAGGCTTATAAAGCCGCCAAGGCGGGCTCTTATTTTATCCATATTGATGTCATGGATGGAAAATTCGTCCCCAATACTTCTTTTGGAATTGATGTCGCTAGAAATATTGTTGACCCCCATGTAGGTCATCCTTTTTTAAAAGACACCCATTTAATGGTCGTTAATCCTCTTGCTGTTGTTAGCGATTATTCCTTAGTGTCTAACATTGTTACTTTCCATATCGAAGCAATTAATCAAAAAGAAGAAGTATTGCGTGGGGCTTCTATCATTAAAAGAAATCACGCGTTTGCGGGACTTGCAATCAATCCTGAAACTCCTCTAGAAACCATTTATCCTTATTTATCTTCCTTCGATTTAATTCTTCTTATGACGGTTCATCCAGGGAAGGGAGGGCAACCTTTTGATCCGAATGGGCTAGAAAGAATTTCAAAGTTAAGAAAAGAACTCGACCATTTATCCAACCCCCCGATTTTAGAAATCGATGGGGGAGTTAACGAGAAAACGGCGAAAGAGGCAATCGCAAAAGGTGCCGAACTCCTTGTCGCTGGCTCTTATTTATATGGGCATGACGATTTTGCAAAACGGTTTGCCCTTTTGGAGGGAAAAGAATGATTCTTTTCATCATCTTCTTATTGCTTACGATTTTGTTACCCGCTTGTTTTCTCTTTTTAGCATTAACTCAAAAGAAAAGCAAAGATAGATTTTCGTTTCGTTCCTATTTTTCTTATGAATTATTTCCACCTAAAGAGAGCAAGTTGTATTACCCCTTAAGAGTATTGGAAGGATTATCCCTATTGACTGGAATCTTACCAGGCTTATACGGCTTATTTGCTATTCAACAATTCGACCTGAATTATAGTCTCTTTTTTGTCGGGCTTTCTTTAGCGGGCATTATTGCACCCTTAGGGCAATATTTCTTAAGCTATATCGATTTATCTTTCGCAAAGCAGCATCTATCCTTATTTTGCGTTACGGGAATTGGCGAAATATTGTTTTGCGGGATGTCTGGCTTTTATTTTGCGGCGGTTTACCGCAATTTAAGAGATGTCTTTAGCTTGATCGTTACCATATTTCTCTTTTTAGGACTATTTGCTTCTGTTTTGCTTCTTATTAATCCCAAACTTAAGGACTGGGCAAAATTAGAAAAGAGTGTGAGTGAGGACGGCTCCGTTAGTTATTGTAGACCAAAAAGGTTCGTTCTTCCGTATAGTGAATGGGTGCTTTACTTTGTAGCGATTCTTAATAACCTCATCGCTTTAATTGGTCTCTATTTTCTTACGATAAATCGATAAAAGAAAAGATGCCTACGGGCATCTTTTGCTTTAGAAATGAAATAATTTATTTTGCTTCTTCGGTGGTTTTCTTGGTGCTCTTGTTCAAAGCGCGATAAGCACGAGCGGACATTCTGACCTCAACCATCTTGCCGTTAATTTCAACTTTGTACTTTTGAAGATTGACGTTCCAAGTGCGGCGTGTAGCGCGGACACTATGGCTGCGGTTGTTACCACTCATCGCCTTTTTTCCGGAAACTGGGCATACTCTTGACATAACTTTTACCTCTACAACGCTAAAAGCGCGCTTAGAAATATACCATATCGGTATATTGAGCGCAAAACAATTCTTAATAAAAATGACGTAAGTGCATTTTCCTTGACTGTCTTTCGGTTTTATTTCGTAAAGAAAAAGAAAAAAATTAACGAAAAGGTTGGTTCGAGCGTATTTTCTAGGCAAATACTATGTTATAGTATTTCAAAGAAAGATCGCCGTTTGAGGAGAATACTAAATGAGCACAAAATTGGCCGCTATGATCTTAGCGGGTGGAAAAGGCACCCGCTTGCAGGCTTTGACAAAAAAGCGCGCAAAACCTGCTGTTTCTTATGGAGGAAAATACCGAATCATCGATTTTCCATTGTCCAACTGCGCAAATAGTGGGATTCACTGCGTTGGCGTTTTAACCCAATACGAAAGCAGTGAATTAAATACTTATATCGGAAATGGTGAAAAATGGGGGCTTAATGGAAACAAATCCTTAACTTCTGTATTAACGCCAAAGCAAACTGAAGAAGGCAGCAACTGGTATTTAGGAACTGCTGATGCAATTTACCAAAACATCGATTGGCTTGATAGCGTCAATCCAGAATATGTTTTGATTCTCTCGGGCGATCATATTTATAGCTGCAATTATTTAGATATGCTCAAAAAACATATTAATAGCAAGGCGGATTGCACGATTTCGGTTTATCCAGTTCCAATGGAAGAAGCGTCTCGATTTGGAATTCTCGTTACCGATAAAGATGACAACATCACGAATTTTGTCGAAAAGCCAAAGAAGCCAATCAGCAATCTCGCTTCGATGGGCATCTATATTTTCACTTACAAAGTGTTACGCGCAGAGCTTATTGCTGACGCGAAATTAGATAGCGATCACGATTTTGGGAAAAACATCATACCTACTATGCTTTCGGAAGGAAAGAAGCTTGTTGCTTATACCTACCATGGCTATTGGAAAGACGTCGGCACGGTCGCTAGCTTACATCAAGCCAACATGGATTTACTTCTCTCTGGCGATCCCTTAGTCAATTTATATACCGTACAAGGCGAAAACAAAATTTATTCTGAGGATTTAAGAAGCCACCCTCAATACATTGGGCCACGCGCTGAAGTAAAGGATTCTTTGATTAACCAAGGTGCGATTGTATTAGGAAATGTTGACCATTGCGTTATTTCTGGCGACGTTACGATTGAAGCTGGCGCCTATTGCAAGAACACCGTTATCATGAATGGCGCTTTGATTAAGAAAGGCGCGCAAGTCGAGGACGCAATTATTGGTCCTGAGACGCTAGTTGAAGCAAATGAAAAAATCAATCTCGAGCACGACGGCATTGCCCTCGTTTGCAATGGAAAGGCAGGGAAATAATTGTTATGAAAAACGTCATTGGTCTTTTAGATTGTCACAATTCGCCAGAACTTGGCGAATTAACGAGCAACCGCCCTCTTGCTTCGACTTCCTTTTTGGGGCGTTACGCATTCTGCGATTTCGCCCTCAGTAATTTCTGCAATAGCGAAATCGATAACGTTGGTATTTTGGTAAAAAACCATCAACGTTCCATCCTTAAACACATGGGCAGCATGATGAGCTGGGTTACCAATACCAAAGTTGGAAAAGAAACCATCTTCTTCAATGAAAAAGGCTCACTCAATGAAGCATATAACACCGACATTAATAACATCCTTGAAAATGATTGGGTTTTATACGATAGCGATGCCTCTTATGTCGTTTTCCAAAGCGCCCACATCATCATGAATTTGGATTTGCGCCCAATTTTGGAAGAACATATCGCTAGAGGAGAAGACATCACCGTTTTATATAAGAAGATTGATGATGCTGACCGCGAATTCGGAAGCTCTAACCTTTTTGATATCGATGAAAATGGTTATGTTCGCCGCGCTAGAAAAAATGAAGGAAAAGAGAAAAGCGCGAATGTTTCTCTTGAAGTGTGGATCATTAACCGGGAAGTCTTAGCGGAAGTGATTCGTCGCCATAATGAAGTGAGTAGTGCCTATGGCATGCGCGAGACTCTTGCTTGGCTAGCGGAAATCGGCGCCTATAAAATGCATGCCCATGAATTTAAAGGGTATGCCCGTTGCTTCGATTCCTTGCCTCATTATGTGGAATATAGCTTCGAATTATTAGACCGCGATGTTGCCGAACAGCTCTTCGTTCCAGATTGGCCAATCTATACGCAAACTCACGACACCCCACCCGCTCTATATGGAGAAAATGCCGATGTTCGTAATTCCTTTGTCTCCAATGGCTGCATCGTAGAAGGGGAAGTGACCGATTCTATCCTTTGTCGTGGCGTTAAAATCGGGAAAGGCGCCGTGATTAAACGCGCCATTATCCTAAGCCAAGTTTCTGTGGGGGATGAAGTAAAACTTGGCGATGTTGTCGTGGATAAATATTCCATCATCACCGCGCGCCATACGATAAAAGGCGATCCATATAACATTATTTATTTGAAACAGGGGGCTATTTTATGAAGATTGCAATGTTTGCCAGCGAGAGTAACCCACTCGCGAAAAGTGGCGGTTTAGCGGATGTAGCATATGCGTTAAGCGCTGAACTCGCTAAAGAAGGGAATGATGTTATCATTGCTCTTCCATTTTATGAGTCAATCAAAAGGAAGGGTGGATACCCGATTCGCCAAATCGGCTCTTTCACGGTTTCGATGAGCTGGCGAAGACAAACGGCAACGATATTCGCTACTGAGATCGACGGGATTCATTATTATCTTATAGATAACCCTTATTATTTTGACCGCGAAAATCTCTATGGTTATAACGATGATGGAGAGAGATTTGCTTTCTACGCTTTGGCAGCGACAGAATTATTGAAATTCTTATCCTTCAAAGCAGATATTGTCCATGTTCACGATTGGCAAAGCGCGATGGTTCCTTGCATTATTAAAGAAGGAAGGAAAGGTGACCCCTTTTATAACGAGATGCACTTTGTTTTAACGATTCATAACCCTGCCTTTAAAGGGATGCTTGACCGTTATTTCTTAGGCAATTTCTTCAACCTCAGCGATGAGATTTATAGTAATGGCAATGTTCGCTTCCAGGATTTGTTCTCCACGTTAAAAGCCGGCATTATCTATGCCGATAAAATTACGACCGTTTCTCCAACGCATCGAGAAGAACTCCTTACCCCATTAGGAAGTCAAGGTCTATCCGATGTTCTTCGTCTTAGAGAAGCGGATTTTGCAGGGTTTTTGAATGGCATCGATACTAAAGAATGGAATCCTTCTCATGATGAATTCTTAGCGAAAAAATACACTTCTAGAACCTTAGTGAGCGCAAAGCATGCAAACCAGAAGGATTTATTATCCGCCTTCAATATTCATTGGTATGGCGGCCCGGTTTATGGATTAGTTTCTCGCTTATCTTGGCAAAAAGGAATTGATTTGGTCTTAGAAAGCGGTAGAAAAGCTCTTTCTAATGGTGCGAACCTTGTTGTTTTAGGGTCAGGCGAATATGAACTTGAGCAAAAATTAGAATCATTGCGTAACGATTTCCCTGATACATGCGGTATCTATATTGGCTATAGCAATGCTTTGGCTCATAAAATCTACGCCGGTAGTGACTTCTTCCTCATGCCAAGCTTATTTGAACCATGCGGAATTTCACAAATGGTTGCGCAGCGATATGGCACTCTTCCTATCGTTCGCTATACGGGAGGTCTTGTTGATACGGTTCATGGATATGACGAAATATCGACGAAAGGGAAAGACGGTATTGGCTTTAATGACTATAACGCGGAAGGGCTTGATTACGCGATTGGAGTCGCTAGTCGCCTCTATGCTAATCAAAAAGATTATTACGCCGTTGCGCGCAATGCCATGAAGCTTGATCGCAGTTGGTCCAATAGCGCAAGAAATTACATGGGCATGTATTTAGAATTGGTGAATCGGCATTAACTTTGTCGAAGAAAGACGAATTTATATTATGGCTTACGATCATAAACGCATTGAAGAAAAATGGAGAAAATACTGGGATGACAATCATGTTTTTTATTGCGATACCCATGATTTTTCTAAACCGAAATATTACGCACTAGACATGTTCCCCTATCCGAGTGGACAAGGGCTCCATGTCGGGCATCCAGAAGGGTATACGGCGACTGATATTGTCTCACGTATGAAAAGAATGCAGGGATTTAACGTCCTCCATCCAATGGGCTGGGACGCTTTTGGTTTACCAGCGGAAGACTATGCTAGAAAAAACAATGAGCACCCAGAAGGATTTACCCGCAAAAATATCGCGCATTTCAAAGAACAAATCAAAATGCTAGGCATGTCCATTGATTGGAGCAAGGAATTTGCGACAATCGATCCTTCTTACTATAAGTGGACGCAGTGGATTTTTGCCAAGATGTTTGAGCATGATCTTGCTTATGTTGGCAATATGCCAGTGAATTATTGCCCAGAACTTGGAACGGTTCTCGCTAATGAAGAAGTGATCGATGGCAAAAGTGAGCGTGGCGGATTCCCAGTCATTCGTATACCGATGCGCCAATGGGTTTTGCGTATCACGCGTTACGCTGATCGTCTTGAAAAAGATTTAAAAGAACTCAATTGGCCAAAAAGCACCATTGAGCTTCAGAAAAATTGGATTGGTAGAAGCCAAGGTGTCGAAATCACTTTCGCGGTAAAAGATACTTCCGATTTCTTTAAAGTCTTCACCACGAGAGTCGATACGCTTTTTGGTTGCTCGTATTGCTGCTTAGCTCCAGAACATCCGCTTGTTAAAAAACTTGTGAGCAAAGAACAAAAAGAAGCAGTGGAAGCTTACGTCAAAAAGGCCGCAAGCAAAAGTGATCTTGATCGTAGTGAGCTCAATCAAAAAGACAAAGAAGGTGTCTTTTTGGGAGCTTATGCGGTTAATCCAATCAATAGTAAAGTCATCCCGATTTACGTTGCCGATTATGTTCTTGGCTCATATGGCACTGGCGCGGTTATGGCGGTTCCCGCTCACGATGAAAGGGACTACGCCTTCGCTAAACGCCATGGGCTCCCTATGATTCAGGTGCTAGAAGGCGATATTAAGGAAAAAGCGTTTGTCGGAGACGCTCCTCATATTCATAGCGATTTTGCTGATGGCATGAATATCGCTGAAGCAAAAGCTGCAATCGCAGATAAACTCGTTTCCTTAGGAAAAGGCAAGATCGTCACGAATTACAAATTGCGTGATTGGATTTTCTCGAGGCAGCGTTATTGGGGCGAGCCGATCCCGATGGTACAAACTGAAGACGGCAAGGAACACGTTTGCGAAGACCATCTTCCGCTTGTTCTTCCACCTCTTGACGACTATCAACCTGCGAAAGATGGGAAACCGCCTCTTTCTAAGGCTCCTTCTTCTTGGCTGAATACGACTTATGAAGGAAAGCCAGCGGTGAGAGAAACTAACACTATGCCACAATGGGCAGGTTCGAGTTGGTATTACATCCGCTATATTGATCCGCATAATGATGAAGCTATCGCAGACAAAAAGCTTCTCGATCATTGGTTACCAGTTGATTTATATATCGGTGGCCAAGAACATGCTGTTTTGCATCTTCTTTACGCTCGTTTCTACCATAAATTCCTTCAGGATATCGGTGTAGTAAGCTGTGACGAACCATTTAAACGTGTTTATCACCAGGGAATGATTCTTGGAGAGAATGGCGAGAAGATGAGTAAATCACGCGGAAATGTCGTCAACCCGGATAAGATTGTTAACGAGAGTGGTGCAGATTCCTTGCGCCTATTTGAAATGTTTGCTGGCCCTCTTAGCGATTCTAAGCCATGGAGTACCAAAGGACTTGTTGGGGCGCGTCGTTTCATCGAACGTGCCTATCGCCTTGTCGATGATGAGGCTTTCGCGAAAAAAATCACCGAAAAAAATAGCGGCGAGCTTGATCGTAGCTATAACGCATTGGTGAAAAAAGCGACTGAAGATTATGAATCTCTTTCTTTCAATACCGCGATTAGTGCGATGATGGTTTTCGTAAACGATGCATATAAGGCAAATGAATTATATCGTCCTTACTTAGAAGGATTCACAAAAATTTTCTCTTGCATTTGCCCGTTTGTAGGCGAAGAAATGTGGGAGAAACTAGGTCATAAGGGGACGATTGCTTATGAAAGCTGGCCGACTTACGACCCATCAAAACTCGTTAGTGACACCATGAAACTCAGCGTTTCTGTGAATGGGAAATTACGTGATTTGATTGAAGTTCCTCTTGATTGTAGCGAAGAGGAAATTAAAGAAAAAGCCCTCACCTCGAAAGTGAAAGCCTTCATTGGCGATAAATCGATAAAGAAGATAATTGTCGTTAAAGGAAGGATCGTTAACTTCGTTATTGGTTAATGGGCGTTAATAGGAGAGCGATTTGCTCTCCTATTATTTTGTATATCGTAACTTTGTCACCTTCTTTTAATACTTTCTTGAAAGAACGAGGAAACATCGCTAAAAGTGCGACAACGCGTTTTTTGTTATTAACTTCAATGATCGCTAAAGGGCGAGAACTCGCTTCACCGGTAGAAGGAATTTCGTAAATGATTTTTCCTTGCATTATCTCTCCACCCATCTTTGTGAATTTAATGAAGCGGAATAACGATTGCTTCAGAAGAACATAAATTGAGCTCGAGGCATATAGGCCTAAAAAGACCAGCAAATAAATATAGAGATGAGAAGGATAGACAAAATAAAATCCTAACGCCGTAAAGAAAGCACCCCAAATAATCACTAAAGCGATTAGTGAGATAATGAACCATTTCTTGATGCCGTAAATTCTCCAAATTGACATGCTAATTATTCTAGCGCTAGAAAGAAAAAAATACTTCGTTATAATTTAATTTGCTCCATACCTTCTTGGAAAAGGATGGAAGCGGAGGTAGACCATATATGCTATTAGTTTTAGACATCGGCAATACGATGACGGATTTAGGCGTTTTTGATGGCGATACATTATTAAAAACGTTTAAGACGAAATCCAATACCGAGCGGAGCTTAGATGAATATCGCGTCCTATTTTCTTCTTTTTTGAAAAGAGAAGCGGCGCATTTTTCTTTTTCGCGAGCCATCATCTCTAGCGTAGTTCCCTCTCTTACTCGTATTTGGGATAGGGTTTGCAGGGATATTTTAGGAATACGGCCATTGATTTTAGGGCCAGGCTTAAAAACAGGGATAAAATTAGCGGTAGAGAACCCGATTGAAGTCGGGAGCGATTTGGTTGCCGATGCGGTTGGAGCAACTTCTATTTTTGGTAACAATCTTTTTATCGCTGATTTAGGTACGGCGAATAAATATATTTATGTTGATGAGCATGGATATTTTGGGGGTTGTGCGATTGCTCCGGGGCTTCTAATTTCCATGAACGCTTTAGTGCGGGGGACCGCCACTCTTCCGCAAGTAAGCGGCGTAATCACTAAAAAAGTGATCGGGAGAAACACAAGCGATTCCATGAATAGCGGGATTCTTAACGGCACCGTTTATGAAATCAAAGGCTTTTATGAATCATTTCAAAAAGAAGTGGGACGTCCTTTGTTTCCTGTTTTGACTGGCGGGAATTCTTTTTATGTCAAAGAACTTCTCCCGGAATTCCATTTCGAAGAATGGCTTTTACTATTAGGGTTAAAAGAGATTGATAAGCGAAATCGAAATATCGCTACGAATTTGGAGTAATTTTATGGAAATGACCACAATTATTTTTTGGGTTTTAATGATTTGCTTACTATTAGGCTATTTCCGTTTTTTGCATTTTGTTTCTCCTTCTTCTTCTAGAGAAAGCGTTTCGTCTCTTACGGAAGACGCCGCCATTATTGCTTTAATCATCATCATGGGCTTTGTCCCTCAGTTTGGCTACATTACCATTGTGCCAGGCATATCTTTGACCCTGCTTCATCTGCCTGTTTTAGTTGGTGCGTATCGTGGGGATTGGAAACGAGGGATTCTATATGGGGTTGCTTTTGGTTTAACAAGCTGGTTCCAAGCGATACAAAACGCCGCTGGTCTAAATGCGTTTTTTGTTTATCCTTGGGTGAGCGTCTTGCCACGTGCTCTCTTTGGATTTTTTGCCGGTCTTGCCTTTTTCTTTCTTAAGAAAGGGAATAAACTATATCGGAATGGCTTCGTCATCGCGGCCATTTGTTTCGCGCTTACTTTACTTCATACGGGCCTAGTATTTGCGGATCTCTTCCTATTCTATCCAACGGAAATGATTTCGTTTTTCTCGCTTTCTAGTCCGATTGGAAATGGAATTGTTGTCGGAGTTACGGTGATATTATTGCTTGGAAGTTTAGGAGAAGCGATTCTCGGGGCTATTTTTACCCCGATTGTTGGAAAAACATTGACAAAATTATTACGAAAATAGAGAGGACAATATTGCATGCCAAATTTCAAAAAATTAGCGAAGAATTATGAAAAAATCGCTTTGAATGCGTTACAGGAAGACATTCGTATCCCTAGCGTTTACGACGCTTCAACGGCAAAGAATGGCCAACCTTTTGGGACAAACGTCAAAAAGGCGCTCGATTATTTAGCTAAGCTTGGAAAAGATTATGGCTTTAAGGTCGATACGTGCGATGGATATTGCACAGAACTTTCCATTGGGGAAGAAGGACCTTTGATTGGAATTTACGGCCATAGCGATGTTGTTCCTGCGACAGGAAAGTGGGAGCATTCCCCGTGGTTACCTATCGTAAAAGACGGCAAGATGGTGTGCCGCGGATGTGCGGATGATAAAGGGCCTCTTATCGCTTCTTTATATGCAATTAAATTACTAAAAGATAATGGTTTAATCAAAGGTTACCGCGTTCGTCTTGTAAGCGGGGGTGATGAAGAAAGAGGATCTAGTTGCCTTAATTATTATTTCCATACCCTTCATAAAGAAGAATGCGATTATGGGTTCACTCCGGATGCGGATTGGCCTCTCATCTATGGAGAAAAAGCCATTCGTCGCGCTACGCTTTCTTACAAAGGGGAACTTGGACCGATCATTGAAATGATGGGCGGAGAAGTCGCCAATGCCGTTTGCGATAAAATCGTTACGACCTTGCCTCGTGATAAAAAGTTTGAAGAATATCTTTCTAAGAATAACATCTCTTTTGATCTTTCAAGCAACGAAGTTCTTACGATTGTTACTTTCAAAGGGAAAGCTGCGCATGGTTCAACGCCAGAATTAGGCACGAATGCCGCTTTAATCGCTTTTAAGGCACTAGGAGATTTCTATAACATCGCCGCTTTAAAGCGTATTGAAAAAGCGCTTCACAATAGCGATGGTTCTTCTTTTGGTGGAGCTTGTCTCTCAAAAGAACTTGGCGCGAATACGTATAATTACGGCTTAGTTCGTTATGCTAATCACGAACTTACGATTTCTCTCGATTTCCGTTATGGCGAGAACGCTAGCGCGGATGAATGCTTAAAAAAGCTTAGTGAGGAGAGTGGCTTAACGGTAACTACAGTCAGTAGTACTTCTATGCTTCTTTTTGATAAAAAGAGTCCTTTGGTTTCCACCCTTATGAAAGCTTATAAACGCGAAACGCTTGATTTATTCGCTAAGCCTTTCACGATTGGCGGAGGAACTTACGCAAAAGAAGCGAAAAATATCGTTGCCTTTGGCGCCGCTTTCAAAAACCATCCTGGTGATATGCACGCGCCAACCGAATATCTTTATTTAGATGACTTTTACAAAGATATTGCGATCTATGCACGTGCTATTTATATGCTTGGGAAATTAAAAGCATGAGAGGACGCTACAAAAAATGGGCAGCTCCGTATTTATTAGAGCACCCAGAAGTTGTTACTTCTGATATTTCCATTTCTGATTCTTTTTTTGCATCCCCTCTATATTTAGAAATCGGTGCAGGCAAAGGTGATTTTGCTTTGGCGCTCGTTAAAAATAATCCAAATGTCCACTTGCTTGCTTTAGAGCGAGATGTTTCTATTGCGGGGACTTTTGCGAAAAAAGCGGTAGAGCAAGAAGCCAATAATCTGCGTATCATGGCAAGCGATTTTGATAACGCGTTTGAGAATCTGTCTCAATTTAAATTTAATCGCATTTATTTGAACTTTAGTGATCCTTGGCCAAAAAAACGTCATGAAAAAAGACGTCTTACTACCCTTAAGCGTCTTCAAGAAATGATGTCGTTACTTCTTCCGGGTGGCGAAATCCGCATTAAAACCGATAACGATGGGCTTTATGCGTTTACCTTAGAGCAGATTGAAATAGGGAAAATTCCTATAGTCTTAAATGAGGAAGATTATCAGGAAGTTGCGGAAGATGATTATATGAGCGAATACGAAAAAAACTTCCGCTCGATTCATAAAACCATTCATCGCATTATTATTAAAAAGGAGAATTAATCATGTATCGTTTTTACTATAATCATGAAATTCCAGGAGATGTTCTTTTCGTCCTGATTGATCCAACTAAGAATGTCACTTCATCCACCCGCAATGGGGATATTGTAACTTTGCTTTCCAATGGCGAGCGCGTTGGGATTAATCTCTTTCATATTTCTAAACACATCATTATTCCTCATGATGGGGCGATTTTAAGTAACGATACCCAAATTTTTACGGCCGTGAATATTCTTTTATTAGCGGAAAAATTGCCACCACTTGAACGAAATGAGAATAGTGGCTACTTTGTCGCAAAAGTTCTTTCCTTAGAAGAACATCCGTTAGAAGAAAAAGCTCATATTGTCACTTTGGCCCTACGAGAGAAAAAAGTTCAAACGGTCTCTTTTTATTCTAATCTTAATGTTGATGAAAATGTCGTGGTGAAAGTTAATGGCTCTTTAGATAACGAAGGGAAATTATTCCTTAGCCACGTTGAAAAGAATATTCCAATCGACGTTTCGATCTGTAACGCCTATGAATTAGGGCTTTCCAAGAAAAACGAAGGAGTAGCATATCTAGTCGTTGATAAAAGCGAAGGCTCGGACTTCTTTGCTTAATATTTAAGATTTTTTAACGGTTCATCGTCTCTTATTTTCAAAGATTTACATTTTAATTTTCTTTAAAAAATGAATAAAAGTCCGATGATTAGTGACATTTTTACAAAACACTAATCACTAAAAATTGTTCGCCATACATTTTAATTTCGTTTTTCATTGCTTTTCATTTTGTTTCATTTATGATTGAAGCTAATGGAGGCAAACCATGGAAAACCTTAAAGACAGAGTCACGATATACCAAGTCGCTCAAGCAGCGGGAGTATCTCTTGCTACGGTCTCTCGCGTCATCAACAAACAAGGCAATGTCACTGAAGCAACTAGAAATAGAGTGGAAGAGACGATTCGTCGTCTTGGCTATAAACCTAGCGGATTAGCGCAAGCCCTCGCTACAAACAAAACAACCAATATCGGCGTTGTCATCCCAAGCGCGAATTACGTTTATATTTCTAATATGCTTAACGGGATAAGCGAAATCGCTAAGCAAAAAGGATTTGTTCTTACTTTATTTACAACGAGCCATAGTCATGAAGAAGCCCTTTCGATGATTGAAAAAGTCATCACGACCCATGTCGATGGTGCAATTATCTTTGACGATGAGCTTGAAGAAGAAGACATCATGAAAATCGCTTCTTATAATGTCCCTTCTATCGTTGTTAATAATAAGGTAACTGGAGATAGAACGGGTTCTGTTCTTTTTGGATTCGGCGATATCTTGAAGAGCATTATCAATGATTATTATTACAATGGCGGAAGAAAACAAATGACTTTCCTTCACGTTCATGATGGTGGAAGAATGCTCGCGAAAGCGGAAAAGTTCTTCGTGGAAGCAAACGAGAAACTAGGAAAGCCATATAGCATCATCAATGTTGATGATTCCTATAATCGCACTTATCACGATTTCTTAGAATATTTTCAAACGCATCGAGAAGGATATTTTATTGCTTATCGCGATTCCATTGCCGCTGCGGTAGAAAATGCCGCTACCGATAGTGGGCTTCGTGTTCCAGAAGACGTAGAAGTGCTTTCTTTAGTCGGCACGAAATATGCGAATATCATTCGTCCTACTTTGACTTCTATGGATATTGATATGGCGGAAGTTGGTAAGCGCAGCATGTATATGCTTATTGATCTCATCAATGGTAACTTAACGGAGAAAACTTATAAATTTGAGGCAAGATTAACGTTAAGAAATTCCACAATCCACGATTAATTGTCCTTTCTAAAACTAGCCAGCTGCGTGCTGGCTTTTTATGTTTTTTCAAGAAATTATTAGTTTTTTAGAATCTCATTTATTGCTAAAAATGCTTAAAAAAGACTCGATAATATCGATTATTCTACAATTCGTAGATTAAATTCTACTCGCGCGCCTTACGCGTGAGCGTTTTTGCTTTTTGTAATTTGTTAAGATTAGCTTGGTTATGAACGAGCAAGAAAGTCTAATCAAAAACGAAACGGAAACTCCTTCTATCGAATCACAAAATAAAGGAGAAATCAAAGAACCAAAAAAGGCGAGAAAATTTCGTTTTCACGCACTTTCGTATGCGCTTGTTTTAGTGCCTTCAATCACTCTCGGTGTTTTTATCGGCGTTAAGGCCAAAGAAATTTTATCTGCTGGCCAAGAAGTGGACGCTGGTTCCACCAATTATCAAAGTTATTATCCTGACTATGATGAAGTTTATGAAACCTACCAAAAGGCTCAAAAGAAAGGCATTGCAAATTATTCCGAAGCCCTTTCTCCTACTCAAATGGCGGAAATATCCATTTGCTTAGCTCAAAATGAAGAGCATCTCTATAGTCAAGGCGTGGGCTATGCGGATGCGGATGCTGTAGTTAGCGTTGTTCATCAAGATATTCGCAGCACAACGATTCGTAATGGCAATCTCTTTTTTGAAGAATCCATCTCTACAGGCTTAGTCAATGTGGCGGACCGGATGTATCAAACGAATGATGGAGACAATATTTCTGTCACGATGAACTATTCTTCTAAAAAAAATAACAAAGGTGCCTATTCTTTCGACTTTACCGATTGTAAAAAGGAAACCTTTGATAAAGAAGGATATATTGCCCACATGGGTAGACTTTTATCCACAACAAGTTCTTATATTGTGAGTGATAAAACCGTTTTAGTTGGCGAAAAGAAAGACGCGATGTATGGTGAAACAAAGGCTACAAAAACCGATAATGGTTATACCGTTAATATTGAACTTGATCCAGTTAAAGGCGTTTTTGCATATGCGGTCCAAATGAAAACGATTTCGGAGCTTTCTTGCAAACCAGATTTTGATTATTGCCATCTTGTTTTCGAACTTGATGAAAAGCTTAACCTTCTTTCCCTTACTTCCTTTGAAAAATATACTGTAACTAAAGCTAGCGTCCCTTTTCCATCCTCTACGACTTCCGAAATCCGTGTAGTGTACGAGCGTGGTGGCGATTATAAGATTCCTGAGCTCAACGAGCCTTGCTCTTATCGAGGTGAAATGTGATGAATAAGACACTCGTCACAAAACTTACTTTGTGGTCACTCACCTTAGCGAGTGTTTTTTCTGTTTCTAGCTACGGACTTGCTAAGAACGAATCGAATCATAACGAAATTGAAACGAGTGAAGAAGATTCTTCTTCTCACTATTCTTCCCATTCCCCTTTAAGCGGGGAAGAACTCTCGGAAGCGATTAGGCAACAAGCAGAAAATGGTCTTTCTATTTCTAACCTTGATTTTGCTTTCTTAGTTCCTACGAAAGCCATGAATGGGAATTATCATGACCAAACGATTGAAATTAATAATGGCTCGCTTTCTTTAAAGGTCCCTAGTGATGATGAACCTTTACAATTTGATGCGTCTTTACCCGTCACTTATAACAATGAAAGCGTTGTTTCTATTCGCGCTAATTATTCGAATGAAACCTTGTATTTATCTCTCACCGATATCGATTCATCCGAAAAGAAATACGATCTTAAATATAAAATCGGCATCGCGAAGGGTAGCTCAGAAGACGAATTAAGCGAACTCATTGACCACTTGTTTGATTTGATTAATAAATACGGGTCTATCGTTTCTAATTTTACGAGCATTTTAAAGACGAACTCTTTTTCTAACGATTCTTCTAGTACCCTAAAGAAAGCCAAAACAAGCCTTTCTTTGAGCGAAGGGGAAGATAAGGGGAATGGCAATTATGAATATACTTTCCAAGTGAACATTGATTCCTTTTCTCTACCCATCCGCTTGAATTCTGACGCGGAAGGAAATCTTCGTTCCATTGCGATTTATGATGAAAAAGAATCCTCACATTTTGTGGGTCTTTCTAATTCCGTACATTCGAAAAAAATTCGTTTAACATCTTCGATTGTTCCGTTAAAAGAGGGTTATTCGTTCCCAAATTTAAAAGCGGAAGACGCTCAATATAGCCGTTTAATCGATGTTACTGGATTATTGGACCGCTTATATCCTTTAGCCAAATCTCCCCGTTTTTCTTTGGAGGGAAAGTTTAATCTCGCTCACTCTATTTCTGATAGTTCCGCTAATGATAATGTAGAAGAAGCCACCTTAGGATTATCTATAAAAGCTGATGTCTCTAATTCGTTTTCTTCCTCAGGAAAAAGAATATCGAGCGATTCTTTGCCTAATGCGTTAAACGGTCAATTCGATTTTGTTATTGAACCAAATAAAGAAAACCCCGTTTCAAAAAAGTTAAACTTAGATTTTGTTCGTGAGCAAAACGAGGGCGTTTATCTAGACAAAGGATACGCATATCTTACGACGAATGCTTTAAAGACGAAGATGGATTTTTTCACCCTCGATGCCATGATTGGAAAGGTTTTAGATTTGACAAATAGTGATTCCAAAACTTCTTTGCGTGGCTCCTTAACCGAAACAAAAGTCCTTGATATCAAAGATATTCTAAATGGCCTATTTGGGAAATTTAAATTAGTGGACACGATTAATGCGATTCTAGACGATTATCTTTTAATCACTTCTAGTGGTAGCGCGTTAAGCGGAATTGAAACGGGCGAATATGAAAAAATGCTTCGTTTGATTAGTTCCATCAAAGAAAGTTCGAAAGAAGTCGGTAACAAAACCGTTCCTACCTTAGACTTAACAATTGATTTAAAAGCGTTGGGACTATCTAGTGGCTCGTTAGTTATTTCTATCTATAATGGTTCTCATAAGCGACTCGTAGGAATTGAAATTTATGATTTCGCCTTTGGCAAAATAGCTATTAATGGTTATCTCGCTTTTAATGACGAATCCACGAATAGTTCTTTCTTTATCACTAAGCCAAGCGAAGAAGGAAGAGCGTATCTAAGAAGATTGCCCGATATTTTTGATAGCCTAGAGAAACTTGCAAACGAGAAACACGCGACGATTTCTATTTCTGGGCACATGAAGAGCCTTGACAGCAATAATCCTGATGGCTTTTATATCGATAAAGATAGCGATAGCAAAATTACATTTGATATTAATGAACGGAAAGGCACTGGGAAAATCGTATTCAAAGATATTAAAGGTAAAGACGCAGATGGGAATGAAAAAACACAAAATTATCAGCTTGGTATCGATGTTATCGATGACGCTTGGGAAGAACATCATCGCGTTTCCAAAGCAAACAACATGTTTTTCATGATCAACACTCCTGAAAGTGGAGCAAAGCCTCTCCAAGGAAGGTTCACCATGGATTCTTTGCAAGGGATTTTGTCTTTATTTAAGGCATTCACCAAAACAAAGGATGAGCGTTTCACAAAATATCTTGATTGGTTTACTAACGTGGAAAGCAGTTCCGTGCTCCTCAAGGCTTTAAAAGCTAATGAAATTAATCCTTTATTATCTTCTTCTTTATTAAAATCATTTAATCTAGATGAAACAAATAAAGTAGCCAAGATTACCGTTAATGGCTCAACTTTATCGCTTGATAGCGATATTATTTTGTCTATTGCTTATTCGGGTGATTACTATGCGTTGGAGAACCAAGATGGTTTTAAGGAAAATAGTGGCCGCAAAAAAGGAAACATTGAATCCATCAATATTCAAACGAAGACTAAAAATAGCGATATCGACTTCACTTTGAAATTTGAAAAGAATTACGTTGCTCCAGGTAGAAAACTTGGTTCTTCTTATAATTGGAACGCATTCCAATATTCAAGCGATGGATTTAATGGTTCTATCGTCACTGATGAAAACGGCGAATATGCTAAGCACAATGTAGAGAAATATACTGATTGGTCTAGTATTCAATTTCTTCTCCAATATCTCCTCAATAGCGCGATTTTAGGGAACGATGAAACCTATCAATTTGACGAAAACAATTCCGTCAATGCAGTGACAAAGGCAAAAGGATATTCTACTTATCACGTCAAAGATGAAAATGGAATCACGTTAAGTGCTTCTTTGTGGAGCTGGGAAATTAAGAAAATTACTTTAAATCTTGATTTTTATGTTTATTTAAAAGGCGAAACCGTTAAAGTTTATGGGTATTTGTATACGCCACATATTCAAATAATTGGTTCTCTTCTTGAAGCAAATGCAGGCAAATACTTCGCGTATTTTGGTTACGAGACAAGCAAAGACAATCCGAATGGAACAATGTATATCCATCGCGTAAAAAAGAACGATGATGATGAGGTGAAGAATATTTCCAACAAAAAGATGTCTGGCTCTGATTTTTTGAATAAAATTGGAGAAACTGTCCTTCTCTATATGATGGGATTTGAAGATGGTGTAGCAAAAGAAAAACTTGAAGAAACTTTCAGCAGCACCCCAACTACAACGAGCGATAAGTCTCCAATTTATATTGAAAAAGTATTTACTGGGAATGAATTTAAATATACTACGGATTCCGATGGCAACCCTTCTTGGACGGACGTTGCATTAGATTTAAATGGCTTCAATATCGACAAGTTGAAAGGTTCTGTTAATTTAAGCTTTTATGGAAGTGCAAATGCGAATACTCTCAATAAAGCAATTGCGACTGGCCAAATCTCCTTCGCGGACGTCATCAACGCCAAGATTGAATCAGGATCATTCATTCTTGACAACAATTGTGATGGCAAAGCTGACGATTCTACTCTCAGCGCATGGGTGGATAGTTGGCACAATGAAGTAGGAACCAACGAAGGAAACTTCGAGTCCTTTAAGGATGCAGTCAGTAGCGATTTTACTCAAAAAGCGCAGGATTTTGCAGGGGTATACACAAGCGATAGCGTAAGAATCACCATCAAAAACGATGGAAGCATTCTTGCGGAAAAACGCAGTGGTGGTAATTGGGTTAACTATTTTAAATATAACGGCGTTATCACACCTCACGATTGGTTTGTTTATGATGAAAATGGTGCAAAGACTTCTTGGGAAAACACAAATTATGACTATAAAGATGGTAAGTTTAAAATTTCCATTAAAGGCCGTGATGATAAGCCTGCTTGGTCTCCTGCTGATTCAACTATAATCTTGGAGTTTGTTCGCCAATCCAATGGAACCTGGAAGGAGGGAAATAATGTATTTACTTATTCAAAATAGCGATATTTTCGCCATCATTTCCCGCCTCTTTACCCCATTCTCTAAATTGGAGAGTTTATTCTCTAATAGAGAATTTAGCACTAGGAAGCAATTGACAATATGGTTTCTAGAATAGTAGGCGTGAAAAGAGTGTTAGCAAATTAAAGAATCGCATCTTAGGAAGGCAATGAGCATGAATGGAAAGGTAAAGAAAACATTATCAATCTTATTAAAGGGGTTAAAGTATTTTTCCTTTGGGCTTGTTACTTCGATAGCGACTGCTACCCTCACTTATTTCATTGCTCCTGGTAGTAATTCTAAGGGACCAAATAGAATTGACGATAACGATAATACTTTACAAACTCACGGTGATATTCTCTTTTCAAATATTTCCGCTTTAAAAAAGCTTACGCTGAAAGATTTGAAGGCCGATGTGACTCTCCCCGATAACGATTCTAGCGAAGAAACAAGCAATCACATTTCTTTAAGCGGCAATGTTAGTTTATCTATGCCTTCACTTAGCGAACTCTCCTTAAATTTGGACACGACGCTTACTTATGATGGGTATTCTTCCGTAAACCCAGTCAAAAAAGATCTCGATATCACTTATTTAGGCGAAGAAAAGAATCTTTACCTTTCTTTGACGGATGGTTATGTAGATGAAAACGGCAATAAGAAAACTGTCGTTTATGAAGGGAATCCTTATACATCGGGTATCCGCTATTGCGTAAGTGGTACCGAATACGATGATTTAATCGATACGATTTACACCATGTTAGAGGAAAGCACCCGTTTTTCTTCCTATATGAAAGATGATGATAATGAGTCGAATAATTCTTCTAGTGATTCTTCTTTAAGTGACTTAATGAGTAACTTATCGATGTCTTTAGTGGAAGATGAAAATAAAAGCTACGAATATACGTTCACTATCGATTTAGGGAAAGAAGATTGGGACCCTATCGTTTTGAAGATGTCTTCTGATGAAGAATGCAATCTTACCGGTGTTTGGACTAATGATCCAATCAAAATTCCTCTTGATGCGAAGAACAATAAATATTGTCTCATTTCTTTAAACGCGAAAGATGTGAATATGACGGAGACTAATGAGATTCTTTCTCCTAGTGATGCGAGTAGCTATTCGCATTTGATTAACTCTACTAGCTTGATGAAGAAAGTTTTTAATATCGTTGATAAAGAATCGTTTGACCTTGATATGTCTGGAAAACTCATTCATAAGTATGGCGAAAAGGATGCTCTTAATGGTGAATCGACACAAAAAGAAAATTTATACGAAACCCTTTCTTTAGGAGCGAAGCTCTCTATTGACTATCCGAATAATCTCTTAGATTTCTCTCCGCTTCTAGTCAGTGAATTCGATGATGAAGAATCTTCCTATTCGTATGGCTTAGATATGTCGCTTCGTTCTATAGAAGATAAATCGAATCTTTATCTTAGCTATAACGTAAATGAATCTCCTTTAGCGAAGCTTAATTTCACCAATGTCAAAACGATCGATAAATTCTTGGGGAGCATTTTTAGCTCATCTAGCAATATTGCAAGTAACCTCGATACGCAAAAACTAATGAACGTGGTGAATTATTTTTCGTCTCTAGTCGCCGATACAAAAGAAATTATCGTAGGCAAAGCTACACTTGAAGGAAATGGCGAGCCATCTAATGATCTTGGAAATGTCGGTGATACCTATTTAAATAAAGACAATAACCATAAATTCACGAAAGAGGAGAACGGGTGGAAAGAAAATAGCCTCTCTTTAATCGATGAAATCAAAGAAGGCCATTATCAACGCTGCTTCGAGATTCTTAAAGGCATTTATACAGGTGATAACGTTATTTCTATTGTTTTAACGCTTGCTCCATTCGGACTAGGCGAGAATGCAACGATCACTTTGACGCTTGCTGATAATTCAACCTCCATGAGCAAGGATTTAGTTTCAATCACGTTAGGGGAATTAGAATTTAGCGACTTTAAGCTCAAAGATTTCGCTATTGTCGTTAACGAAGTAAAAAATGAATTCCCTGCAATTGATGGGACTAGTTTCCAAAAAGTGAACAATATGCCGGCGATGTTTGATGAACTTATGACCATCGCTGACGCAAAAAAAGCGGGATTAGTGTTCTCTGGCAGTCTTTCTAACGAAATTCCTCTAGGAAGCAAGTCTTTATCTTCTTTCTCTTTCGAAGGTGCAGCGAAATTTGACGCGAGCGTTGGGAATCAAGGCGCGAAAATGTCCATTGATATGGAACAAATTTACGCTAATGAGCCGAGCAAAAATGTGAAGCACGATATTCGCTTAGAAGCAGGGCAAATCCTAAGCAAAGGAGAAACTCGCGATGCTGATGGCAAAGTGCTCACCCCTGAAGAACACGATTACCTCACGAAATTCGCTTATCAATCCAAAGACGAAGGGGAAGCAAAAGAAAGCGAAAGAGGCGGATTATACGGAAAAGGATATCTCTCTTCTCTCACTGACCTATTTAAATATCTTAGAAACCTTCTCAGCGATGAAAAGACGACACTTCGCGATAGAATTGTTAGTCCAATTCGTAACCTAGTGACGGTGATCAATCTCTCTAGTATCAATAAAAATGCTAGTACTAATAGTAGTAATAACGATAAACGCTACTTCGATTTCTTAAAGACAAGCTATATTTCTAAAATTAGCAATGAGACTAATGGCGACTTCGAGAATTTGACGATTGCTCTTAACGGAAAAGCATTTGACTTAGATAATGACATCACATTTGTAATGGGTCGTTATGTTAATGATAATGCTAATCATGAAGCTGGCGAATTAGCGAGTTTCAACCTTGTTGATCTTTCGCTAGGCGGAAGCAAAACCCTCAATCTTTCATTCAATATTGAGCGTTATGAAGACGTCCTTACGAAAGATTGCCCTCTTGATAAAGCCGATAGCCAAGAAGAAGACGCAAAAAACTATTATGATTTCTCTAGCCTTGCCACTTTGGCCAAATTTGGAATCAATACGAGTTTAAAGCAAGATTCCTATTATTGGAGTGGTGATGTTTCAGTGAACTTAGGCACTTTAATCGGTATTGTTAATGTGAAGACAAATATTTATCTTAAGGTGAATGGTTCTTCCTTCAAGATGATGGGCGATTTCTCCTTGCCGCTTATCCCGGATGTCAATGGTCCAACGGAAAATGTGGTAGATACCTTACGCGAAGCATCAGGATTTGGCACTCGAAGTGTGAATTTCTATTACGATGCGAATACGGATTATGAAAGCAATATTTCCTCTTCACGCGTTTATTTTAGTGGATTAAGCGATGTGAAAGGCAACGCGTTTGACACTAGAGATTATGCCTCTTTCGATATCGATTATTTATTGAACCATATTGAAGATGTGTTCTTAGGATACGTTCTCGATATTTATCCAAACTTATTAAAGAATAATGATCAAGAACAAAACTCCAATGAGAAAGTAGTGGATGCTTCTAGTAGCGAAATTACTTTGGATAATGAATACGACTCATTAATCAAAGACTATTACGCACCTGAAGTTGGAGAAAATGGTAGTTACGGTATCACATTTGATTTAGCCTCACTCCTTGGCGTAATGAGCGTTCGTTCTTCCTCTTTTGATTTTGATATGAATGTCCGTCATTTAGCGGACCTTTCACTTGAAATAACGACAAAAGATGATGTTTTAGCTAGCTTCTACGCGGATATTAAGGTTTATTTAGGAATTCGATTAACGATTAACTTAGTGAACAATGACCCAACGAGAAAAATTGACAACGCGGCCATGTTCCATAATGATATTGCTGATTCTAAATTCTCTAACGATGGAGTTTTCTATTGCTATATTAATGAACATAAAGATGATTTGATTAACGCGGTTTATATCGCAAAGAAAACTAAATCGGACGGCGGATACACTTGGAATAATGTCTATTCCATCGATGAGTCCTGGAAAATGACTGCTTAATCTTTAGCAAAATAATCCCTTGGTGACTAGTAATATCACTGAGGGATTTTTTTAAGCCCAATTTTCAAAAAATTAGCACTCATATCTTGACAGTGCCAAAATAGCGATTAAGATACTTCATGTATCGTAAAAACGGAGGCAATTGGTAAACATGATTAAACCACTTAACGATTACGTTCTTATTGAAAAACTTCCTAGCGAGAAGAAAGTCGGATCCATAGTTTTGGCTACCGAAAAGAAAACTGGAAACGTTGCTACAGTTATCGCTATCGGAAGCGGAAAGATGTCTAGTGACGGCAAATTAATGAAAATTGAAGGAATCAAGGCCGGTGATAAAGTCATCTACCGCGAATATGCTGGTACAGACTATGAAGAAGGGGATCACAAATACCTTCTCCTCAAGGCTGAAGATATCCTTGCAGTAGTTGCTTAAATTCATCTTGCATTAGAAAAGAGGTAAATAATTATGGCAAAAGAGATTACATTTGGAAAAAGCGCCCGTGACGAGATGGTCAAGGGTGTTGATACTCTTGCAAATACGGTCAAAGTGACACTTGGTCCGAAAGGCCGCAACGTTGCGCTAGACAAAGGGTATGGTAGCCCAAGCATCTGCGAAGATGGCGTTTCTATCGCTAGAGAGATTGAACTCAAGAACGCTGTCCAAAATATGGGTGCGAAGCTCGTTTATGAAGTTGCTAACCAAACCAACGAAAAAGCTGGTGATGGCACGACTACGGCAACCGTTTTGGCACAAGCGATGATTCATCGCGGAATTAACGCGGTTGAAAAAGGCGCTAACCCAGTCTTTGTCCGTGCTGGTATGGAAAAAGCTGGCAAGGCTGTTGCTAGCGAACTTCTTAAAGTGAGCAAACCAGTTGATACCAATGAAGATATCGAATCCATTGCGACCATTTCTAGCCACGATGAAGAAATCGGTAAACTCATTGCTAAGGCCATGGAAAAAGTTGGCAACAATGGTGTTATTACCGTTGATGAGAGTAAGACCAGCGAAGACGAACTCGTCGTCTCCCAAGGTCTAGAATACGATAAAGGCTTTATTTCTCCATACATGGCGAGTGACCGTGAAAAGATGGAAAGCGTTTTGGAAGATGCTTATGTCTTAGTTACGGATATGAAAGTCAGTAACATTCAAGATATCATTCCAATGCTTCAGGCTGTTGTGGATAGTCATAAGCCTCTTCTTATTATCGCTGATGATCTTGATGGAGATGTTACTAGCACCCTCGTTTTGAATAAACTCCGCGGCACATTCAATGTTGTCGCTACGAAAGCCCCAGAATTTGGCGATGCTCAAAAAGTGGCTCTTCAAGATATCGCAATTCTCACCGGTGCGAAATTCTATAGCAAAGATCTTGGCATGAACCTCAAAGATGTCACAATCGATGACCTTGGCCACGCGAAGAAGATTATCGTCAAGAAAGATAGCACCACGATTGTCGATGGTGAAGGCAATAAGAAAGACCTTGCTGACCGTATCGCTGTACTTCAAGCGCAATTCTCTATTGCGACGAGTGAATACGACAAGAAAGGCATTAGCAAACGTATCGCAAAGCTCTCAAATGGCGTAGCCGTGTTAAAGGTTGGCGCTCAAACCGAGAGTGAAATGAAAGACAAGAAACTCCGCATCGAAGATGCTCTTAACGCGACGAAAGCCGCTGTTAGTGAAGGAATCGTCGTTGGTGGTGGTGCTGCTCTAGCTGGTGCTTATAAAGCGCTCCGCAATACCTTAAAGGATGAAAATCCTGATATCCAAAAAGGTATCAATGCGGTTCTAGATTCTCTCTATGCTCCATTACGCCAAATTGCCGATAACGCTGGCTATGACGCCGATGAGATTGAAGAGAAGATGAAAGGGAGCAAAGGCAATGTTGGCTTTGATGCCGCTACTGGTAAATGGGTTGATATGCTTGAAGAAGGCATCGTTGATCCAACCAAGGTTACTCGTACGGCTGTATTGAACGCTTCTTCGATTAGTGCATTATTTGTCACTACCGAAGCTGCCGTTACCGAAATCAAAGAAGAAAAACCAGCTGCTCCAGCAATGAATCCTGAAATGGGTGGGATGTATTAATCCTTCTTTAGCTTAAAGGGCGTGAAACCGAATAGGTTCATGCTCTTTTTTCTTTTCTAAATGGTGCAAAAATCTAAATCCCATCTATACCAACTAATCTAGAATAAAAAGCGCAACATCACGTTGATATTCTTCGCCTTCCTCTCGACTTCCTTAAAAAGGAAGGTAGAATAAACGATTGGTAGGTAATAATTATGGAAAATATCATCGAAGACTTAAATTATCGAGGACTTATCGAACAGTACTCAAATGAGGAAAACGTTGCAAAACTCCTTTCTAAGCCAACGGTGATTTATTGCGGATTCGACCCTAGTGCTTCCTCGATGCACGTTGGAAATTACGTTATGATTTCTCTATTGATGCGTTTCCAAAAAGCGGGGCATAAAATTGTTGCCGTTGTCGGTGGAGCGACTGGGATGATTGGTGATCCTAGTGGCAAAAGCAAAGAAAGAAATCTTCAAACTAAAGAAACACTTGCCGCGAATACCGCCGCGATTAAAGCTCAACTTGAGCGTTTTTTGGATTTAAGTGATCCTAATAAAGGCGAAATCGTCAATAATTATGATTGGTTAGGAAAGATGTCTACGCTTGATTTCTTGCGCGATTATGGAAAATATTTCCCTATCAATTACATGCTTTCGAAAGAAATTGTCTCTTCAAGATTAGAAGCGGGTATCTCTTTTACCGAATTTTCTTATCAAATCCTTCAGTCGATTGATTTCTATCACCTTCACCACGCAAAAGACGTATCAATCCAAGTTGGCGGAAACGATCAATGGGGCAATTTAACGAGCGGGTTAGAACTCATTCGTAAGCTTGATGGTGACACTGAGCCAGTAGAAGCCCTTACTTGCCGTCTTATCACTAGAAGCGATGGCAAAAAATTCGGGAAAAGCGAAAAAGGCGCTTTGTTCCTCAACCCGGAATTGACTTCGCCTTATGAACTTTATCAATTCTTCATTAATACAACTGATGAAGATGCGGTTAGATACTTAAAGGTATTCACTTTCCTTTCTCACGAAGAAATCGAAAACATTGCCCGTGAGCATCTACTAAATCCAGGACAAAGAATCGCTCAAAAGAAGCTCGCTTATGAAGTCACAAAAGACATTCACGGCTTAGAAGCGGCGGAAGAAGCCTTAAAGATGAGTGGTGTTCTGTTCTCTGGAGAAGTGAATTGCCTTAACGAAAAAGAAATCGAAGAGCTATTAGGTTCGCTCAAAGTTAAAGTCGATGAGAACATCAATCTTGTTGATTTGCTCATTAAAGTAGGGGCGGCAACGAGCAAAACGCAAGCTCGGACCTTCATTGAACAAAATAGTGTCCTTGTTAATGGAAAGAAAGTAAATGATCCAACTCATATCTATTCCATTAATGATGCGATGTATTCGAAATATCTCATTATCCGACGTGGCAAAAAGAATTGGTATCTTGCTACATTTTAAGGAAAAACCTGTAAAAAAGCCACGATATGTGGCCTTTTTATGATGCGATGAAAAAATCTTTTTCAAAAAAATGACGGGGTTCCGTCATTTTAAGTTCGCCATTAAGATAATCGCAATTTGAATTGGTATGAGCAAAAAATAGATATACCAAAGATTTTCGCCTACATAGAACAAGAAATGGATTTGGAAAGCCATAATTAACGTCCAAGCAAATAGCGATACGAAGACATAAAAGGAAATATTTCTTCGCCAAAAGTGGAAATTAAATGCCGCGCAGAAGAAAAAACTAATCGGGATAGCCCAAATAAAGGCAATCCATAAATTTAAGGAATTGCCATTAATGATATTGGTGATGTATATGGCTCCTGCTGTCGCATAAATAAAACAAACCGCTAAAGCGATAAGTATGATCTGATTGCTTTTTCGTTTTACAGAGTCATTCATGGATTTTTGGACTTCCCCAGGCGCTTGTTCGGTAATGATATAATCGACCGTAACTCCAAAGAAAGAAGCAAAATCCATGAGAATGTCCACACTTGGAATCGCTTTTCCTAATTCCCATTTCGAGATGCTTTTATCGCTAAAGCCAATTTGCTCCGCAAGTTCTTGCTGAGTCAAATGACGTGCCTTCCTTAATTCTTGTAAGTTTGTTCCAACAATTTCGTTTAGTTCTTTCATACGACTTATTTTAGTGAATTCTAGAAATTAGAAAAGTGCCTTTCATAAAGAAAAGGCACCGAATCGGTGCCTTGCTACAATGTAGATGAAGATTATAAGAGGCGGTTGTAGTACTCGATGATTTGGGCTTCGGTGATATCGGCTGGGAGTTCGTTTCTTTCTGGGAGTCTTTCGAACTTGCCAGAGAACTTCTCGGCATCGAGAGAAACATAGCCTGGGATATTTGGTTTTCCGTCGATGGATTCTTTAACCACTTTAAGTGGGCTCTCTTCTTTAAGAGTGATGACATCTCCGACCTTGCAAAGATAACTTGGGATATCAACTTTTTTACCATTGACTAAGATGTGACCATGGTTGACGAGTTGACGAGCACTTGCGCGAGTACGGGCAAAGCCAATACGATAGACAAGGTTATCAAGACGGCTTTCAAGAATTCTGAAGAAGGCTAAACCAGTGACGGTGTCTTTCTCTGCTTTCGCTAAGAGGAATAAACGACGGAATTGACGTTCGCTCACTCCATACATTTGACGAAGTTTTTGCTTCTCGATTAATTGTTTGCCATATTCAGATGGCTTTCTTTTGCGGTCTTGGCCATGTTGTCCAGGACCATAAGCGCGTTTCTTGAGCTCATCGCCGCTTTCAAGCGTGCTAAAACCAAGACGACGGGATTGTTTCCACTTACTTCCGGTGTACTTTGACATATTATTAATTTCCTTTCTTTGCCTAAACAAAGACTGGGGTGATTTCTCATTCCCGGGTGTCACCCTCTAATTTCGGCCTTGTAGCATAGGCTTACTTTGATTCGGCTTGGATGACGTCAGACAGAATGATAATGACCTGCTGCTCTATTTACGCGACTAATACTTTAAGTATTACCGCTACTTCTGTCAAGAAAATCCTTCTTGCATTATCTTGATGACAATTTGCTTTGACCCTCCTTTTTCTGTGGTATGATTTCAAGAAGGATTTTTGTATTATGAGTTTAGGTGGAATCATTGCAATAGCGGCTATAGGGGCAGCATTACTCGTCGGGATATTTTTAATTTTTTATTTTACGGTTTTCCAAAATATGAAATTAAAAAAATTCGTGCGAAATTGCCAAAGCCGTTTTGAAAAAAGCCATGCGATTTTATTTGGACAAGATTCCCAATACATCAAGCGTTTAGAGACAATTTCTTCCATGAATTTAACTTATGTCCAAGATTATTCGGAATGGAATAGAAAATTCAAAGATATTCGGGATGTCTTAGACGCGAATGCGCAAGCGAGTATCAATTCTATGCAAGATTACATCGCGGAAAAAAGATTCTCCGATTTAAAGGCAGCAATACCAACTTGCAAAAAAAGTGTCGATGATTATGAAAAAGCGGTGGAGGATTTAGATCGCTCCTTGCGCCATAAATTTCAAGATGAAGAAACGTGCCGTCAACTCGCCTGTGAGCAAAGAGAACGTTTCCGGAAAGTAAAACAAGAATATTACGCAAAACAAGCGGATTTGTCTTTGGTAAGTTCCTCTTTTGAGGCGATATTCCGCAAAATCGATTCTTTGCTTGTGAATGTCGACACTGACATTGAAAACGCCCAATATATCGATGCCAAAACGATTCTTACGAACAATATCGCTCCTGTAACGGAATCTTTAGGGCACATTTTGAAAAATCTCCCCAATATGTGTGTAAGCGTTGTGACGATTTTGCCCGAAAAAGTAATGCGCTTGTCTCACCGTTACGATGAATTAATCAATGAAGGCTATCCGCTTCATCACATCTTGGTGAAAGGCGATATCACCGCAATCGATGATCGTTTGTCTAAAATTGCTCTTCGTATTCAAGGGCTTAATCTCAAAGGAGTGGATAGCGCTCTAGACGATATCACGCATCAAATCGAAGGCTACATGAAACAGTTTGACACAGAAGTTGCTGCTCGAAAATCATTTGAGAGCGAATGCAGCAATATCGTGAAAGAAGAAACCATTCTTGAATCGACTTTCATTAATTTGTGCCACGCTCTTCCTGCCCTAAAGAATATCTATTTATTAGGGGATACGGAACAAACTCTAATCAATACGATTCAAGATACAATCAATAAGTCTGGTGCTAGTAAGCGGACATTGGATAATTACATGAATAGCATGACTCATCAGCCTTATTCGATACTCGTCGAGAAAATGGATAATCTCCGTGACCGAAACAAAGAGGCATCTTTGGCCATTCAATCGCTTGAAGATTCTCTTGCCTCCTTAAAGACCGATAGCGAAACGGCTAGAGATGATCTTTCTACTTATTATGAAGAACTCAAAAAAACCGAAATCATTGTGCGAAAAATGAATATCCCCGCAATTTGTACTCGTTTTGAAAATGATTTCCTTTCCCTTCACGAAGCCGTTGATGCACTCCATGAAGTTTTGTTTATAACGCCAATTGACGTAAAAAAGGTCCGTGAGCTTCATGCAAATCTAAAAACTCTAGGCGACAAAACTTTTGCCGCTGTAACTAAGGCTAATTCTGACTTATCTATCGCCGAAAAAGAAATTGTAAAAGCAAACCGTAAGCGTAAAACGAATGGGGAAATTAATTCCTTACTTTCACAAGCCGAAGGACTATTACTGAATGGGGATTTTAGACAAGCATACGAAACTACGCTTAGTGCGGAGCGAGTCATGAAGGATTTCAATGAATGATTTATTTTGATAATGCTGCGACGACCAAACCATATCCTGAAGTCGTCGATTCTTTTAGAAAGGTTAGCTTAGAATTATTTGGAAATAGTGAATCCAATCATGCAATTGGTTTAAGCGCCTCGCGTGCTTTAGAAGACGCAAGAACTTCTATTTTGAAAGTACTTAATGTCGAGAAAACCCATTCATTAATTTTCACTAGTGGAGCAACAGAGGCGAACAATCTCGCTTTGAAAGGAACTACAATCCACTACAAAAATAGAGGGAAACGGATTTTAGTCTCTTCTACTGAGCACCCTAGCGTTTATAAGCCCTTAGAAGAGCTTACCGATCTTTTTGGTTTTGAAGTAATAAAACTTCCGGTTGATTCATTAGGAAGAGTCAAAGTGGAATCTCTTTCTTCTTGCCTTGATAACCAAACCATTTTAGTAAGCGTTATGGCCGTGAATAACGAAATTGGTTCCCAAAATGATATAACTGCAATCGCATCTATTGTTCATAAGTTCCCAAAATGTTTTTTCCATGTAGACGCTACGCAAGCTTTAGGCAAAGTCGATTTACCCTATGAAAAAGTCGATTTATTGTCTTTTTCCTCACATAAGTTTGGTGGCTTGAAGGGAACTGGAGGACTCCTTTATAAAAAAACCATGCAATTTGAACCTCTATTGGCGGGTGGCGAGCAAGAAAACGGATTTCGGGCTGGGACGACAAACGTCGCAGGCGATGTTTCTACCGCAAAAGCACTAGAAATTTCTTTGTCTAATCGGTTTAAAAATTACCAGAACGTGAAAGAAATCTATGAATATTTGCGGGGATATTTTCTTTCTGATCCTACTCAGTATCACGTTCATAGCGATGAAGTGAGTGAGAAGCAAACTCCTTACGTTTTAAACGTTGGCTTGTTAAAAAAGAAAGCGTCCGTTATTGTCGAAGCTTTATCGAACCATGGTATTTATGTTTCTAGCGTTTCCGCTTGTTCGAGTAAAGAAGCGCATGCCTCAAATACCTTGCTTGCTTGCGGATATTCTTTAGAAGAAGCAAGCAATAGTATTCGCATTTCCTTTTCTAGCGCGAATACGTTACTCGAAGCGAAAGAATTTGTTTTGACATTAAAAGTAATCATGAAGGAGGTTATTGACCGATGAAATGCGACATGATTATGGTTCATTATGGAGAATTAGGAACCAAAGGTGAAAACCGAAAATTGTTCATTCGTCAACTGAATCACAATATTAGAGAAGCTCTTTCTTCTTTTCTAGGCGTGAGCGTTTCTAGTGATCATGACCATACTTACATTACCTTGACTGAAAATAACGAAAAAGAGGTACTTTCTCGTCTTCAGGATATCAGCGGCATTCAACGTTTATCGACCGTCTATAAATCAAAGAAAGAAATCGATGATATTTGTGCGACTGCCTTAGAACTCATTCGTAAAGAAAAAGGAAAGACGTTCAAAGTAGAAGCAAAACGCGCCGATAAAACCTATCCTCTTGATAGCTATGGAATCGCTAGAGAAGTAGGTGGCTATATTTTAGAGCACACTGATTTAATGGTTGATGTGCATAATCCCGATATTCGTTTAAGCGTGGATCTAAGAAAAGATGCCGCTTATTGCAGCGCCCATTCTTATCATGGCGCCGGCGGTTATCCCCTTGGAATGAATGGAAAAGTGATGATGCTACTATCGGGAGGAATCGATTCTCCTGTCGCTTCCTATTTGCTATTAAGAAGAGGGATTCGTCTTGAATGCATTCATTTTGCCGCCCCACCATATACTTCTAGCGCAGTGCTTACAAAACTAGAAGACATTATTAAAGCACTTTCTCTCTATCAAAAAGAAATCAAACTAAACATCATTCCTTTTACAAAATTGCAAGAAGCGATTTACGCGAATGTGGATGAGCCATATTGCATTACCATTATGCGACGAATGATGATGCGTATCGCGACTTCTTTAGCAAAAACCGATCATTGTTTAGGCGTAGCGACAGGGGAATCCATCGGACAAGTCGCTAGTCAAACGTTAGACTCTATGATTGCGATTAATGACGTGACTAATTACCCAATTATTCGTCCTTTAGCGACTAGTGACAAAATTGATATTATCAATATCGCAAAACGCATCGGAACCTACGATATTTCTATTCGCCCTTATGAAGATTGCTGCACGATTTTTGCCCCCAAAAAGCCTAAGACAAAACCAAAGATTGATGAGTGTCTAGATTACGAAAAGAAGTGGGACTATGAAAGCATGATTCAAGATTGTTTAAAAGATGTCACTCAAGTGCTTTACGTCAATGGTGTGAAAAAGGACTTCTCCAAATAGGAAGTCCTTTTTTGTTATCTCGACCCGTCAATGTACGAAATATTCTTTTGATTTCGATGGTATCGATTTGATTCGTTTAATAAAAAAGCCCGCAAAACGCGGGCCAATTGAGATAATCAAGCTTATTTAGCAGCCTTTTTAGCGGTTTCAACGAGTTTGCTGAATCCGGCAGGGTCATTGATGGCTAACTCAGAAAGCATCTTGCGGTTGATATTGATACCGCCTTTCTTTAAACCATCCATGAAACGGGAATAGCTGATTTCGTTAATGCGGCAAGCAGCATTAATACGTTTGATCCAAAGTTTACGAAAATCACGTTTGATTTCTCTACGGGAAACGTAACTATAACGAAGACTGTGGAGGACTTGTTCTTTGGCAGTCTTGAAAAGCAAATGTTTGCTTCCAAAATAGCCTTCAGCACGATTTAAAATCTTTTTGCGACGTGCTCTAGTCGCAACACTACCCTTAACTCTCATTGTCTTTCCTCCTCGTTATTTCGCCTTGTAGTTGATCATGTCACGAATACGTGGCATATCGACAGGGTTCACATAAGTCGCAACGGCTAAGTGTTTTCTTTGCTTGCGAGATTTTCTTGGGGCTAAATGACCCATATAAGCGTGTTTTCTTTTGATTTTACCAGTTCCGGTGACTTTGATACGCTTCATCAAAGCTCTGTTGCTTTTCATCTTCGGCATAAGAATTTCCTCCTATTTCTTCTTGATTGGTGCCAAAATCGAGTTATACCATTTTCCTTCCCAATAAGGGGCTTTATCGATGGTACTCACGTCGACGAGTTGGTCAACAAACCGTTTCATAACATCCTCTCCGACTTCCTTGTGGGTCATTTGACGCCCACGGAAGACGACGCAGACCTGGACTTTATCGCCGCTTTCCAAGAACTTATGTGCTTGGCGGGCTTTCGTATCAAGGTCATGGGCACCAATTTGTGGTGTGAGCTGGATTTGCTTCATTTCCGTCTTTTGTTGGTTTTTTCTTGCTTCCTTAGCCGCTTTCTCTTTTTCATAGCGAAGCTTGCCATAGTTGCAGATTTTACAGACGGGTGGATTGGCGTTAGGGGCAACGCAATATAAGTCAAGGTCATAGCGCATCGCGAGTTCGTTCGCGGCTCTAGATGACATTTTTCCCATTTGCTCGCCATTAGGACCAATCACGAGAACTTCCGGATAACGGATATGTTCATTGATGGGGTCGAAGCGTTTTTCAGGGCGTCGATTGTTCGAATTGAAGTATGCGATAGTTTGTTCCTCCTCAGGAAATAAAATAGAGTGGCCATTCGCTCCACTCCCCATCATGATTTACCTTTAATTTTGGGTAGCCATGAGCCAATTTCTATTTGAAATCTGGCGAGTCTTGCGAACTGCTTTCTACTTTATCGACGCGCTTATTATCCTCTTTTCTTTAGAAACTGCAAGTGGGATTGATTGTTTCTTTCCCCTATTAAGAACGAATTTACGTTAAATTAAGACAAAAACTTGTTTTTTGTTCGCTTTTCGCTTTATATTAAATACACGGAGTGAAACATGATAGACAACCCTGTTGTTCGTTATGGTGTTTATGATACCGCTATTGGCGATGTGACACTTGTTGCAAAAGGGCGAAAGATTGCACGCCTATTTTTTGGTGCATTTGATCCTTCTAACGCCAGAAATGAAGAAAATTCCGCCCTTTATGATGCGATTATTGAGTTAAACCAATATGGATACGGACAAAGAAAATCCTTTGATTTATCCTTTAGTTATTCCGAAAGTGATGCTGATCGCCTTGTTTACGAATATTGTCATAACGTTCCTTATGGAGAAACGCGGACCTTATCTATGATGAAGAAAGAAACGAAATTAAAAGAAAATGCGATTTTGACTTCTTTATTAAAAAATCCTTTGCCGATTTTTATTCCGACTCATCGAATCGTTTCTGATAAAGGAGAAGTGATTGCTTTCCCTCCTTCTTTACACGAAATCGCTAAAAAATTACTTGCAATCGAACGAGGAGAGGGACGTAGAATCTACGTTGAAGAAGAGGAGCCTTCCTTCGATTCACTATAAATTTATCGAGGTATAAAACATGGAAGAGAACAATAAAGAAGAAGTCGTTGCGGAAAAGGTTGAAAACAATAATGGCAACGGAAAAGAAAAGAATTCTGGGTTCTTTTCTCGTTTGAAGAAGAGCTTTAATGATTCCATTTTGGAAAGCAATATCAAGAGTTCTTATGAAAAAGCCCATCGAAGTTTCGACGTTTATACCATTCACGACAATATCTTTGGCGGAACGGCGCGATATGGCGAATTAAAAGATGGATATCTTTCATTTTTTGGCACAGACGAAATCGAAGAAAACAGTGTCGTTATCGACTCACGAGACAATAAAGCCTACTACGCGAAAGGAAAAAACGAGAAAATCAAAGTTTATGCGACTGTTGACGATAACGTTTACGAACGTCCTGGCTATCGAGTCGAATTAGATCCAAATGCGGTTGAAGTGAAAGTCATCAAAGCTGATAAACGGTACTTTCTTTATCCAGAGAACAAATAAGGATAATGAAAGACACTCCTATTATTAAGACGAGCCGTTTGCTACTTCGGCCGTTTTCTTTGCTTGACGCACCTAGAGTCTATGAATGGTGTTCCTCGTTTTCTGTTACAAAATACTTATTTTGGTATCCGCATCGCGACATAAACGTAACCATGCGTTTATTAAAAAACTGGCTTCGGAAGAAAAGAAATTATAGTTGGTGCATTGAATATGATCATGAAGCAATTGGCGAGGTTCAAGTCATCAAAGATTTAGATGGTCATGGATTTGAGATTGGCTATATTTTGCATGAGGATTATTGGCAAAAGGGGCTTATGAAAGAAGCGTTAAACGCTACCATTTCTTATTTATTTACCCATACGGCTTATCGATACGCTTTGGCGATTACTGATATCAATAATCTCCCATCGCGAGCTTTATTAGAATCGCTTTCTTTTTCTTTGATAGAAGAAGAAAGCGATAAAGAATACTTCATTGCCAAAAAAGGAGTGACGATTCTAATTGCGACATATCGCTTAAATCGCGAGGATTTCTTAGATAAATAAAGAGAGCGAATTTTACTTATTTCCCTTATTGAGAAGAGGAAGACACCTCGCTATAATAATCGAGCCGCGCAAGCGGAGACAAGTTGGGGCATTAGCTCAGCTGGGAGAGCGCGTGCTTTGCAAGCATGAGGTCGTCGGTTCGATCCCGATATGCTCCACCAGTCTTGTGTTTGGCTCAGTAGCCCAGTTGGTTAGAGCAACCGGCTCATACCCGGTATGTCGGCGGTTCGAGTCCGCCTTGAGCCACCATTCGAATTGAAACCTCGATAATATCGGGGTTTATTTTTATTCTTAAAGACTAAAACATTGATATAATAGTGGCTCTTTTCGCTAGAGACTTCTAGAACTAGGAGAATAATATGGACAATAAACCGTTTAACGTGAATTACCACTCTCATACCAAAAAATGTGGACACGCAATGGGAGAGGACGAAGATTTCGTTCTTTCAGCAATTAGTAATGGCTATGAAATCTATGGTTTTAGCGATCACGTCATGCTTCCATATCGTAACCAGCCTGGAATGAGAGGGTCTTACGAAAACGATGCGCAAGATTATTTTTCTAGCATTCGCCACTTAGAAAAGAAATACGCAAGTAAAATCGAAATTCATCTCGCTTTTGAAGCGGAATGGTATTACGAAGAATACGCTTCTTATTACGATAATTTACTACGAAACAACATCCTCGATTACATGATTCTTGGGCAGCATTGCTTCATCGATCAAGCAAATAATAAATTTGTCTTTTATGGCGAAATCTATGATAAAAAAGAAGCGACAAAACGATACCTTGCTGATTTAATCGCGGGTATGAAATCCCATAATTTTATTTATGTTGCCCATCCTGATTTATATATGAATTGGTATAAAAAATGGGATGATTTCGCTAAAGAAGTCGCTATAGCAATCATCAAAGCGGCTAAAGAAGAGAACATGATTTTAGAGATCAATATGGGGCCTTCTCGATGGGGAGAGCGGAAAGTTGGCCCATATGGCTTTGAGGTTGCTTATCCTAATGAAGAATTCTGGCATTTGGTGAAAAAAAGCGATGTGAGGACAATTATCGGCGTTGATAATCATTATCCTCACGAACTAAAAGACTCTCCTTACGATTGGATAAGGGCGTTTGTTTCTCGTCACGAGCTCACTCCTCTTGATCACTTGGAATTACCGTTTCAGAAAAAGTAATTATCCGATTTTTACGACCGGCTTAATGAGATTAGCTGGTTTTTCTTTCATTAATAGAAGAGCTTCTTCTAAGTGTTCCCAGCCTTCGAAAACATGTGTGATTAAATGATGGACATTTAAACGGTTATTGCTAACTAAAACGCTTAGTTTTTCCATTCTTAATCTTCCTCCAGGCATTAAGCCGCCGTTAATTTGCTTATGACCCATTCCTACACCCCAATCTAAGCGGGGAATAGAAATGAATTCGCCATCGCCTAAATAATTTACATTGCCAATTTTTCCACCGGGTTTTAGGCATTTTACGGCTGAAATAAAGGTAGAGCAATTACCGCCGGCGATAATCACTTTATCTACGCCTTTACCGTTAGTTAATGCTAGAACCTGTTTTTCGATTGACCCATCTTTATAGGAGATGAATTCGTTTGCCCCGTATTTTCTTGCGGCTTCAATACATACTTTTCTAGTTCCGACCGCAATGATTCTAGAAGCACCCCGTAATGTTGCTCCAGCGACCGCCATTAAGCCGACTGGCCCAATGCCGATGACTAAGGCTTCATCGCCAAAAGAGACATCCGCTAATTCAACGCCATGGAAGCCAGTTGGAACCATATCCGCAAGCATTGTAGCCTCGACTGGATCTATATTCTTTGGAAGTAGTGCAAGATTTCCATCCGCGTCGTTGACATGAAAAAACTCCGCAAAAACGCCATCTTTGAAGTTTGAGAATTTCCATCCTGCTAGCATGCCACCGGAATGCATAGAGTATCCAGCCTGGGCTTCTAAAGAATTCCAATCAGGAGTAATCGCGGGGACTAAAACTTTATCGCCAGGCTTAAAGTCTTTGACCAAAGATCCAACCTTAACGACTTCTGCAGAGCATTCGTGACCTAGAATCATGTCGTGACGTTCTCCGATTGCTCCTTCATATAAGGTGTGGATGTCGGAAGTGCAAATGGCAACCGCTAATGGTTTGCATAATGCGTCAAGGGGCCCAAGCTCAGGAATGTCTTTTTCAATCCATCCTGAGGAGCCGATTTTGCTCATCGCGTAGCCTTTCATTTTCATTGTTTATTCTCCTTTTATGCCTTGATTTTGATGATTTCAGTAACCACGAGGAATGTGATAACCTCTACATCTACTTGAAAAAACTCTACTTTTAGCGGTTGCTTTTCCTCTTTTGTAAGAAAAAAGAGAATGATAGCCTGCATAAAAAACACTTTTCATCTAACAAAAATATGGCGATATAACCAAACATTTTGAGGAGACCTTAAAAAGAAAACTGATAAAAAGTATCGATTGCAGCTTGAAATATCAGATTTTGCAATGCTTTTATTGCGTTTCTTTTTGAATCGATTTTCCTTTATTTTAGATGTTTTCTAGCAAAAGAAAATTTTGCTTTTAAATTCTTTTTTAGGCTTTTTTGAAAACGAAGGCCCGATTTCAACTATTCACAACATGCGATGAAGAGGTTATCTTTTGAAAAATTATGAAATTTTGAATTTAGCTTTTATACACATTTCGAAGCGAATCTTGAATTTTTTTATTTTTTACAAATATAGAAAATAAGTAATGAATATCGAAACTTTAAACCTTTGTAATTCGAATTATTGGAGTTCATTATCGTGTGTAGTTATCGCGCGCCAAACTTTCCATAATGGCGCGTTATAGCACACAAGGAGAAAATGTTTTATGG
>DKCV01000026.1 GCA_002449265.1 Caryophanales bacterium UBA6865 | reverse complement strand
GGTCCCTATCTGTCGTGGGCGCAGGAAGTTTGAAGGAGCTAGTCCCTAGTACGAGAGGACCGGGATTAACGGGGCACTGGTATATCAGTTGTCACGCCAGTGGCATGGCTGAGTAGCTACCCCCGGACTAGATAAACGCTGAAAGCATCTAAGCGTGAAGCTATTCCTAAGATGAGACTTCCCATTCGAAAGAAGTAAGTTCCCTCTAATGTTAAGAGGTTGATAGGTCAGATCTGTAAGCACAGCAATGTGTTCAGGAGACTGATACTAATAGAACGAGGACTTAATTTCACTATTTTCTATTTAGAAAGAGTAAGCTAAGTCGCGCAAGAATTTTACAAATCGGAATGAACATGTAGTTGATAATATCCAGTTTTCAGAGAACAATAAGTATGTCTCTAGAAAAAGTCTGGTGGTTATGACGCGGTGGGCACACCTGTTCCCATCCCGAACACAGAAGTTAAGCACCGCAGTGGTGAAGGTAGTTCCTTCGGGGGCAAGAATAGCACGCTGCCGGGCTTTTTCTTTTATAGGGTCATTCTCCTATTAGGTAAATCTACCGTTAGAAACCTAACGGTATTTTTTCTAATTGAGTTATGTATAAACATGTGTAAAAATGTATTTGCGTGTATAACATTAATGAAAATGGAAAGGAGGATGCGATATGGTAACTTGGCTATCCAAAGAAACTGATGAAGATGGGATCGCTACTTTTTATCGAACCTATATTATGTTTAATATGAGTGCCTCGTCTCGATTAAGAGATTCCTATCGTGTGCGAGTTGGTATCGATGATGATAAAAATATCGTTGTTGAGCCTTTAAACAAAGAACTAGCCACTCGGGGTGACATCATGGCGGACTCGCTCTATTCTCTAGAAGAAAGGGCGTCCTATTGTAGACTATCTAGTGCCTCACTTTTACGGCAGATCTATGAGCGAGTTGGGATTCAAATTAATAACGGCTACAAACGCTTTCACACTCGTTTTGATTCTTCTAGCCAATCGCTCATTATTCGTATTCAGGAAGGAGAGGTGAAATAAAATGGAACAATTCGAAATGTGGATGTGGGCCATTTGGCTTACTTTATTCCTTCTAACGCTCATCATTGAAGCTCTTGGGACGGATCTGGTCTCTATCTGGTTTGCGGTAGGCTCTTTAGTCGCCCTTATCCTTAGCCTTATTCCAGGGGTAAGCTGGTGGGTTGAACTGATTGTCTTTGTTAGTGTGTCTTTACTAGCGCTTTGCTCATTAAGGCCTTTGATTCATAAGCGTTTACGGAAAGAGATTCAAAGTAGCAACGTTGATTCCATAGTTGGTCAAAAGGGCGTATTGACCTCTAAAATCGATTTGCTACATCACGGGGAAGTAAGAATTCACGATGTGATTTGGACTGCGATAGCGAGTAGAGAAGCCGAATCGATTGAAAAAGGAAGCATAGTCACCGTTTTAGCGGTCGTTGGAAATAAACTCATTGTACAAAAAGACAAAGATGGGTTAAAGTCGAATAAGGAGAACAACTAATTATGATTTTAGATGAAGCAAATTTCCCTAACTGGGCGGTGGCGATACTCGTCATTGCTTGCGTTATCATCGCGATGATGATCATTTTTATCTGCAATATCCGTATCATCAAACAGACCGAAAAGGCTATTGTCGAGCGTCTTGGGGCATATCATAGCACCTGGGGTGTGGGTATCCATTTCCTCTTCCCTTTCATAGACCGCGTGGTTGGAAGAATCACCATGAAGGAACAGGTCCAGGATTTCCCTCCTCAAAGCGTTATTACCAAAGATAACGTCACGATGCAAATCGATACCGTCGTTTTCTTTGCCGTCACTGACCCTAAGCTATACGCCTATGGCGTTGATAATCCTCTCGCTGCGATTGAATATCTTAGCGCGACCACCTTACGTAACATCATTGGTGACCTTGATTTAGACGAAACTTTAACTTCCCGTGACACCATTAACGACAAAATGCGCAAAATTCTCGATGAAGCGACCGATCCTTGGGGGATTAAAGTCAATCGCGTAGAAGTCAAAAACATTCTTCCTCCTAGTGATATTCGGGAAGCGATGGAACGCCAAATGAGAGCAGAGCGAGAAAAGCGTGAGAAAATCTTGCTTGCGGAAGGCGAAAAACAAAGCGCGATTCTTATTGCGCAAGGCAAAAAAGAATCCGCGATTCTTAACGCCGATGCCGAAAAACAAACTGCGATCCTATTAGCGGAAGGGCAAGCGCAATCTCTTCGCAACATGAAACAAGCGGAAGCGGATGGCATCCGTATGGTTCGTGAAGCCGAAGCGGATGGATTACGCGCCTTAAAGAAAGTCGATGCAAGCAAAGAAGTGTTAACGCTTCGTTATTTTGAGGCATTAGGAAAAGTCGCAGATGGTAAAGCGACGAAAATATTCTTGCCAGAAAGCGCAAAAGGTATTGCTTCCATTGCTTCTATCGCTAGCGAAGTCGTTACATCAACAAAAGATAAAAGCGAAGATAAGAAGGACTAAAAATATTAATTGTAAAAGAGAAGCCATTAGTTAAAATCACTAGTGGTTTCTCTTTTGTTTTCTTTATTGGCACAAAATGCTTTCTTTCTTAATGAGTCCGACAAAATACTGTTCTATTTCAAATGATGTG
>DKCV01000011.1 GCA_002449265.1 Caryophanales bacterium UBA6865 | reverse complement strand
GTGGGGCAGATCCTAGAATCACCATCGAAAAGAAAATCGTAAAAAGCACTTTAATCTTCGTTGAAGATACATATTGTCCTGACATGTATTGTTTCAAACGGATATAGCCAAATATCCCGATGACAATTTCCGCTAGTAAAATCACATAACTTGATAACAAGAAGGAAAAAGACAAATATTCCCCACGTTTTAAAAAGGTCAATAAATTAAGTGGGCTATTAAACGCAAGGTCGAGAATAAAGGTGAAAATTTGATAAAAAAGGAGCGACCAAGTAAACATAAGAACAGCTTGTAAGGATTCAGCGCTGCTTTCTTTGTTCCCCCGATACAAAATGTAAAACAAATAAATCGCATATAAATAGAAGAGAATATTCCAAAACGTCATGATATTTGGCGCGCTATGAGATTGAACAAGAGAAATAAGACTCGTTACGAAATCCCCAAAAGCGCACAAGGCAGCAAGGATCGCAAAAAACATCGCAAGGTATTTCTTATAATGATATTTAAATTTTCGTAAAAGATTTCTAAACGCCATAACCGGATTATATCACTACTAAACTTGATAAGAAATGTAAAGGAATTCAATCCCGAAAACCAAACAGAAAATTAAAACAACTAAAATTCAAAAACCCCGCAAAATCCAATCAAACGAATTGTTTTGAAGCAAAATAATAACAAATTATCCATGATTTATTAGGGGGAAACGCAAAAAGGAAACACGCTCCTTCTCTTTGATTCCTGCACTCTTTTTCGCAGCTTTTATTTGTTCATCGACATTTCGATAAGTGAATTCTGGTAAAGCATAGCCGCTTTTCAATCCGCTACGAAGCAAAACTCCGTATTTTTTAACATCAAGTTGTTTCGTGGAGGCAACCGCTTCTAATGGTCCAACCTCACTAACGGTAACGTCCAAATAGGGATATTCTTTTGCGTCAATTGGATCAAAATATAGGTCACTTTGAGCGGCTTTGACAGTATTTTGAATGATTTCTTGGGCTACATTAGTTTGTGTAGGAACGATTGTCGCGTATTGGGCGCGCAAAACATCAAACTCATAAATAGAAATGACGATACCAGTTTTTTTCTCAATCATAGATAGAGTAACATCGATTTTTTTCGCTTCCGTATGATTCAAATATTGGTCAAGCGTCAAATAGGCAAGTCTAAGATATTCATCTGCTTTTTCTTTTTTCTCTTTTAAGGAAAATAAGGTTTTTGAGACATACAAATCGCCGAATGCGCGCGAAGCGTCTTCTCCTAATATGCGATATCCATAGACGCCATATCCGATCCCGAATGGTGCTTCATGACTATAAAATGTCGTTGCGATATTTTTTCGGTCAAGGGTTCCTGCTAGTAAGGCGAAAACGCGATGCCCACATTCTTTCGCGTTACGGATGAGCCGTTTGTCCATGGTTAATAGACTTCCAAAATTCGCGTTTAAAAGAATTCGATTCAAAACTTCTTCGTAATGTTCTGCGTCTAAAGAATAGCCATATGGGCCGTCTTTCTTTAAACAATGAGACATATCGCCGCTTGCGATAAAAACGACACGTTCTCCCGTATTTTTAGCAGCGTCAGCGATAATTTGGCCCATTTTATAATGGGAAAGAAGAGAGAGCCCGCTTAAGCCAAGGCGAACGATTTTATAATTCGAATATACCTTGTTGAGAAAATAAAGTGGGACCATTGTGCCATGGTCTAAAACAGGATCTTCCGCCCCTTCATAGCCGGCTGGGAATTTACGATTCGCGGCAATCCGCGAAATTTCTTTTCGTAAGATATCGTCATAATGAAAGCGAAAATGAACTTGCATCGCTTCATAATCGCGAAATGAACCCGTCGCAGTTTCTCCATCGGCAATCTGAAAGAAATCACGATAGGATTCTGCATGAGGAGAAGCGATAACGATGGTGTCAGGATGAAGCGAAGCGATTTCCTTTGCAACGCGCATAAAACTATCCGCCGTTTTTGAAACTAGGCGTTCTTCTCCTCTCCCAATTTCAGGGACAACGACAGGACAATGTGGAAGGATATAACTCGCTAAAATCGCCATATGGAGAATTCTTTCACAAAAAGAAGCAAAAACAAAGGACTACAATTATTTCGTTAATGATTGCGATAAATCGATTTTGTGCATGAGGGCAATCGCGTATTGGCCGATTTCTTGAAGAGAAAAATCGCTTTTCCCTAAAAAATAGTCCAAGAAAGCACCTGAGATTCCGTTAGACAAGAACATAATTAAGGCTTTTTCCTCACGGCTCAAGGCTCCATGATCTGGAACGTTAAGGAAAACGTTATAGATTTTGAATTTCAAATCAACAAAAACATAATCCGGCACGCTGGAAACGAGCTTAGTAAAAAGAGATTCATTTTCCACAAACGAAACAACTAAATCATCAATGAAGCCATCGAAACGTGGCCCTTCTTTTAGAAAGGAAGCCCGCCACTTCTCCAATAAAGAAGACATCATTTCGGCTTCTATTTGGCTTAAAACGTCTTTCACATCTCGATAGTGATTGTAAAAGGTTCCGCGGTTTACACCAGCGCGTTTCACGGTTTCGCTCACACTGATTTTATTGATATCTTTCTTTTCGCCAAGCAAATCAATAACCGCGTTTTTGATCAATTTTTCACTACGAATGGAATTTTTGTACATAACACTCCCCATAAATGAACAATCGTATAATTTTGTTCAATTGTTCATAATTCTAATTCATAGCGAAGCACAATCAAGTCAGTAATCTATCTAACTTCGTATCGATAGATAGACGACCTCAAAAATAAGTCACGTAACGATCTATTCATTCACTTTCAACTTGATAATTGGCCGTATCCCAGAGCGAGCATCAGAAATGAGCTCAGAAAATGAACCATCAGGAGCGACTGAAATATTGGTGTAGCCAGTTACGGAAGTTTTCGTCCACCACGACGAACTTTCTCCAAAATCGACGACTTGGCGCGTGCCTTTAGCATAATCGGTGTATATGGCAATGCGGTCATTATCGTCACGGAAATACTGTTCGCACTCTTCCTTAGTAAGAAGGGAGAATTTGTCCTCTTCGTAGACTTTGAGCATCGCTTTTTCCTCTTCGGGTAAAAAATGAAAATTGTTCTGCATAGAGTTAGAACGGTAATCGTTAGTATAAGTATCATAGTATTTACCGTTGAGCCAAGCTCTTAACATATTCTTAGGATAAGCGTTTTTATCATGGTGGGTTTGATGACTAACGATTGCGAAAGCGCAGTCGATAACATCTTCTGTAATAAATAAAGCAGTACCATCGTGATTCTTTTTCAGAAGTCGCCATTTAATAGGCTCGACCTCATAAAGATATGACTTTGCGTTGATAATTTTTGTTCCATCATTAAAGCTACGAGAGACGCTAGGGTATTCTAAGGAAGTTGTCCTTTCATCGTATTCGCGACCTTCATATTCGTAATTTCCCGCCGCGTTTTTTTGATTTTTGTCTTTGATTTTCTTCGCGAATTTTTCATCTATGACAACTGATTGAGGATAACGGCCAAAATAAATGAAATCAGCACCTTCTTTCTTGTTTTTCACATTGATGCCTTCGCGCTTTTTCCATCTCGCTTCTAAGGTAACGTCATTCAAATTAAAATTCCAAATTCCTTTCGTATCAACTTTTTTATTCGCATAATACCAGCCGTCAAAAGTGAGCTCTAATTTTGGATGAATGGGTTCTGGAAGAGAATAAGGAAAGCTGTATTTAGCACTTTGATCACGAAAATTATTAAAACTATTGATAAAGTGAATCTTAGTCTCGTTAGGAATGAATTTGGCATAAATATTCATAGGGCCATAAATACGGTTCGTATCAAAGTCCCACTTCAACGAAAAGGAAGGGTCCTTGAACCAACCTTCGATTTTTACGCCTTGAACTTTAGGTTTTTTCGCTAGTTCGCCAAAACGAACTTTGCTTGATGGTATTTTTATGCTTCCACAATGAAATTTCACGTTGAATCTTTGAAATCTTCTTAAGCCAATTTCTCCTTTATCAACTTCCTTTCCATTCGAAAAATTCAAAATGAGATGGCCTTTGCTATCGATGCGGGCAGAGGTGACAATGGCTTTAGAAAAATTCTCGCCATAATTAGAGCCATTCGGCGAATTGTCATTGACCCATTCCCAATAATTCTTCGTTCCGCCTTTTTTAAGGTAAGTAAGATAGTCGGAATAATTGGCGTTATTGCGATAATCACCCTTACCATTTGTACAGGATCCACTTGCGAAGATAGACACACTTAAAGCTAGGAAAAGGAAAAACTTTTTATTCTTTTTCATATTTAATTCCCTCCACATTCATTCCCGGATTACTCATTACTTTCATCAGGATATTCCGGAATCTTTCCAGCATTAATAATTTGGCCATTGGTGAGTTCAACGATGAGTTCGTCTTTGCTATTTACTTTAAAAGACTTCACTGTTACTTTGGATTCACTTTTTTCGATGTTCTTCTTGAGCCACTCTTCATAACCTAGATTTCCACCTCTACTTATATAAATGGAATATTCTTCACGAGGGGACAAATGGCTAAAGGCATTAGGCTTGCTATTGCAGCTTGATAAGCAAAAGGCACTCATAAAACTTAAAAGCGAAATCATTAATCCTTTTTTCATAGGAATCTCCTCCATTTTCTTGAATTATTTCAAATCGTCCTAGAACAACATTAGAATAAAACATTCATTGCATTTTTTATAGCAAAAAGATTCGTTACCGACTTGCTTTTTTCTCTTTTTTCTTCTTTAAATTTAATGAATGTTTTTGATAGAAAAAGTTCTGATTTTCCATAAAATAGCCCATAGTTTCTAATAGAGCATTTCATTGATAAATTAGGACTATTTTCAGTTGATATTTCTCTATTTTTCAGCGTAAAACAAAAGAGCACTCATTGAATTAACGCTAAGGAAATTTATGGATTCTTCTTTTTTAAAAATCACCATGAAAAACACAAAACAAATGAAATGGGGAAAAATGAAAGAAAAGAATTTGCAATGTAATTCAAAATCTATGGCGTTTAAACGAAAGGCTAGTTAACTCTAATGATTCTTAATTTATGAGGAGAAAAAAGAGGAAAATGTTGTAAAATAGAGCAATGGCAATATCATTCCATCATTTTGATAAGTGGTGCTTCGCGAATATTGATCTCGCAGAAGAAGTACTCGAAACACAAAATAAAGCCGTCATTATCATCGCAGGTGCTTCTAGCTCTGGAAAATCTTTTTCTGCCGAAGCATTGAAAAGAACGCTTAACGCGCATGGGCATAGAGCCACGATCATTTCTCTTGATCAATACAATTTTGGTTTGTCCGCGATTATCCCTAATAAAGTCAATGAGAATGTATTTCATGGTAGCATTGCGAATATCGAAGAAATCGAGAAAGTCATTAAACCAATTCTCCTCGACTTTTCTTTTCAAGACAAATATTGCGAACGTTGCTTATCGCGAATTAAAAAGGCAATCGCTCCCCTTCTAGAAGCTTCAAAGATTCCCCAATTCATTGGTGGATTAGCAAAAGAATGGAAATTGCTCAATTTCGATGAACCAACCGTTTACCACTTAAAAGAAGCGGCCTTAGACGTCAAAAAACTATTGGATGAAGGCAAAATCCAAGAGAAAAAATATTCCAAAATTGTCAGTGAACGCGTCCGCAGTTGGCGGAAAATCGATGGCAAGAAATTCGATGTCATCATCGTCGAAGGGATTTATGCTTTAGACAAAACCTTCCTCGATGAACTACAAGGCATCCAAACGATTACTAATTTTATCGATGGCAATGCCAAATCTCTATTCCTTAGAAGAATCATTCGTGACAAAGTATCGACGAGCGCGGATACTCCTTTTACGACGCATCTATATTTCCGCTACATTATTCCGAGTTATAAAAACACCATTCTTCCAACTCGCGAGAACGCAGACGTAATCTTAGATAACAATATGTCTTTCGAGGAATTACGTTCTGGGGAGCTCTATGTGACAAAAGACGGGTTTACCATTTCTAACCCTAAAGCCGCCAGTTATTTGTTGTCTCATAGCGAAATCAAAAAACGTCATTACGAAAAAGATTATTATTTCATTGCCCCTTTAGAAAGCAAAAATAGCGATAATATTTTGCGTTTCCGCCTCCGTAGCAAAGACGAAGGCAAAACATACGAACCAGGAAGTTTGGTTCATAAAGGCGCCCCAAAAGTGCGCAAAGACAATAAAATCATTCGCCCCATCAACGTCTTATTGAATGAAGAGGAAATCAAAGCGGTATGGAGTGATGAAGCCTCTTGTCTAAATGATTTTAAAAAGGCTGACTTCCTAATCGAAAAAGTGGAGACGAAAATCAAATCAAAGATTGTCTATAAAGGGCAAAATCTCACGTTATTCGAGGTTGATAAAAAAGGAGCCTACGTCGAAATTGTGCCGCCGATTCTTATAGACGTGGTAAAGGAAATCAAGCACATTATTAAATAAAAAGCAAAGGAAGGGAAAGGAAATATGAAAGAAAAAATCGTTGTTTTAGACTTTGGAGGGCAATATAACGAACTCATTGCTAAAAGAGTAAGACAAGCCCATGTCTATAGTGAGGTACTGCCTTTTTCTATCCCATTAGAGAAATTAGAAGATCCATCCATAAAAGGAATCATATTCACGGGCGGGCCAAATAGTGTCTATGAAGAAAAATCCCCGCATATCGACCCTAAAATCTTCTCAATAGGAAAACCGATTTTAGGAATTTGCTATGGCGCGCAGCTCATCGCTTATACGTTAGGCGGCAAAGTAAATAAAGCGAACAAAAGCGAATACGGAAACGCAAATTGCTTCATTAAGGTAGATTCCTCGTTAATCAAAGGGTGTAAGAAAGAGTCTGACGTCTTCATGTCTCATAATGATCAAGTCACAGCTCTTCCGCCTTCTTTTAAATGTATCATGAGCACGGCAACTTGCCCAAACGCTGCCTTTGTTAATGAAGAAAAAAAGATCTATGCCGTCCAATTCCATCCAGAAGTTACTCATACGGTGGAAGGGCAAAAAATGCTCGAAAACTTTGTTCGAGATATTTGCGGATGTAATTGCGACTGGAATAGTTCCTCATTTATCGAGACAAAAGTTCAAGAAATCCGTGCAAAAGTTGGTTCTTCAAAAGTATTATGTGCCCTTTCTGGCGGCGTTGATTCGGCGGTTACGGCTGCAATTTTATCGAAAGCAATTGGAGAAAATCTTTACTGCGTATTTGTTGACCACGGCTTGCTTAGAAAAAAGGAAAGCGAAGAAGTCATTCGCGTTTTTGGAAATAAGGATAATTTCACTCACCACTTTATTCCCGTGGACGCTAAAGCGCGTTTCTTAGCCGCATTAAAAGGCGTGGAAGCCCCTGAAACAAAAAGAAAAATCATCGGTTCGACTTTTATCGATGCATTTACCGCTGAAGCAAAAAAACTCCCCCATATTTCTTATTTAGCCCAAGGAACTATTTATCCTGATCGTATTGAAAGCGGAATGAATGGCTCCGCCACCATCAAAAGCCATCATAATGTCGGCGGCTTACCAAAGCATTTAGGATTTGATGGGCTTATCGAGCCATTAAGAGATTTATTCAAAGATGAGGTGAGAGAAGTCGGATTACTTCTTGGCCTTCCAAAAGATATCGTATACCGTCAGCCATTCCCAGGACCTGGCTTAGCAATTCGTATCATTGGCGAAGTCAGCGAAGAAAAAATTAGAATCGTGCAAGAAGCCGATTACATATTCCGCGAAGAAATCAAAAACGCGAATCTAGAAACCAATCCAAGCCAGTATTTTGCAGCATTAAGCAATATGAAAAGCGTTGGAGTCATGGGCGATAGCAGAACTTATGACTACGCGATTGTGTTAAGAGCGGTTTCAACTGATAATTTCATGACCGCAAAGCCTTTTGAAATCCCTTATTCTCTTTTAGCGAGAATTTCTGAACGCATCGTTAACGAAGTCAAAGGCGTTAACCGCGTGCTTTATGATTTTACGAGCAAACCACCTGCCACAATCGAATTAGAATAAATGGAACAAAACCAAGTCGAAACGATAATTCGTTATATCACACCTTTGTTTTCTAGCGATTACACAGGGCATGATCTTTTTCATACGCTTCGCGTCTATACTCTTGCCTTAAGAATCGCGAAAAAAAGAAAAAGCAAACAAAGAGCTTGTTACGCTTGCTTCTTTATTACACGATGTCGATGATCCTAAATTATTCCAAACGTTAGATTTTGCCAATGCTAGAAGCATCATGAAAGCCTCTAATATCGAAATAAAAACAGCCACCAAAGTCATTCAAATCATTCAAGAAGTTTCTTTCAAAGGCAAAGATAGCGTAACTCCCACTTCTCTAGAAGGAAAAATCGTCCAAGACGCAGATCGATTAGACGCAATCGGAGCGATTGGAATTGCTAGGGCTTTTGCTTACGGGGGAGCTAAAAATCGCACGATGTATGATCCTAGTGAGAGCCCCTTAATGGGAATGGATGAAATTGCATACCGGAATCATAGAGGGACCACTATCAATCATTTTTATGAAAAGCTTCTTTTACTAAAAGATATGCTAAATACAGTAGAAGCAAGAAAAATCGCGCAAAACCGCCATGAATTTATGAAAAAGTTCTTAGATGAATTCTATTTAGAATGGGAGGGGCAAGATTAAATTACGCTTTCTTCTTTTTATTTGTTTGAAGCCATTTTGACAAAAGTAAAGGAAGCGATTACGATACTATCGTTATGGACAAAGAAAGCCGCGACGATTATCTATTTGAGAAAAAATGCCTTCTCACACTTCTTTTCCTTTATTATTACGAAGATGTTTCCTTCGATGCCGTTATTCTTCGTTCTTTTGGTTTTCATTTCGACCCAACTTGCAATTTCAAAGCGATAGTAAGAAGCCGGAAAGAACATATCCATAAATACATCATTCATATTTATCAAAAGAAATACGGCGTGAATTTGGAAAAAATGGACGTCATGGGTAACGTCAATATCGTCAAAGTCCCAAAAGCAAAAGTAGAAGACGAATATATCCCAGAAGCTTCCTTAAACATTTATTTCGACGGCATTGACTTTTATGCAGTTGGTTATGTCGAAGGCAAATTCCTTAAATTCTCCACCATCTCTAATCAAAAACAAGATTATGAAAAGGCGCTTGTCTATCGCTTAAATGAAATAAGCGCGGAAAACGAAACCGCGGATTCTTTCTTATTATGGCTTATGCGTTTCTATAGTTATTCCTTAGAAACGGACTTAGTCATGGGTGCAGGTATCAATAAGGATTATGGTGCGAAAGATTGGAAAGGTTTATTAGAAACACTAAATACGGAATTTTTCCTTGGGGACATTGAACGCGCGAAAGGAGTCGCCCATTACGTTGGAGATGCTTTATTCACGAGTTCCATGGTCTTAAAAACAAGCGGGTTCGATACCTACCGCTCTTTAAATGATGCGCTCTATAAATTTAAAGAAGCGAAATCATTCAATGACCCAGATAGCACTTTGTATCGCTGCGTTGATTATATTGCCGCTCATAAAGGCACCAACATCATTACCTATAATTACGATACGAACCTTGAATATCTTTTAAGGAAACGCGGTCTTATTTATTGTGCGATTTATGATGATAATTCTTTTGTCACCAAAAGCGCAGTTTGTTCCATTTATCATGTGCACGGCTTACTTCCTTTTGACCGCTATAACGAGAAAAAATTCACAGACTCCTTAATTTTCAACGAATCGGATTATTACTATTTGTACAACAACCCCTACTCCTGGAATATCGCAAAGCAACTTCACGATTTTAAATTCAACGTCTGTTTCTTTATCGGCATTTCTTTAACTGATCCCGATATGAAACGAATCCTTGAACTTGCGAATAACCCCCTCAAATTCAACTTCATTTTCATGAAAAAAGAAAAAGAATATAGCGAGCATGTCTATCGCGATATCTCGACTTATTTCTTTACCTTTGACCTCATTACCATTTGGGTCAATGAATATGATGAAATCGGAGATTGGCTATCAAAACTATAATGGAAGAAAAATCTTTTTACGCGAACGCATTACTAGCAAAACGGAGCAAAAAATTTGGCGCTAGCACGCTTGATTTTTTACTTGTAGGAATTTTAAGCGTTCTATTTTACGCTTTGACGAATCTTGTTGTCGAGGCTTTACCCGACGTAAAGACGACCCAAAACGATGCTTCTTTGATTCAAAGCGAAATGAAATCGCTGATTAAGGAAAGCAAAATCGGAGAAGAGAAAGATGGTTCTTTTTTAGGAATCGACACCTTATCGAAAAATTATGTGTATCGCTTAACGCATGCTTCTCTTCTCAATAACGATGTTAATGAGAACGATATTTCTTCTTCTATTTCTAATCTATATCCCCCAATCACAAAAGAAAGCGATAACGCTTACTCTTATTACGTGACTTTTAAGGAGGCTCATTTAAGCGAATATGAGGAAAAAGGAACCCACGGATTAGCGAATTATCTTGATGAATTAACCAAAGATATGCCTTTTTCTTTTTCAATCGTAAATGATTACCCCTACTTGCATCTCGAGCAAGCAAAACAAATCCAAGATTATATCGTGAATAATGGTGAGAACTATGCGCCAGGAAAAAACGCTTATGAGGCTTTGCTCAATCGCTACTCCTCCTTACTGAAAGATGGCGTGAACGATTTTCAAGATCGTTATCTCCCCTACAAAGAAAAAGCGAATAAAAACGAAACGTATAAAACAAAGATCTATGCGATAAGAAGGGGCGAAATTCTCTTCTCCTATTTCATCGCCACTTTTCTAGGCTATTTCCTATTTCCTTTGCTATTAAAAGACGGAAAGAGCTTAGCGATGAAATCCTTATCTTTAGGCTATACGGATTATAAAGGGGGACGCCCAAAATGGTGGAGACTACTTCTTCACGCCTCAATTTTATTTATTGAAGAATCCGTATTGATGATGATTATTCCTTTCGTTGTCTATGGTGGGAGTGCGATTGACTTAGTCTATCTACCATTTTTAGGTGATATTTCCCTATTGTGGGTTGGTTTATTCTCGATGTTATTCATGCTATTTTCTTTCCTATCCACTTTTATCGATAAAGAGAAAAAAGTCACAACTAGCGAACTGATTAGTCGATTGATTTTAAAAGACGGTAAAGAATTTATTGTCGAAGATAATAAGGAAAACAATGGACGAAAATTATAAAGAGCAAGAAATAAAGGTGACGTTTGAAACACCAGGGACTGGCAAGATTTTAAGCACGCATTTATTTGATTGGTTCATTTCAATGGTGCTAGGCTTCATTCTCTTAATAGGAACTTTTGCAATTGTCCCACTTCTTCCAACTTATCAAAATGCATTAAAGGAAAGAAATGAAATTCTTGTCTCTTCCTCTTTATACATTAAAAAAGAAGATAGAATTATTCCTTTAATCGATTCAATTGGTGGTGACAAGTCTTTATCGCTCAATGAAAAAAGCGAAAAATTGGATGCAAGCCTCTCTTATTTTTTTCAAAGTTATATCGACACTGAGCTAGAAGGAAAAGGAAAAGAAACTTATTTAGGACTTAAAAAAGAAGCGAAAATAGACGATAAAGCTCTCTTCGATAACGATGGAAATAGAGTCTATTCTAATCCTGATTATGACAAAGATTATTATTCCTTCTATACGGATACTTATTCGAAAAAAGCCTTAGGGTATTTATCATTCAAAAAGGGATATTCTTCTTCTAGGCATGTGATTCTATGGACAACCACATCCTCGATTTTATTAACTTTCTTATTCTCGTTTCTTATCTTCTATTTACTAGTTCCATTAATCTTCTCACGCGGAAAAAGAACGTTGGGGATGTTGTTACTAAAAACTGCCTTGGTAGGAAGAGATGGTTTTAGCTGTTCTTTATCGCGATTCATCCTTCACGCCTTATTTGAGATTATCTTCATTATCATCGGAAGCGTGGTTGCGTTTTTGATTCCTTTAGCGATTTCAGTCACGATGATAATCCTAAGAAAAGTCAATCATCAATCCTTAACGGATTACGTTATTGGCACATACGTTGTTTCCATTTCGGAAAATAAGCTATATCAAAATGTCTATGAGTATCTAGAAGGAGAACACAAGGCGAATTCTTCCCATTTTTTAGAAAGTAAAGACACTAAATTGCTCTAAAATGGCGAAAAAATTTAAGGGTTTTTATAAACAAAGCGAAATTGTTATAATAAAGCGTAATTCGAGAAAGGGTTAACATGGAAATCAGACTTGTTGGCTTAACGAAAAAATTTCCTGGCGATGCAAAAAAGAACACGCCGGACACCATCGCGGTGGATCATTTAAACCTCACCATTAAAGATGGAGAACTTATGGGTTTATTAGGCCCTTCTGGATGTGGAAAGAGTACCACTCTTTATATGCTTTCTGGCTTAAAAGATCCTACCGAAGGCGAAATTTGGTTCGACGATGAGGATGTCACACATTTAGCGCCAGAAAAACGCGGAATCGGCTTAGTCTTCCAAAACTACGCTCTATATCCTCATATGACCGTTTACAAAAACGTCATGTTCCCTCTTACGAATCTCAAAGTGGAAGAAAACGAAAAATCTTTCGCGTTAGAGAAATATCGGTTTTGTTTAAAATTATTAGAGGATCCAAGTCGAATCATCAAAGTAATTCTCGCTAGCGCGAATAATGGCAAAATCAATCGAGCATACGCAGTTGATGCGCTAACGAATGAATTCCATATTTCTAAATATCTTGCTAAAGAAATTTTTAAATGGAATTTGCAAGGCGCGAATGAAAACACCATTCCGCTTGTCAATGAATTAAAGGAAAAATATCTCTCCTTATCGTATAAAGAAGAGGAAAAGCTCACGAAAAAAGGCTATACGTGGAATGATAAATGTGAACTTTCAAAAAACGGAACGATTCACAAAATTAAACGTAAATTGACTTCTGATGAGATGGACGCGTTAGTAAGAGAAGCCGCTAGATTGGTCCAAATCGAAAGTTATCTTGACCGTAAGCCAAAAGAACTATCAGGGGGCCAACAGCAACGTGTCGCGATTGCGCGTGCTCTTGTGAAAAAGCCGCGTGTCCTTTTGCTTGATGAACCTCTTTCTAATCTAGACGCTCGCTTACGTATTCAAACCCGGGAAGAAATCCGCCGCATTCAGCAAGAAACCGGCATCACTACTGTCTTTGTCACGCACGACCAAGAAGAAGCAATGTCCATCTGCGATGACATTGTCGTCATGAAAGAAGGCAAGATGATGCAACTTGATCACCCTCAAGAAGTCTACAAAGACCCGAAGAACTTGTTTGTCGCGAAATTCTTAGGTAATCCTCCGATAAACGTTTTCCAAGGGACACTAAATAATGGATGGCTAATGATTGGCGGCGAAAAAGTCCTTTATACGCATAAGAAAGTTCCTGATGGACCAGTTTATATCGGTATCCGCCCAGAAGGATTCTTAATAGATAAAGAATGCGCAGAAGAGAAAAAAGTGCTCACCTTAAACTGCGAACAAGTGATTACTCAAGGTAGAGATTTATCTTTAGTTTGCTCCTCCCCTTATTTTGTGGGAAGTAGATTAAAAATCATCATCGATAGCGATATCAACGCTAAACCAGGAAAAATCAAATTCGGTTTGCGCCCAAATAAGGTTTACGTCTTTGATGGGAAAACCGAAGAAAGGATTTATCTTTAATTCTTATGGACGGCAAGAACAATTGGAAAGCATGGTTATACTTAGCACCGGTACTGATTCTCATGTCGGTGTTTACCTTCTTTCCGCTTATTAATACCTTTGTCATCTCTTTTTTAAAAGATTATAACGTCACGACTGGTACAAGCAGCGGGTTCACTTTCTTCAACTATGGCGTTGTTTTAGGGATTGTTGAAAGAAACCCAGGATCAGGAGTTTTTGATAAAACGTTCCTTTCTTTCACTGGCCCAAGTGCTTTAACGAATACCTTATTAATTACTTTTATTACCGTTCCAATTTCTGTCATTATTGCTTTAGTTATCGCGATCGCAATCAATAACATCAAAGTATTACAAAAGTTTTTCCAAACCGTTTTCTTCATGCCGTATGTTACTAATGTCATCGCGGTTGGTATGGTTTTCTCGCTCATGTTCCAACCTGCTGGAATCTTCAACCAGCTCTTCCATCTATCCACAAATTGGATTTCTGATAAAAGCTCTACATGGGGAAGCTGTATGTTTGTCCTTTGCCTTTATATCATTTGGACCGCACTTCCTTATAAGATATTGATTTTCTTAAGCGGATTGCAAGGAATCGATAAGCAATATTATGAAGCTGCTAAAATCGATGCATCCCCTGCTTGGAAAACCAATTTGAAAATCACCGTTCCTCTATTATCTCCGCAAATCCTTTATATTACTGTCACTTCGTTCATTGGAGCTTTCAAAGAATACAATGCCGTTATCGGTTTACTTAACCGCAACTATTCTAATTCGCCCAACGTGCCAGACATGTATACGGTTGTCTATTATATTTACGATAAAATCGATGGGAATAATTTCTCCACCCAAACTCAATACGCTTCCGCTGCAGCCGTTATTCTATTTTTAATCATTATGATATTTACATGGATTCAAATGGAAGTTAGCAAGCGAAAGGTGGTGTATTAATATGAAACAAGTGAATCAGATTACCACCTCTTTAAATATTGTTGTTCCTCAAAAGTCAAACAGTATCAAAGACACCCAAAAATTTGACCGTATTCGCAAAATCATTGGGCTAGTTCTTACTTATGCGTTTTTAATTCTTGCTGCGATTATTGTTATTTTCCCTTTCTATTACATGATCATTGCAAGTGGAATGCTAGAAGATGACGTACTTGCAGGACAATTTTGGCCAGTGCAAGGTTCATTATTTGAAAATATGGCCTATAACTACACAGAAACATTATCACGCTTTAGTTACCTAAAATACGTCGGTAACACTTTGGTTGTTGCCATCTCGACGACTTGCTTACAAATGCTAGTTACAATCTTATCTGCTTTCGCTTTCGCGCGATTAACATTCCGTGGAAGAGATTTATTGTTCAGCGCTTTTTTAGCAACGATGATGATTCCAGGCGAAATGATGGTTATCACAAATTACATTACTATGAGTAACCTCGGATTAAGCGGAGGTGGTCAAACGAGATGGCAAGCCTATTTGGCCATGATTCTCCCCTTCATTTCGAGTGTTTTCTATATTTATTTATTGCGCCAAAACTTTAAACAAATCCCTAACGAATTATATTTAGCAGCCAAAGTCGATGGGAAAAGCGATTGGGACTATTTATGGAAAGTCATGGTTCCTTTAGCCTCCCCTACATTAATCACAATTGCGATTTTAGCAATCATTGGCTCGTGGAACGCTTACGTTTGGCCAAAATTAATTGTCAGTGCTTCTCCCCATAATATGGATTATTGGCTTATATCAGTTGCCGTGCGTGGGGAAGCTTTGACAAAAGAAATCCATGAGGTGAATATCACACAATACTCTTGGCAAATGTGCGCATCAGTGCTCACAGTCGTGCCATTATTAATCTTGTTCATTATCTTCCGTAAATACATTATGCGCGGTACAGGTCGAGCCGGCTTAAAAGGTTAATGGAAGAATAATGATAAAAACTTCTAAGGAGGAAAATATGAAGTTGATGAAGAAGAAAACAGTCGTATTGACGCTTTTAACATCATGCGCTGGATTACTAGCGAGCTGCGGTGGGACTGGCACCACTTGTACTAACCGTGAAAATGCAAGTTTTGTCGACGTAGAAAAAATTACGCCTGTGGAGCCAACGGAAAAAACCACAATCAAATGGTGGAACAACTATCAAGTACCAAAGGAAGATTCAAGCGAAACCGAATCAAGAAAAGATTCTACATATCGGGAATATTGGTATGCTAAAGACCTAATCAGCGCGTTTACTAAAGACCATCCGAATATTAATGTCGAAATGTCATACCAAGGCAGCTATAGCGAAATTGTCACTAATACAAGCAAAGCTCTAGCAACCGGTGACCAACCAAACATCGTTTCTTGCTATGGTGATTCAGTTGCAGTCTTCCGCAAAGCAAACGAAAACGCTGTCCTCAATATGACGGGCTACGCCAAAAATCTTATCGAAGATAAGGATTTCAACCAAAATTATCTCGATATCGAAAAAGGGATGTACACCACTGGTTTTTATTCTCTTCCATATAGTAAATCTGCCGAAACGCTTGTCGTTAATCAAACAATATTTGATAAAGTCGGTGAAGGAAAAGCCGGCACAGACACTGAAAAAGATGTAAAAGATAACAGCGGCAATGTTACAGGAAAGGCAGCCGTTTATACCGCTCCAGTTGCTGCCGCTACTAAAAAGGCTTACACCATTCCAGAAAATATCTACGAATTAGCAGATTTGGCTCGCACCATCAAAACTGATTTCCCAGAGCTCTATAAAAATCAAAAGGATAAAGATGGCTATTTCACCGCCATTCCATTCTGCTGGGATAGCGCTGAAAATATGTTCATTAGCGCTCTCCAAAATAGCGGAATTGCTTATACGGATGGTTTAAAGAGCACCGCCGCTTGCCGTGTTTTATTCAAAAATGAAGATGCGAAAAAGCTCATGATTCAACTTAAAAAGTGGAACAATGAGGGACTAATCTGCACTCAAAATCAACTCCCAATAACTAATGCAGCAAAAAGAAATCACCAATTTTCTAGTAATATGGTCGTTGCTGGATCCATCGCAATGGCAATGTCTAGCACCGCTGGCGCTCGTTACTTTGCTACTGATGGCGGATTCAAAGCTACCTTCCACCACGCTTTAAGCTGGCAAGAAAACGGCAAAGCAAAAGATGCTAAAGTCATTTCTCAAGGCCCATCCCTTTGCTTCTTTGATAAAGGAAAGGCCCAAAACGATGCTTCCTTTATCTTTTATCAATATTTAACCAATGCCGAAAACGGTGGAGAACTAGCCGCGAATACTTCTTATTTCCCACTCCGTGAAAAGGGCTACAATAACGCTAAGATCACTGCTGCTTTAGCCGCGTCCGAAACTGGTGCAACCGCTGAAGCTAAATATGGTGTTAAGAATTCTACTTATACTGGCGACGTTCTCAATTTGAACAAAACCTACACTAGTGAAGGCGCTTATTTCCTTTCTCCAGTATTTGAAGAAAGCAGCGCAACTCGTACTGCTGTTGGTAAACTCGTCGCAGAAGTCTTTGATAACAAAGATGCAACCACCGATGAAACCATCAAAGCGGCTGTCGAAACTGCGTTCAATAACGCCTACACCTCCGTCCTTAAATAGTAACGAATTAATTGAGTGATTCTTTTATGAAACAATGCATTTATTGTGGAAAGAAAATTGAAAACGACGAGCCGATATGCCCACATTGTGGGAAGAATATGAACTCGAACAATTTCACTTCTAACGATATCCACACCATTCGTCAAAACGCATATGGCATGGTGACGAAAAACGATAATGAACGAAATGGCGGGTTAACTTTCCTTGTAATTGGAGGAATTTTGCTAGTCGTTGCGATTGTCTTCTTCGTCTTATCTTTCCGCTTTAACACTGCAAAACAAAGAGTTTTCACTCCTATTTCCGTCGAATTCGTTGTCTCCATCTTGTGTGGAGTTGCTTCACTAACCTTAATCATTTGGGGAAGCATCCGCTTAGTTCTAGCGGTGAAAAAGCTCCGCTTCTACAAAAGTGTGATTAAAGAATTCGACAAGCGTTAAACAATTATTGTTACTCATGGACCCTCTCCATTTCACAAGCGAGGGTCCTTTTTCTATAATAATTTTGCTATGGATGATTATTTTGTAAGTCACATCAAAGATCTAAAAAGGGAATGCGTAGAAAAAGATTATCTCACGCATTCTTCCTTTTTAGGATTACTAGAGCAAGCCAAGCTCAAAAAGGAAATGCCTTATTTAATCACTGATAAGGTTCGTTATTACGCTCAAGAAAATGCCGAAAGAAAAATTTTGGTGTTTCTTCCTTCTTACTATTCGTCTTTAGAAAACGCGATGAAAGAAATTAATCCGATTTCGTTATTACTCATTTCCCCGAAAAGCGAAAAGTTCAGCGAAGAAATATCTCATCGGGACGTTTTAGGGGCATTAATGTCACTAGGAATCGAGCGAGAAACAATCGGGGATGTCATCATTCATGAAAAAAGTGCCTACGTGTATGTTCTTTCATCCCTAAAAGAAGAAATATTTTCTTCCTTGGATTCTATTGCTCATAACAAAGTAAAAGTCAGTGAATTACCCTCTTTAGATTGTCCATACGCACCAAAGTACATCGAAAAAACAATCAGCGTTTCTTCGAATCGCCTCGATGCAATATTAAGCGAAGTGTTTCCTGTTTCTCGCGAAACGGCAAAGAAACACATTCAAAACGGAAATGTCTACGCTAGTGAGCATGAAGCGATAAAGAATGACATTTCTTTAAAGGAAGGCGAAGCAATTTCCTTAAGAGGATATGGGAAATTCTATTATTTAAAAGAAGTTGGAATCAGTAAAAAAGGTAAACTAAGAATCCTTGTAAAAAAACCTTTATAAATTATTTGAGGGGCTTTTTGCATTGATTTTTATATAAAGCAAAAGCTTCGTCAAACATCGCAACAAAGCCACTTCGTTCCGATTTTTTAAGCGTTACTTTGCTTACTAATCCTGTTGGCTCAAGGATCTTATAGGCCAAAGAGAACGGGTTTTCTCCTTCCACTAAAACATCAACTTGTAACAAACTGCCCAAGATAATCATTTTGCAGTTATTTCCAATACGCGTTACAGCCGTTTGAAGCTCATCTAGAGTCATATTCTGCGCTTCATCCACGATTAAGATTGCATCTTCAAAAGAGCGGCCTCTTAAAAATTCGGGTGCTAAAGGGACGATGTCAGAAGGAAGACGCATATATTCGGCAGGTAAATCGCTAGAGTCATCATTCTTTTTGCGGACATTTTTTGCTGCTAAAGCTAAATCGTCTTTATCGGTTGTATAACTCATTAAGTGACGGTAATTATCCAATAAGCCACCTAAATAAGGAGCGTATTTATCTTCTTCTTTTCCTTTTAAATATCCTAAACGGTGACCAATCTCAACGGGTTCACGGATGTAATAAATCGTTTTGTATTTCTTCTTAGCGCCGCGATTTCTCACTAGATTTAGACTCGCCGCTAAAGTAGCAAAAGTCTTTCCCGTTCCAGCGGCCCCTTCGCAAAAGACAATAGGTCTCCTACGTGGATCAAGAAAGATTTCATGAATGAGTTCTTTTTGTTCTTTATTTTCGGAAAAATCGATTCCGAACATTGTAAATTCACTAGACATGGCTTTTATTATCCTCTTTTTCAATAGAAATGGGCAATAGGAGCGAAAAAGGAAGTAGGTTCCTATTATTTTTCGACTATGAATCGATATAATTATTTTCGGTTAAGGAAACGCTTATGGAAATTGAAAATATCTTAAGTTTATTAAATCGCTCATATAGTCCCTTTCATGTGGTGAATAACATCAAAGAAGAATTATTAAAGAAAGGATTTCTAGAATTAGAGGAAAAAGAAGATTTTAGCTTAGAAAAAGGCAAATCGTATTTTGTGAAGAGAAACGATACTAGTATCATCGCCTTTCGTCTTCCAAAAGAAAAGGCTAAGTCTTTTCGTATCACCTCTAGTCATACCGATTGCCCCACTTTCAAATTAAAACCAAATCCGATTATTGCCTATAAGAATCTTTTATTGCTAAACGTAGAACCTTATGGAGGCGGAATTTATTATTCCTGGATGGATCGACCTCTATCGATTGCGGGAAGACTACTCGTGCAAGACGAAAAAGGAATCCATTCCAAATTATTTGCGATCGAAGAAAATTTATTAACCATCCCTAGTGTTGCTATTCATATGAACCGCGAGGTCAATAGCAACGCTTCTTTTAACCCAGCAAAAGACATGATTCCTTTATTAGGAAACGCAAAGAAGGATTTCTCATTTTCGTCTTATTTAAAGGAAAAGGCCTCTTTAAAGAGCGAAGAAACAATCATCGCACATGATTTATTCCTTTATTCACGAGAAAAGGCTCTATTTAGCGGAATGAACCAAGAGTTCGTTTCTTCCCCTCGATTAGACGATCTAGGCTCAGTCTATACTTCACTTTTTGGCTTTTTGAATGAGAAAAAAGATAACGATTCCGTTTCTTTATTTGTGGCCTTCGATAATGAGGAAGTTGGTTCATTGACTCGGCAAGGGGCAAATAGCACTTTCTTGTCTGATATTTTAAAGCGTATCACTACTTTACTAGGGAACAATTATCAAACGATGGTCGCTAATAGTGTGATGCTTTCCATCGATAACGGGCACGCAAACCACCCAAATCACCCAGAATATAGTGACGCTACAACCGATGTTGAATTGAATCAAGGGGTTGTTATTAAATATAACGCCAATCAAAAATACACCACCGACGCTATTTCTTCCGCACTAGTAAAAGCTATCGCCGCAAAAGAAAACCTAAACATTCAAGAATACACAAATCGTAGCGATTTAAGGGGCGGGAGCACCCTTGGAAACATTTCAAATAGCGAAGTTTCTTTATTATGTGCTGATATTGGTCTACCTCAACTTGCGATGCATAGCAGTTATGAGCTTGTTGGCAAAAAGGATATGGAAGATATGATTCGCCTTGTTTCTTCTTTTTACGAAACAAAAATTACCTTTACAAAGGATGGCTTTACGTTAAAAAACTAACTTATCGTAAAGAAGGAGGAAGCTCTTTGATAACGCCTTGTTTTAATAGGCGTTTGAAAATCTTCTTCTTTTTCTTTTCATCTTTCTTGCGGGGATAAAGAGTAGGAATGCCTTTTCCTTCTTTTTTATCTTCAATCGCTGAAAGAAGCATTTTTTCCATACGTTCCACTTCAATAGGAAGTTCAAATTCCTTGGAATAGGCGATGTATTTTTTAGATAATTCTTTTTTCTCTTCCGGATGTTCATAGAACCATTCAATGTGATTTTTTAAATCGCTAGGGTTACCGTGCTTAAATACACAGTGCTTATCATCAAGCGAGAAGGTATTTGTTGCCGAAAGCTTTGAATCGCTAATTAAAGGAACGGCCCCACACGCAAAAGCCTCAATGCATCCAATTCCTTCGATTTCAAAATCGGAAGCATGAACATATAAGTCACTATAACTTAAAATATCGCGCAATTTGTCTTGCTTACAGAATTCTATCACCGGCGTATTAGCGAGTTTCACCTTTTTCGCTAATTTCAATAAGCGGTTCTTGTTTGGGCCTTGCCCACATAGAATTAATTGGATATTCTCGTTATATTTACTTTTAGCAATCGCTTTAATAATCAAGTCTTGCCGCTTTTCGCTAGCAAGTCGGCCAGTCATCGTAATGATGTATTTGTTTTGTAGCTCTAATGGACGAGTCGCGCTAACAGGATGAAAGAAATCGCTCACGCCATTAGAAATAACCGAGGGCTCGGTACGAGTATAATGATGCTCTTTTAATTCATTAGCGATCATCGCGCTTGGACAATGAATGTGATGAATCTGGTTATACATATAGCGTTTAAAGCTATAATACAAAATATCATTCAAAAGGATGGATTTTCCAATATGAAGGGCACTTGTGATATTTTGAGGTTGAAGATGGAATGCACCAGTAACAGGAATATCTAAAGCTTCTGCGATTAAACGAGCTTCGTTTTCCATCTTAAACGGCAAAAATACGTGAACAACATCAGAACCCAATATTGCCTGATAGATTTTATCTTCTTCGCAATAAGTGAAATTGAATCCCTCTTTAGAAATAAGGGGCTGAAAAAGAGGAAAATGATAATGTTTTAGCCCAACATAATCAGTATGTTCTTTGTTATCCAAAATTTCTGCACCGATAATAACAACTTGGTGCCCTCTTTTCCTTAATTCTTCCGCAAAACGGAGACAAGTTGCGCCAGTACCGTTATTCACAATATTGGCGCATTCTAAAGCAAATACAATTTTCATAAAATTTGTTGAATGTTTATGATTTTACACAATCATAAGGCAATGTCATACCACTTTTGCATAAGTGGGAATAGAGTCCTCTCTACAAAATAGAGAGTTTTATTCTTGATAGTCGAAGACAATGTTCCCTTCTATAAAGGAAACTGTCGCTTTTGCGCCGACCTTAATTGGCATCGAAGGAGGGATATGTCCTAAATCAATATCCATAAGAATGGGCACGTTAAAAGAAGAAAGAATATCTAATGCCGCATTAATTTTATTAACGCCAAATACCTCATTATCCCCGCAAAGGTGCCTTCCCATTAAAAAACCTTTCGTAAAAGTAAACCAGCCCGCTTCTTTTAATTCAAATAGAGCCCTACGAATGGCTAAAGGAGAAAGATCACACGCTTCTAAAAACCAAATTACGCCTTCTGGATGACACTTAGCAAAATCCTTAACATCATCGAAACGGGTTCCGCACAAATTAACCAAACAATCTAAGCAACCGCCAAGCAAAACCCCTTCCATCGGCTTAGTATAAAAATAAGGCGTGATGATTTTCTTTTGGGTTAAGCGATACGTCCAAGGAGGATGAAGCTCATTTTTAGGAGTGATGGAATACTTTGGATATCCTTCTAGATGCTTCTTTCCTTTCAATAAAGACATAGCATCAAGTTCTGCATAGCGAAGCTTTTTTGAGAAGAATTGCGGAGAACAAGGGCCGTATATTGAAATCAAATGAGACAAAGTCGCGAGAGTGAACGTAAGATTCGTATTGTCACTAAAACCCATGAACCATTTTGGAGGGAGCCCTTTAATTTCCTCGAAATCGATAAATGGGAGAATCTCATTCATGAGTTCTCCTCCCCCTACAGAGAGAATCAAAGAAGAATCATCATGAAAAGCATCCATGATTTCTTTCGCTCGCTTTTGCGGAGAAGAGCTGCTTGCCACTCCTTCTTCTAAATGGATGCATTCTCCTTCGTGAACACGAAATCCCATTTTTTGGAATTTTTTGATCGCTTCTAAGTTACGAGAAAGATACGGTTCAGTCGTAACGCCGAAAGAAGGCGCGACTAAATCAATCAATTCGTTTCCTTTTAAAAATGGGGCTTGCTTCATTTTATTTATCCTCTTTTAGTTCGTCTAATTGGCATAATTTGCGCACGACAACACTAGCGATAAATAACCCCGCAACCGGAGGAACAAAAGAGGTAGAACCAGGAATATCTCGCTTTTTAATCTCCTTTTGCAGGGATTTTTCCGTAGAGATACAATCATAACGACAACTATCTTTGAGAGAATCAACCGGGCGAATTACCCCTTCCGTGCTATAAATCACTTGTAGTTCCTTAATCCCTCTTTTTTTGCATTCTCTACGCATGACTTTACTTAATGGATCATAAGAAGTCTCAAACAAATCCGCGACTTTTAATTTCGTTGGATCGAGACGATTTCCTACCCCCATGCAGCTAATAATGGGAATGCCCATTGATTTTGCTTTTTGAACGATATCGAGTTTAGCCGTAACAGTATCAATCGCATCAACGACATAACTAAACTTCGAAAAATCAATATCCCCGGGATCAGAAGGCATATAAAAGTGAGGATGTTTATGAACAGTACAATTTGGATTGATATCATGAATCCGATTAGCGGCCACATCGACTTTATTTTGACCAATCGTAGAAAGAGTCGCGTAAATTTGGCGATTAATATTTGTTAAAGCGACGCAGTCGTTGTCAATAATATCGATTTCACCAATCCCACTTCTAACCAGTGCTTCCGTTACGTATCCTCCTACCCCACCAATGCCAAATACGGCAACGCGAGAAGAAGCCAAGCGTTCCATCGCTTCGCTTCCAAGTAATAATTCGGTTCGAGAAAATTGATTTAACATATGCGCTAAATATACCACAATGATACAAAGCGCGTTTTTGAAAAATGAACAATTAGGCGATTCTTAATTCGCTTGTTGGATCAAAGACATGGGCCTTTTTCGTATCAAAGGAATAAGAAATATCATCGCCAAGCTTGATTTCGTGAGTCAAAGGAAGCTTCGCGACCAAATCAATTCCGCAGAAATCGCTATGAACATAATATTCGTGGCCTAATAATTCCGCCACGGTGACAGTCGCTTTATGTTCAGCTCCTTCATGAATATCTTCTGGACGAATGCCAAAGACAATATTCCCTTTCCCTTTCTCTAAAGTGGCTTCTGCTAAAGCAAGTTCACGCTCCTTGACTAAGATTGGGTCTTCTTCAACTTTTTCTTCTTTCTTTTTAGGAAGAGAAAGAAGAGGCTTTTTCTCCTCTTTGATTTCTTCTTTCTTTGCTTTTAAGACATTGATTTCATTGTTAAGTGTTTCAATGCGTTTTGTATAGAAGTCCTTAAAGCTCTTCTTAAATGCGGCATCAGTTTTAATTTTTTCGCCGTTAAGCAAAACAATTGATTCGCCATCATAGGTGGCTTTCATTAAGTTCATGGCAGGTGAGCCAATGAAAGAAGCAACAAACATATTGGCAGGCTTGGTATAGATTTCCATCGGGGTACCAATTTGTTGGATATAGCCTAATTTCATGACAACAATTCGCGTTGCCATCGTCATTGCTTCGGTTTGGTCATGGGTAACATAAATTGTTGTTGCGTTAATTGCTTCATGCAATTTAATAATTTGGCTTCGCATTTGAACGCGGAGTTTCGCGTCAAGGTTACTTAAAGGTTCATCCATTAAGAACACCTTCGCGTTTCTTACGATCGCTCTACCAAGCGCTACACGCTGACGCTGTCCTCCCGATAAGGCTTTTGGTTTACGGTCAAGATATGGTTCGATTTGAAGGATTTTTGCCGCTTCATGAACGCGTTTATCAATCTCTTGTTTGGACAAATGACGGATTTTTAATCCGAATGCCATATTATCGTAAACGGTCATATGAGGATATAAGGCATAGCTTTGGAAAACCATCGCGATATCACGGTCTTTCGGCGTTTTTTCGTTTGCAAGTTCCCCATCGATATAAAGTTCGCCACTGCTGATATCTTCTAAACCTGCGATCATTCTTAAAGTTGTTGATTTTCCACATCCGGAAGGGCCGACAAAAACAATAAATTCATGCTTTTTGATATCCAAATTGAAGTCAAAAACGGCTTGGACGTTGTTATCATAAATTTTATTGATGTGTTGGAGCGAGACATAAGCGTCTTCGTGCCCTTCCAATGGCATCTTCTTTGGCGCTTCCTCTTTCTTTTCTTCGGCGTCTTTCTTTTTGAATAATTCTTTTAACATGGTTTTCTCCTTCATTTATTTCATTAGAATTTCAACAATGTGTTTTCCTTCGCTTAATGGATCGAAATTGACTTTTTCTACTTTCGTTCCATCGAATGTGATATTTCGGATTCCTTTCGCATACGTTCCTTTATTTTTATGAACATGAACGAGGAACTCCCCATTCTTTACTTTGTAGCGATAAGAAATTTCTTCACTATTTTTTGGCAAAAGAGGACAAACTTCCTCTTTAGGATTCAAGAAGGAGATTCCTAGAGATTCTTTGAGCGAAATAAGCATCCAAGTCGCGGTTCCGCTTAAAATAGGGCCAACGCTTTCTAAGGAATAGGGGTTCGCGTATTGGGTGCAAAAGCGAGGATTTCCTTTATAGAGATATGGCGCGTTCAAGGTGTAATAAGGGAAAGCTACTTCTAACATGAAATAAGCATCATCAAGTAACGTTTCTTTAAGCGATTCGTCTTTCACGCGCTTCGCGGCTAAAAACAAAGATTCAACAAACATCATTGCCGCGTGTTTGAATACACCGCCGTTTTCTCTATCACCAGGGAAATAATGGCTCGTCGCGCTATCTTTCGTACCTAATAAAGTTAAGTCTCCCTTAGAGCAAAGTTTATATCCAACTTTGGTCTTTAAATGTTTGTCGATTAAAGAAATCATCGCTTTGATTTCTTCTTCCCTAGCAACATTTGCCAAAACGCTCCAAGAGAAAGAATTTAGATAAATCGATCCGTTTTTTAGAAGCGTGTTATCACTTAACTCGTCTTTTAAAGAGCCAACATAAGAATATTTAGAATCCTTTTTATTGATAAGAACGCGCGCGAAATACCCTTCAATCCAGGCAAATTTTTTAACGTTATTCTCTAAATTATTCTTTGTTTCCTGATAGAAACGAATTTCTTCTTTTGAGAAAAGCGTTTGATGAAGAAGGATTTTGTTTAAACCAGCGATTAATAAAAACGCATTCATCACGGATTCGCTTCCTTCGTTAGAAAGGGCTCCGCCTTCTTTAATCAAACCTTCTTGGATTTGTTTTTGATAAAGCGCTTCTTTTTCTGGACCAGTTAAGGCAGACTCCCCATCGATTTTTAAGCAATCATTCCAGTCCGCTAAATCTAATAATGGGAGGCCGTGTTTTCCAACCGAAATTGTTCCAGAATAATTCACGATAGAACGTAACGTCTTGCGCAAAGAGCGAGAGTTCTTATGATCTGCCGTTAGGAAAACTTCATCCAAAATTTCATGATCATCAGTTAATTCGATATATTCCATTGTAGCTAAAAGTAACCATAAAGCATCATCGCTAGAGTATCCTGGCTCTTTCCCAACATAATAGAAATTGTGATTCGCGTAGCCAAAGGGATAAACGTTCTTTACCCATTCTATAAGGAGTTTCTTTGCTAATGTTTCTTTATGTTCCGCGACAAAATAAGGTATTGAAGCGTATAAATCCTGAATCTCACGGAAACCAATTTCACGATACCCTTTTTGGGTCAAAGAAAAGCTTCGACTAACAAAAGTTTGATAAAGATTTTGAAATGGAAGATTGCGATTAAGTAACGAATCAAAGTGCGGCTTAGTTGAAGAAACAGAAAAACTAGAAGAATAATTCTTAAATTCTTCTTCTCGATTTTTACGGATTTCTTCGATCTTTTTATAATCGCCATAATTTGAAAGAAAATTTGTTATTTTCTCGCGCAAATCCCCTTCATCTTTCTCGATTTTTACCATTCCGGTATAGGAGAAAAGATGCTTTTCTTCGTTACGGATAAGATGAATCTCTTTCTTTAAAGCAAAGAAAGAAGCCCCTTTTTTCGCTAAAGACTTATTGAGTGAATTGATGCCTCTAGGAGAAGAAATGGTTCCTCCATTCAGGAAAGAAATCGCATCACTTGTAAAACTAGTGGCAAACCCTTCTTCGCTCTTAAAGCCAAAGAAACGCATCTTGTCTTTAAAGTAAACCGGATAATAATGAGGGGAAATGCTAACGATTTCCTTGTTCTCATTTTCTAAAATAGAACTTTCTTGAATCACAGTTTGATAGATGACGTCATTTTCAGCGCAGGAAGGATTAGAAAAGCCAAACATTCCGGTGAAGCAAATTTCTAAGTCTCGATTGGTCTTGCTTAGCAAATTGACCTCTTGAATTTCAATCGCTTCTGGGCATCCTTTTAATTGGCTAGAAAGGAAAATGATGCGTTCGATCTTTAAGCCGTCTTTCAATTCGTAAGTAATCCTAGTTTCATTCACCCCATGTGTAACGAAACTAGAGACAACATTCGAAGTAATTTCGCCACTATAGAAGATGATTTTTCCTTTATCTACTAGATAAAATTGACGATTAAAGGGATTGCCGTTTTCTTCAGGGAGAATATCCCATCTAGACGCTAGAATTTGATAATCACTAGGTCCGCGGAATGAGCCTCTTCCAAACGCGTCAACGACGCTTTTAGGTGTACTTAGCAAAGAATCAAGAGAATTTTCGCGATTCCCAAGCAAGAGATTAATTGCATAATGCGAGCCAACTGCTAAACTCTTCAAATCGTATTGAAGCGATCCATCATCCAATAATATCCCACCATAATTTGCTAAAGATTCAAAAGAAGAATGAATGATTTCTTTAATATATTTTGGAAGAGAATGAGCGAATAAGCTAATGTTATCTTTTCCACAAACAAATAAAAGCGAATCTTCATGAAGCGATTCAATGTAATTAACAAAAGTGGCGTTTTCTCTTAATTGTGAAAGAATCGGCACTGCTTTAAAATCGCCAGCAAATCCAACGTGGATTCGCTTTTTCCCAATGAATCCTTCGTCAAGAAGAGGGTAATTGACTTCGCTTAAATAACGTAGCAAAGGGTCATTTCTAAGTTGTCTAGCACTAGAGAAGGTTAGTTTCATGTTTTAGCCTTTGACGCTCCCTTCTGTCATACCAGCAACAATGAATCTAGATAAGAACAAATAGACGACAACAAGTGGCAAAATCGCAAAGCCAATAAGGGCATAAACCTTTCCTAAATCAAAGGAAGAAGGATCACTTGCTTTAAGGGCAGCGATGATTAAAGGAAGAGTCTTTTTGTTACTGTCGCTGATGAGCAAGGCGGGAACAAAGAAATTATTCCAATTGCTTACAAACGAGAAGATAAGCTGAACCGCTAAAGCAGGTTTAACGATAGGAAGGCACATCGTATTGAAGATATGAAATTCGTTTGCCCCATCCACACGAGCAGCTTCAATCATCTCAAGCGGGAGAATGGATTCCATATATTGCTTCATATAGAAGAAAGTCACTGGAGAAGCAATGCCAGGAATGATTAAAGGCCAAAGCATGTCCGTTTGCCCCCATTCGGAAAGCATACGGGCTAAGCCAACGCCGGATATCGTTGTCGGGATCATCATAATGAGAAGGATGAATTTGAATATCAAATCCTTGCCTTTGAATTGATAGACCTGTAAAGCATAGGCCGTAAGTGCACTAAAATAGACGCAAAGCACGGAAGCAAAAACGCTAACAATCGCGCTATTAAGAAGCGCATTTAAAACAGGAAGATGAGAATCGGAGAATACTTTTTGGAAGTTTTCGCCTAGATTCGTGCCAAACCACAAAGAAAATGTGGTTGAGATTTGCCCATGGCTTCTAGTCATATTGACAAGCAAAGTCCAAATCGGGAATAAGCAAAGGAAAGACAAGATAACTAGAATTAGGTAAACGCAGACGCGGCGCATTCTTAATACCGTGCTCATACCAAGTTTAGTAAACTTTTTATTCACGAAGGTTCTTTCGTTTTCCATACCTATTTCCCTCCTTTTAACGCGCTTTCACGTGCGATTTCATCTTGGGTAAACGGAGATTCGCTATAGGTTCTAAAACGTTTTTTCTGCGCACGAGCCGCTTCTTTTTCCGGATTTTTGGAATGATAATTCGTGAAATAGACCGTGAAGGAAAGTAGACACGTAATCACAAATAGAATTACCGATAAAGCACCTGCTTGCCCGTAGTTATGCTTCACCGTAACTAGGTTAAACAAATACATCATCACGGTTTCGCTACTCTTGAGGTATCCACCAGTTGTTTGCGTGAAAATCTGCGCAGTATCGAATAATTGGACGCCCCCAATCATGGAAGTGATAAAGACATAAAGGAAGATTGGTTTTAGTAAAGGCATCGTAATGGACCAGAACGTTTTATGAGCACTTGCTCCATCAATTCGCGCCGATTCAAAAACAGATTCATCAATCCCCATAATGCCAGACATGAGTAAAAGCGTCGTATTGCCAAACCACATTAAGCAGTTCAAGAAAGCAATAATAATGTGAGTCCACATTTCATCGTTTGCTAAGTTCAGCAAATTATTCGGATCAACCCACCCCCAAGCTTGAAGGACTTGGAAAACCGGACCATTGGTCGAAAAAATCATTAAGAAGAGCATGCCAAAAGCGGAAGCCATGATGAGATTAGGCATGTACATAACCGTTTTCCAAAACCTTTGCCCACGAATCTTAAGACGAGAATCCGTAAACCAAACGGCAAGAAGTAAAGAAATGATAATTTGTGGGATAAAACCGATGATCCAAATAATGAGCGTGTTCATTAAATAATATAAAAACGTTGGAATATGAGCATCGGTAGTAATGACGTGATCAAACAAAACAATCGTTGTTGCGTCAGAGGCGCCAGATTCAAAAATATATTTGAAATTTGCAATACCGTTCCAATTTGGACCTACTGTATCAAGCAAATCGTCATAATATTCTTGAAAGGCATAAATGAAAGTTTTGCCAAGTGGAACAAGTTGGAAAATGATGAAAACGACAAAGAAGGGAACAATGAACAAATATCCCCATTTGTCATAGCGAACACTTTCTTTCTTTTTGATTTTGTTCATTTCTTTCTCGCTTTCCGAGTAGAGAGCGTATTGCTACGCCCCCTACCCTAATTTTTAATTCTTTCTTATGAATTAAAGAGTTTTGCCATCCCAAGAATCCCAATCCGCTGAGAAGGTGAGATTATTGGCTTTTTCAGCGACCGTATCTTTAAAGGTCTTTAAGGCCGCTTTGTAATCGATGGTTTTATTGCCTGGGAAGAAATAGGCTTCAAATGAATTCTGGATGCCTTCATTTAAGGTTTGGTCATGAGGCCCAGCGTTGCTCATATCGATTTTTGCTGCGCTTTCCTTAAAGAGAGCGATATGGTTTTGCCCACCGAGGAATTCGCTGCCATACGTTTTGTCATTAGCGAGTTTGTCCATTGCGGTCTTATTATTGGTATAGTCTTGCGTTTCACGGGTGATTTTTTCCGCAATAGAGGCATCACAAGTAAGCTTTTGCATGATGTCTTTTACAATAGGAAGATCATCAGAACCTTTAGCGGCACATAGCCAGCTACCGCCCCAATACCAAGAAGCCGGGCCTTGGCAAACGGCATAGTCGCCATAAAGTGTCTTTGTCGTGTCGATGCTGCCATCTTCTTTCTTAGCATCACCCATATGAGTCGCATAGCCATTTGGATCAGCGTTTCCGGCGAGAGTGAAATTAATACCCCAAGTGCTATAGAAGAAGCCGAAGGTCTTTTGGGCGGTTACGCTACTTGTCACTTTGCCACTATCGTCTTTGACTTCAACCTTGCTTCCATCTGGACCTTGGTCAGCTTGCCATTGGGCGCTCCAAAGTGCGTTATCACCGATATAGTTATTATCGGCATAATTTTTGGTGCTTACGATCCACTTTTTGATTTCTGGATCAAGGCGGACGGTCTTATTATCGCTATCGAGCCATTTTCCAGTCATATTGTTACTATATGGGCGATAGTTGTCAGCGAATCCAGAAAGCATTTTGATGCCTTTTGCTTTCATATTGGCGGCAACAGTATCGAACTTTGTCCAATTCGCTAAGGCTTCCTGAACCTTCGCTGGATCATCAAAGCCAAGTACCTCTTTAGCGATATCGCGGCGATAGGCGAATAACCCTGGGGTCGCTTGCCAGCTTGTGGCCTTCAATTTGCCATTGACCGTGACGATATCTTGCGTGTATTTGTATTGATCTTTGAAATCGTTATCCGTGAGTCCGACTTCTTTGCTCTTTAAATCGAGAGTGTAGTCACTACTTGTGTATTTCGTGGCGTAGTCAGCTTCAATAAGGAACATATCAATCTTATCTTTGGCGTTAGCCTTCGCTTGATCTTTCAATTTTTGGTCAAGCTTATTTTGATAATTGTTGTTGTCATTGGCTTCAATAATGAAACGGACCTTTGTGCCATCTTTTAAGATATCGTAATCGACTCCGTCAATTTTCTTAGTTTCCTTAAACTCTGGATAGAAAGCTTCGAATCTTTCCTGGAATTCGGTGTTCCAGCACATAATGTTGACGACTTTGTCTTCACTCCCCCCATTGCAACCGACTAGCGTTAGGAGCCCGGCTGCTGAAATGGCGGCGATTGCAAACATTGATTTTTTCATTGAATATTATTCCTCCTTTCAATATTTGCTTTTATATTCCGGTGTTCTCACCGGTTAATACCTGAATTGTCCCTCCCTTTTGGAGGTTCCCTTTTACTTTCCTTACCTTAGGCACGAATAGCTTTGGTTCTTCGATTCGAGACACTAATTCTTCAATCGCAAGTGCCCCAATCGTTTCGCTATCTTGGCAGTAAGTCGTTAAGGGTGGCTCAATCATTCTTGATAAATCGATTCCATCGTATCCAGCAAGCGACATTCCCTTAACGTAGGTAGCGTCTTTCGAGCTCAATAGAGCCAAAGCACTAATGTCATCTGGACACAAAACGCAGGTTGGCTTTTCTTTTAAAGAAACGAGTTTTTTGAAAGCAGCTCTTACTGAGTTAGGCTCGTGATAGGTAGCGGGCAATAAGTAATCGCTATTTTCTTTTAAACCAAGCTCTTGAAGAGCACGTAAGTACCCTGCGATTCGCTTATGAGTAACGGATGTTTCTTCGCCATGTATGAAGGCGATTTTCCGGTGCCCTAAGCTAAAAGCGTATTTCGTAAGTTCATAAGTCCCATCTTCGTTATCGCTCATAATGGAACTACAGCCTTCAAAGGTGTGATCAATCGTCACAACAGGCAATCCGCTATAAGCAAGTTCAGAAACACTTGGGTCATAGAAGTCAACGGAAGCAATGACAACGCCATCAATCGCACGGCTTTTCACGTGTTGAAGATAACTAGAACGAAGACCACTATAGTTCTCACTATTAATAAAAGTAATGTCGTAGCCTCTTTTCTCTGCATTAACCTTAACTGCGTTAAGAATCGAAGAGAAATATTCATGCCTTAATCCACTCTCGGTTTTGTCAACGAAAAGGACTCCAATCGAGAAAGATCGATGCATTTTTAAGGTTCTAGCAAAGCTAGATGGCACATAGCCAAGTTCGCGGGCAGCCTCTTTCACTCTCGCTTGTGTAGAAGAAGGAATTTCCCGACTTCCATTCAAGGCTTTAGATACGGTTGCGTTACTTAAACCTAGTTTTTGAGCAATGTCAGAGATCTTTGCCATAGCACTCCTTACTGGTACGAAATCGTTTTCGTTACTCTAAGGCTAGAATCACACAAAATCGTTGTCAAGAACAAAATTGTAAGCGTTTACAAATTCAATTTTTCATTCTTTTAGGCAGCAAGAAAAGATTTCGTATATTTTTTCGTAGCAAAAAATTTTTGTGGCTTGTAATCGAAACTTTTTCCTCTAGAATGATTTTGTAGCGAAAACGATTACGTTAAGGTAATTTCATACTTTATGTGGAAATTCCCTGCAGCGATAAATTTCGCATATTAACAAAATTGAAATCAGTAAGGAGCACTTATGAAGTACGGGTATTTCGACGACAAAAGAAAAGAATACGTTATTACTACTCCTTTAACACCAAGCCCTTGGATCAATTACTTAGGGCAAGACCAATTTTTCTCCCTTATTTCCAATACGGCGGGTGGCTATAGTTTTGATAAAGACGCTAAATTAAGACGGATTACCCGTTATCGCTATAATGACGTTCCTTACGATTTTGATGGACGTCATTTTTATGTCAACGAAAAGGGGTTAGTCTGGTCACCGACTTACTTACCGGCTAAAACTCCTCTTGACCATTATGAATGTCGGCACGGCTTAGGATATAGCGTGATTGAAGGAGAGAAAAACGGCTTAAATATTGCAATCACTTTCTTTGTTCCAAACGAGGAACATTGTGAAATCCAATATGTGCGTATAAAAAACGAAACAAATAAAGCAAAAGACTTTTCTTTCTATGCGATGGAAGAGTGGTGCTTATGGAACGCTAGCGATGATGGCGAGAATTTTCAGCGTAATCTATCAACAGGCGAAGTTGAATGTGAAAACGGCATCATCTATCACAAAACAGAATTCCGCGAAAGAAGAAACCACTACGCCTTCTATTATGTCAACCATAAGACGAGTCATTTTGAAAGCGACCGCGATGCTTTTTTAGGGATGCATAATGGTTACGATCATCCAGAAGGAGTATTCGCCAATCACTTAGGTGACCACATCGCAAGTGGCTGGCACCCAATCGCTGCCCACCAAATCGACTTGCATTTGGAGCCAAAAGAAGAAAAAACGTTAATCTTTATTCTTGGATATTGTGAAATCCAAAATGGCGAAAAGAAATTCATTGCCCCAAATATCATCAATAAAGCCCCTGCGGAAAAAATAATTTCTCATTTTAATCGTGATGAACTAGTAATTCGTGCTTTAGAAGCACTCAAAGTAAAAATGAATCGTTTCTTAGGCGCTTACCATGTCGATAGTGGGAATGAAAAACTAGACCGTATGGCAAATATCTGGAATCCATATCAAAGCATTATCACCTACTGCATGTCACGAAGTGCCTCTTATTATGAATCCGGAATTGGACGCGGCATGGGATTCCGCGATAGTTGCCAAGATTTGCTTGGTTTTGTCCACATGATTCCTTTAAAAGCGAAACAAAGAATCATCGACATCGCTTCCATTCAAAAAGAAGATGGCTCTACATACCATCAATATCAGCCTCTTACCAAAAAAGGGAACGCTGACATTGGAGGAGGATTCAACGATGATCCTTTGTGGCTAGTCGCCGCGACAAGCGCATATTTAAAAGAAACGGGGGACTTCGCTTTCTTAGATACTTTAGTTCCTTTTGACAATAAAAGTGGGAGTGAAAGGCCCCTTTTAGAGCATTTACGTCGTTCCATTCATTTCACGATGAACCATCTTGGCCCGCATCATCTTCCCTTAATCGGAAGAGCGGATTGGAATGACTGTTTGAATCTTAATTGTTTTAGTACCACTCCAGGAGAGTCTTTCCAAACAACGGAAAATAAAGGAAGCGGAAAAATCGCTGAATCCATCTTTATTGCCGGGATGTTTGTTTTATACGCGAAAGAATATGCCGAAATCTTATCTCATTTAGGGCTAAACGAAGAAAAAGAAGAAATCCTAAAGGCAAAAAAAGAAATGGAGGAAGCCGCTATTCGATATGGATTTGATGGTGAATGGTTCCTCCGGGCATATGACGCAAAAGGAAACAAAGTCGGTAGCCATGAAAACAAAGAAGGCAAAATCTATATTGAGCCTCAAGGATTCTGCGTTATCGCTGGAATCGGTCACGAATTGGGATATGGTAAAAAGGCCTTGCAAAGTGCCACAAAATATCTAAGCTGCAAATATGGATTAGAGTTATTAGCGCCTTGCTATCACGAATACCATGTTGAATTAGGCGAAATATCTTCTTACCCACCAGGCTATAAAGAAAACGGTGCGGTTTTTAATCATAATAATCCATGGGTCGTTATCGCTCACTGCGTAGAAAAGGAAAGTGAAGAGGCTTTCGCTCTATATACGAAAAATGCCCCAAGTTTCATCGAAGAGGATAGCGATATCCACTTTACTGAGCCTTATGTCTATAGCCAAATGATCGCAGGCCATGAAGCACCGCACTATGGACAAGCTAAAAATAGCTGGCTCACCGGAAGCGCGAGCTGGTCATTAGTTGCTTTACAAGAATATTTGCTTGGCGTGAGAGCGGATTATGACGGATTAGTCATTGACCCATGCCTACCAAAAGAGAAATTCCCTACGCTTCATATTCGTCGCCATTTCCGCGAAAACGAATATGACATTGCTATCGATAACACCGCAAAATCCCCTTCTCTTTACGTAAATGGAAAGAAAATCGAAGGAAGAATGGTCCCATATCATAAAGAGGACGAAATCGTTCACGTGGAATTAAAATAGGCTATTGCTTAGGAATAGTAATCTCGTTTTGCTATACTTGAATCGATGAAAAAAATGATCACGATTCATCTATTAAACGTAAAACAAGTAAAAGAAAATCTTTCTACTATCCTCCCGCTTTTGCCAAGCGATAGAATTCAAAAGGCGAATCGTTATCGATTAGAACATGACTCTTTATTATCGTTAGGCGGTTCTTACTTAATTGAAAAATTCACTGGTTTCACCCCCATTCTCATTTCAAAAGAAGGCAAACCCTTTAAAGAAGGACACCAATTTTCTATTTCTCATTCTGGAGACTATGTTGCTTATGCGGAAAATAATCTTCCGATTGGAATTGATATTCAAAAAATCGGACCTCTTAAAAAAAGTCTTCCTTCTTTTGTTATGAGCGAAGAAGAAATAAAAAACATGAAAAAAGAGGAAGATTTTTTTACGTTTTGGAGTTTAAAAGAAAGCCTAATGAAATGCATAGGATGTGGTTTAAAAGGGGATTATAAAAAGATTGTGGCAAAAGAAGGAACCTATCTTTTTCAAGGACATGAAGTCACTTCGATTTCTTCGAATTCCTTAGATGGCTATTCTTTCGCGATAACGATATTTGGAAAAGAGAGTTTTAGCGTTAATTTGGCGCTTGAGGAAATCGCTTAAATCGAGTTCTCCTTTTATAAACAAAAACAATTGGCGTATAACATTGCAAGAGGAAGTTTTATGAAGAAAATTCTATATTTAATTCTTGATAGTGGCGAAGCTGCTCTAGACGCTTACGAGTCAATTAAAAAGAGTGGCTATAACGGGACGCTTATTGAGTCTGCCTCGCTTAGACACGCGCTTGACTTAGGCTATCCTGAAGATAGGCATTTCTTTTCTCTACCCGCTTATGAAGCAAGCAAAGACAAAGAAGAATCTACCTTTGCGCTTTTTATTGTTGATGCTCACAAATTAGAAACACTAAAGGAAACCATCCGCGAGCATACCGATAACTTTCGCAAAGTCAAAGGGGCGATGTTTTCAAGAACAATTGACGATTACGAAGGTACAATCTGATGGATAACTTTATTTTCTTATATATCGCTGCCTTATTTTTGGCTGGGCTTTTCTCCACGCGCTTAATGAAGCTCGTGAAGCTTCCAAATGTCACTGGCTATATTATTACTGGCATTATCATGGGACCGTTTGTTTTCGGTCTTATCTTCAATGGCGGAAATTTTTTGGGAGCGAATAATGCAGAAATTTCCCCGATTTATTCCTATATCAAGAATCTAAGCTGGGTCAATAACATCGCCCTAGGCTTTATCGCTTTTTCAATTGGCTCATCTTTTAAACTTAGCGCCCTAAAAAAGGTAGGAAAACCAGTTCTAGTCATAACGGTTTTAGAATCGCTATTCGCTTCTATCGCTGTCATTGTCGCTTTAATGGTGCTTCATTTCATTTGGCCCGATTTCATTCCTTGGCCACTCGTTCTCACTCTTGGCGCGATTGCAGCCGCCACAGCACCTGCCGCCACATTAATGGTCATTAAGCAATATAAAGCAAAAGGGCCAGTCGTGGAGACGCTCCTACCGGTTGTTGCTTTAGATGATGCAAGTGCCTTAATCCTCTTCGCGATTTTATTCCAAATCGCTAAAACTCTTGCCATAGGTGGGAATTTCGATTTATACGAAATGCTTGCTAAACCATTCATCGAAATCTTAATTTCGTTAGGAATCGGCGCAATCTTCGGCTTAATTATCTCTTTTGCCTGCCGCTTATTCAAAAGCAGAACCAATCGTTTGATCTGGGCAATCTTTGCGATTTTCGGTTCGGTCGGTCTTTATTATTTATTCAAATTGCCAGAACTAGGTTCATTTGAACTTTCTAGCTTACTCATGTGCATGTTAGCGGGTGCCTTTTTCTGCAATCTTAGAAGCGATTCCACCATTACATTCGAATTCATGGACCGCTTCACCGCTCCGATTTATATGCTTTTCTTTATCATTTCAGGAGCATCGCTAGATTTAACGATCTTCGCGGAAAAAGATGGTTTATTTATTTTGCTTGCCGCGTTAGTTTACGCTGTGTCCCGTGTCATTGGAAAATGGCTCGGCGCTTATACGGGCGCAAAAAGCACGCACACTGGGGAAACCGTTCAAAAATACCTTGGTTTCTGCTTAGTACCGCAAGCTGGAGTAGCCATAGGTTTAGCAACGACCGCTGGCGCTACGCTGAGCGAAACCGATGGAACAACGACAATCGGTGCGCTTATTGTCGCCGTTGTATTAACGTCCACGCTTGTTTATGAGCTCACTGGTCCATTTATCACCAAAGCGGCCCTTACTAAAGCGGGCGAGATTGTTCCTGAAGCTCGATAAAAAACTCTAAAATCGTAGAATGGCAAAATAGCTATCTACGATTTTTTCTTTTCGAAATCTGATAAGCATAACTTCCACTTTTTCTAAAAATTATGAGTGGTATAATCACTCGCGCTATGAAAGCCATTGATTTAGGAAATAAGAAAACGCTCAATACCGTTTTGCGTCTTATGCTTCCAGCGATGCTTTCGCAGTTTATCACTGTTTTATATAACATCGTCGATCGAATTTATATCGGAAACCTTCCAACCAATGGAGAAATATCTCTTATTGGGGCAGGTGTAGCAGCTCCTATCACCACGTTAGTGACCTCTTTTGCATATCTAATTGTTTTAGGCGGAGCCCCACTATTTTCAATGTCATTAGGGCAAAAGCGCGAAGAAGACGCAAAGAAAATATTATCCAACTGCGTTTTAATGTTGCTTGTGCTTTCACTTATCGTGATGGGATTAGGATACGCGCTTCTTGAGCCGATGCTTTATTGGTTTGGCGCTTCTACAACAAGCTTCCCCTATGCAAAAGAATACATGCTCTATTTTTTAATCGGAACAGTATTTGCTTTTCTTGCCCTAGGATTTGAGCAGTTCCTCATCGCGCAAGGAAAATCGATTGAAGCAATGATTGCCACTATCGTTGGGGCTGGATCAAATATTCTTCTTGACCCCTTATTTATGTATGTCTTTAACCTTGGCATTAAAGGGGCAGCGATTGCAACATCCCTTTCTTGGTTTATCTCTTGTTCATTATCCTTTGCCTTGCTTTGGTTTAGAGGAACGATTCGTCCTTCTTTTGGTGGCTATAATAAAAAGATTATGGGCAAAGTATTAAAACTCGGCGTTTCACCCTTCATCATTATGAGCACGGACTCTGTCATTATCATTGCTCTTAACGCAGTTTTACAAAATGTAGGCGGGGACAACGGGGATTTCTTAATTGAGTGCAGCACCATCGTGCAAGCATTTTTCTCATTGGTGACCGGACCGCTTCTAGGCATATCAAGCGGTACTCAGCCCGTTTTAGCCTATCTATATGGCGCTAGAGAAACTGAACTCGTCAAGAAAGCCGAAAAACAAATTACGATTTGTGGTCTTATTTTTACCACCTTATGTTTCGGTTTATCTTTCGTGGTAGCAAAGCCATTTGCTTCCTTGTTTCTCTCTTTCTCTGGAACGAGTGCGAATCAAAACGCCGTCGTCGAATCTTCGTCCCGCTACATCATCTATTACATGATTCCTATTATTCTATTAACGTTCCAATACACACTCGTGGATGGTTTAACCGCGATAGGACAAGCCAAATATTCTATTTGGCTCTCTTTAAATCGAAAAGCAGCGCTATTATTGCCCTTGACGTTTATCTTGCCTTATTTGACAAAAGACCCTAGCACCACCTTTTTAGCAGAGCCAATTGCGGATGCGATTTCTTCTACGATTAGCACAATTGTTTTCCTTATCGTTTTCCCGCACATTTTGAAGAAACAAAAAGAGTCCACCGGCAGTGCCTTGGAGCAAGCTTAAGTCGCTTCTAGACCTAGCTTAAGGAACTTATAGTAAAATATCGTAATCATTGTTAAGCGACATGGAAAAAGATATGGCCGAAGAAATAGGAGAAATTCTCAACAAATCATTAGAGTCAAAAAACGATCAAGATATCATTTGTGACTATTTAAAAAGCATTGGCGTCCCCTATACAAAAATCGATCATGAACCGTTATTCACGATGAATAGGTATGGTGATATTGAAAAGAGAATTCACTCAGTCGTTCCAAAGAATCTCTTTTTAAGTAATCGTCAGGAAACAAAACATTATCTACTCATTATAAAAGGAGACAAGAAATTCAAAACAAAAGAACTTTCCTCCCAAATCTCTAGCGCAAGACTTTCATTTGGGAAAGAGGAAAAATTAAAAGAACTTCTCCACTGCCATATCGGTTCTACAAGCGTTTTCGGACTATTTTTCGATAAAATGCATGAAGTCCAGCTTTTAATCGATGAAGAATTGTTACTTCATGAATACCTTGCCTTTCACCCCTGCATTAATACATCCACAATCCGCATTAAAACCGATGATTTAATTAACACTTTTCTACCATCTTTAAATCACTCTTACCAAAAAGTCATTTTAAAAGGAGAGGAAACACCCTTCAACTAAGAGCCCAACAATTTCTTCTTCTCTTTTTCAAATTCTTCAGGTGTGATTAATCCTTGTTCCATAAGTAACTTAAAGCGAAATAAGATTTCAGCTTTTTCGTTTGCCGCAATATTCGCCAAATTGTCACTTTCCTTTTTCTTAAAATCATCGAATGGTGAAACTAAAAATAGAGCGACAGCATAAACAATTTGCGTCGCAATCGCGAGCAAATAGAAAATAATCACAAACGCGTAATAATCTGGATACGAATCAAGAAGGAGAACAAAGCGAAATAGGTAATAAATTATAAAAGAAAATGAAGTTACCAATAGTAGTGTCTTGGAAGCAGAAACTCGAGTAGAAAGAAGAACGAAAGAGATTATGCCTAGTGTAATAGCCCCAATCGCGACTGTTATGGAAATAAATAGCATCCAGTCAAAAGAAACACCACGCCCGCGATGCGTAGAAATGGTCAATAAAAGGTTCAATAGATAAATAAAGCCGATGCCAGTCATTAAGATAGAATAGAACCGCATTAATACTTTTCCACCGTGATTCTTATTTATCGTTTTTCGAATCGACATGATTCCAATAGCAACAATCGTAGCTAGAAATAGGACTTCTAGCACATGAACGATAATCTTCAAGCACATGCTTAAAGCGTATTCGGAATTATTAGAATTAAGCAATATCCTAAGCCAATGGGTTATAGAAATCGCACGAGAAATAATTGCTATCCCAATAAAAACGAAAGCCGTAATAAAAGAAGACAAAAATAAACTTCTGTTAAGTTTTAAATCCATGTCGTATTCCTGTTTTTTCATAATCAACCTCACGATATCTTAAGCCAATTGTAACGCGTACTACTTTTAATACAATTGAGATAGTTCATTAGGTTTTATCGACATTTATTTCCTAATTTTAATAAAACATTAAATTAATTTTTTCTCTTATTGCGATAGGAAAAACTCTTTTTTAGCTAGGTCTATCGTTCTATAAAAAAGCTCGTTAATATGAAAAAGGAAGAGAAAAAATAAGCAGGGATTTAATAAAAGACTATAAGTTCTATTTACTCTTCCATTCTTCGATGGCTCTACTTATTCTTCGATCAATATCGATTCTTGTTTCTTTGCATTCTTTTGGATGTTTTCTCGCTTCAGTGAACATTAACTTCAATATTAAAGAAGAGAGGAATGGGAAAATGGCTTTTAGTAGACTCTCAGGAAACACAAAATGGGTGCCATGTTGATAAACGATTACTTCATCTTCGCATTCGTGGGGAATTCTTTCTAATCGCTTTTTTGCTCTATCGATATATTTAGCAGCGTCCCAAAGACTATCGTCTTCCGCCGCGATTAAAAGTAACTTTCCTTTAATATTTTCAATTTTTATGAACTCATCTTCTTGAATAGGATGTTTCAATTCTGAATCATCAAATATCTTTCGCGATGCAATCATATCCCCAGTTCGTCTGGATTCATCTACTATCACTTTCCAATATTCTGGATGACGATAGCAAAAAGGCATATAAGGAAGAGGGTTGCCGCGATAGGAAAAAAGCGATTCATTTTCTACTGGCCATTCTTTGGCGCCATCTCTTTTTCCTTGCGCAAAGCCTTGCCAAATAAAGTCGCTTGGCGTTAAAGCAAGGGTGAGTGTAATGCTAGAAAAATAGGAAGAGGCAACTAGAGCAAGCGTCCCAGTAGTCGAAGCACCAACAATAGCGATTTTTTCGTTCCCTTCTTCTTTTAGCCACTCTATCGCCTTTTCAATTCTTTCAAGCGGGTAATTATGATGACTATAATTCTTTCTCCCTGGCGACATCGTGAGCACGTTGAGACCTTTTTTCATAAGCCATTTCGAGGCGCATTTTGCCATATAATCGCTAGGATCATCCCCTAACATCGCAATTATTGCGTACTTTGAGGATTTTTTATTTTTCCAATAAACCCCGTAAAACCCATCCGTTTTAGTATCAAATTCTTTTCGTTTCATTTCTTTCTCCAAAATTATCGCAATCTTCTTATATTTTTATAATTATTCACGAATATCTCCGTAAAAACCAAATATTCATAAATTTAAATCGAATCGTCGTTTATTAATATTATCGGTTTCTCCAAAACCCTTTTTCATCTCGGTATCGGGGATGATTAGAGGCATAACTATCTTTATCGCCACAAATCGTATAATCACATTTATCGCTATCAACACAGGTTTTATTTCTAACAAGATTTGCGTGAATATAATCTAACGACTTATAGTCAACATTACATAAAGCAGGCATAATCTCTATTAAACCAAATTGCTTAGCGAATTCAGCGACGGGACAAGACCGAAATTCATAATAGATTGGTTTGTTTTTATCGTAAGGAGCGATATCCATTTCGTAATCCTTCCATTTATCGCACTGTTCTTTGGCGTTTTGAAATGCTTTATACATTACCTTTTTCCAAAATGGTTTATTGCAATTGACAAATTGTAGTTTTCGAAAAGAAGGCAAAATGAGATTTTCTTCCATTTCTTCAATTTCTCGAAAACTTGTAACATCTTTGCATACCGCATAATAAGTCAATAAGGCAAAGCAATCGTAATTTCCGCCCTTATGGTTATGAAAGTTTTTCTTTCCGCCTAAATCAAGACGGAAATCACTCAAAAATTTCACGTATTGAAGTTGAACTTTGCTCCACATATTTTCAGCTTCATCTTTCTTGTAGTGACTAGCTATTTTCTTTTTGATTTCCTTTTCGCACGCTTTCGAGTATAAGACATGATGGTTTCGATCCAATTTCAGATTTTTGTTTTTCATATCGATAAATCCTTCTAGAAATAGAATATCCACTACTGACCGATTTGAAGTCGTAAATAGACTCGTTCAGCTGATAAATTTAATAAGTTAGTGTACTCTAACTACATAAGTATATAACAAGATTTAAAATGGATACAAATATCGAGAACGGCTAGTAGTTTTAAGCAATGTGGACTGCTAACCTTTAAGTAGACAGTGCATTACAATTTTGTATACGGGTTGTTACGCACTGTAGACAAGGAGGTTACAGAATGAGACTAACGAAAGAAGAAAGGCTCCCCGTCGGCAAAGCGCTGAACGAAGGGAGCCTTTCCTACAAGGACTGCATGGAAAAGTACCACGTTTCCAGGTCCGCATGCTCCAACTGGGCAAGGGAATACAGGGAAGCCAACGGAATCCCTCCCAAAGCCCCCATGGGGGCTCGCGCCGACGCGACGGAGAAGGACTACGGATCGATGACGAAGGACCAGCTCCTCGTGGAGCTGATGCGGAAGGACATAGAGGCCGCCAGATTAAAAAAAGGGTATGCGGTGAAAGGGGGTGGTCGAAAAAAGGAATTCGTTTCTATAAGCGGCTCGAATACCAAGTGATAATGGAGCTTTCCGGGCAATGGCCGGTCGAGGCCCTCTGCAGGGAGATGTCCGTGAACAGAAGCGGCTTCTACAAATACCGGAACAGATGCGAGCATCCGAGCGAAAGGCAGATAAAAAGAGCCGAGAATATCGGGCTTTTCCTAAAATACCACTCCATGTTCCCATCGCATGGCTACAGGTGGCTCAACGCGAAGATAAGGCTCGATACCGGGCTCGTCATGAGCGACGAATACGCCCGGAGATGCTGCGCCTACGCCGGGATAAGGAGCGTCTCGAAGCATTACAGGTACAAAAAGGGCGGCCCGTCCCCGAAATCGTACCCGAACCTGATCCTCGCATCCCTCAACCTTACCGGCCCTATGCAGGTCGTCGTCAGCGACATGACGACGTTTTGGGCGGGCGGAAGGTACTGGGAGCTCACCCTTTACATGGACCTCTGGGACAACGAGATCATAAGCTACGGCCTTCGCTGCAAAAAAGGCGACAGGGAAGGCTATTTCGAAGGCCTGCGCGGCTTCCTCGAGCTGAAGAAAAAGTACCCGGACATGGAGACGATATTCCACACCGACCACTGGTCCGTGTACTCTTCGAAGGCCTTCAACGAGCTCCTTCTCCCATATGATATCACAAGGACGATGTCCGATCCCGGCGCGCCGACCCAGAACGGCGCGATGGAATCGATCAACGGCTGGGTCAAGACCGAGCTTTTCATCGATTTCGACATCAAGGATTGCGAGGACGTCCCCACCCAAGTCAGGGAATACATAAGGTTCTTCAACGATCAAAGGCCGATGTGCTGCCTTGGCTATCTGACCCCGAAGCAGTACAAGGAAGAGTACCTTAAGAAGCTCGGTGGCTCCAAAACCCCAAGAACCTGTCTACAGCTTCCTGCAAAACTGTCTACTTATCGTTGACTAGTGCAATGCAGCCATTATCGCCTCACTTCTAATAACAAATAGCTGCGTTTAAAAGCGATTCATAAACATCATTTATTAATTTTAAGAGCCGCAAACTTAAAATAATTTTGAGTTTGTGTCACTTTACTCCAAATGTTTGCTATGAAAACAAAACTTTTTTGCTCCACTTCTTTTTTCAAAAAATCATGAAGTAAGCACGAAATGACTGTTAACGATTCATAATTTCATGAAATTAAAGAAAATCTTCAATTTACTTGCCTCCCCTTTTTTATGCTCCTATCATTAGATTAATTAAGGGGGGTTAAACCATAATGAAAAACAACAAATGTTTAACAATTTCTGAAAAAATATTTTTTGTGTTAAGCGCAATTTTCTTCTTCATCTCAACATTTTTACCGGTACAAGCCGGTGAAAGGAGCAGCGACTCGTTCTCTTCGAGCAGCCAAATCACCACAACTGCGTATATGAACCTCCTTGCTTTATACGGCGGAGCGTTCCTTCTCATCGCTTTCTTGCTCGGATTTGCTATCGTCTTGTTTGGCGATGCAAAGAAATACGCAATCGGTAGTGCACTTTATTGCGCTGCGCCACTCGCGGCACTTATTGCTTTTTTAAGCATCGTTCTCAATCTTTCTTCCTCATCTTCTTTTAAGCCAGGAATTGGCTCGATCATGTTATTCATCGCAATCGTCCTTTATATCGTTTCGATCGTTCTTCACGCGATTAATTCACTTCTCATTAAAGATGGCGAAATGAATGACGTCGATGAACGCATTGCTTTAGTTCGTACTTACAAAGAATTCAAGGATGAAGGCGTGATAACGGAAGAAGAATTCCAAGCAAAGAAAGACGAAATTCTTCAACTAAAATCGAAAAAAGAAGCGAAAAAATAAGAATTGTTCTAGATTTAGAAAGGCACATGTTGTGCCTTTTTTATTTTGCTGAGATTTGAGGTTTGCTTGTCTCTTTCTATTTGAAATCGATTCTAACAATTTGCATCTTCATGAACCTATCGCCGAGCCTTGCTAAAATCGATAAAAGAATTCGCTTGTGAATTTTTCAAACCCTTATCTCCAAGCATATTGGGACAGATTTAAACAGTGAGTATCCCCCATAATATTTAAGCTTGTTTGTAAAGTATGTACATATAAGTTTTAAGAGTTATAATTACAGTCGTAAGGAGACGCTACGCCAATGATTAAAATCCCCTTAAATTATGACATTAAAAAAGACATAAACACTTTCTTAGAAGCGGAACACATTGATATGGCTTACTTGTCAGAAGTAACAAAAATTTCTCGCGTGACATTGGATGGGATTATCAATGAAAAAACTCCGACTAACGATAATGTTTATGAGAAATTCTATTCCTATCTATATACGAATGGCTATCGATTAAACAAAACAAAAGAGGAACTACTAAAAGAGAGAACTCCAAATATATTATTCCATGGATCAAAAGAAGGGTTGACGTCGGTTTCTATAAATGGTGCTAGAAAAAATTGCGACTTTGGGAATGGCTTTTATTTAGGAGAAACATATTTTCAAGCACTGGCTTTCATCTATGAGAAAGATCATTCATCTATCTATTCTTTCTCCTATCGTAGAGAAGATTTAAACATAAAGAGGTTTGAGTGTGATCTAGAATGGATGCTTGCCATTTGCTATCATCGAGGCACTCTTCAAAACTACAAAGGTCACCCACTCCTTCAGAAAATTCTTCGTTCATTAGATGACGTCGATCTTATCGTTGCTCCAATCGCGAATAATCGAATGTTTTATATCATGAGTCAATTCGTAGAGGGCGAAATTAATGCTGATGTCGCCTTACATTCGTTATCTGCCTCTTCTTTAGGGCTCCAATATATCTTTAGAAGTGAAAAAGCCCTGCAATCCCTATCTCCCATTGAAAAATACTATGTATCGCTCCCGGAAAGAAAAAGCTGCAAGAAGTTCTTAAATGAAAGGGCGCTTATGATTGACACCAAATTGAAATTAGCGAAAAGAGAATATAAAAACGGTTTATATATCGAGGAGATTCTAAAATGAGAGATTTTGATTATGAAGGATTATTGCTTGCAACATATCAAGGGAAATTATTTGAGAAATCTCATGATTTAACTTGTTCCTCCCCTGTGTTCATAAGAAGATTTCTTCACTCCGACTTATTGAAAACGTTAGATAAGAACGATTCGGTTATTTTCTCTTTAGACCCGAATGAAGGAATTCAAAGCATATTAAATCAATATGGGGACTCTAGCTATGGCAAGGTTAAGTATTCCAAGGATTCTTTATTTTGGATGGGATACATCTATCGATATATTTCTTACACAAGGGATGAAAAGACGCCTTTTCTAATCGATTTATTTGATTATCGTCTTATGAACGATGTCTATTTTTCTTTTCATACTCAAGATCCTGAATGGGTCATTAGAAGCCTTTTGGAAATCAAGCATTTAGACAAAAACATTTTGGATAAGAACAAACGCCTAAAGGAAATAATTCGAAAGCAATACGAAAATGGCTCAGCCTTTCAATCGATGTCAAAAAGCCGTTCCATCTAAACTAAATTTTGTAAGGGTATCCTCAAATATAGGTGTTAGATAATTTTATTCCGCACTCGCTACGATGAAATTAGCTAAACGTTCCATAGCCTAATTAGCTATACTTTCAATGATAAAAGACTAAAAAGCCGTTCAGGCCTTTTTGTGTTAAGCGCAATTTTCTTCTTCATCTCGACATTTTACCGGTTCAAGTCGGGAGAAAGAGCGGCGACTCGTTCTCTTCGAACAGTCAAACCACCGCAACTGCGTATATGAGCCTCCTTGCTTTATACGGCGGAGCGTTCCTTCTCATCGCTTTCTTGCTCGGATTTGCTATCGTCTTATTTGGCGATGCAAAGAAATACGCAATCGGTAGTGCGCTTTATTGCGCTGCTCCTTTAGCGTGTCTTATTTCTTTCTTAACGGTCATGATCAATGTCTCTTCTTTCAAACTTGGCATTGGTTTGATTATGCTTTTAATCGCAATCGTGCTTTATACTTTCGTTTTTATGCTAAGAAAAGCGCTTAATTTGAATCCCTTCTTCTACCATTGCCTAAAAGGCCCTTACGCTATGAAAAAGTCTAGATTCCTAAAGTATAAGGGACATACCTCTTTTTGTCATGGAAGCACATACTTATTGTCACTCCCATCCCCCACTTGACAGGTGCAGTTTCAGCGCGCTTTTTGGATATTATTCAATTATTTTCAGCGCGCTTTTTGGATTTTTCTGCATTTTTTTCGTCGCGTTTTTTTGATTTTGGTGTTATATTTTTTTAAAAAGGAGGGAGCTGTATGCTATTTAAAAGAAAGATAGATTCCACATTTGTTGAATGGAAAAATGAAACGAAGGGGACCAAAGCCTTACTCGTTGAAGGGGCTAGACGTATCGGCAAGTCCACTGCCGTAGAAAAATTTGCAAAGACCAATTATAAAAGCTACATCCTTATTGATTTTGGTAGCGCTAAAAAAGCAGTTAAACAAATCTTCTTTGATTTTCTCGACGATTTAAACACTTTCTTTATGATCCTTTCAACGGAATACGGCGTGAAACTATACGAAAGGGATTCCCTAATCATCTTTGATGAAGTTCAATTATTTCCTCGCGCTAGAGAAGCGATTAAATATTTGGTAAAAGATGGAAGATACGATTATATCGAGACCGGTTCACTAATTTCGATCAAAGAAAACACAAAGAACATACTCATCCCTTCAGAAGAAAGAAGTGTTTGCATGCACCCGATGGATTTTGAAGAGTTTGCCTCTGCACTTGGAGAAGAAGAACTCATCGAATACATTAGAAATTGTTTTGATAAGAAAGTTCCTTTATACGAATCCTTACATAAAAAAGCAAAGCTTCTTCTTGAAGAATATATCCTTGTTGGAGGCATGCCTAAGGCTTTATCCGCCTTTCTTGAACAAAAGAAACAATTCTATGAATGCGATAGAGAGAAAAGAGATATCTTAAGGACGTATCGTAACGATATTCAAAAGCTAGATGTTAATTACAAAAGTAAGGTACTTTCCATTTTTGACCAGATTCCTGGATTCTTATCCACTCACGAGAAAAGAGTGAAAATCAGTTCCATCAATCAAGGGGATAAAGCGTTGAATTACGAGGAAACGTTTTTCTGGTTAGCAGACTCTATGATTTGTAATGAATGTTTCCTATGCAACGATCCAAACGTAGGGCTATCGCTAAATGAGAAAAGATCTTTTATAAAATGCTACATGGGGGATACAGGACTATTGGTTTCACACACCTTTGACGAAAACGTCAAAAACGATCTTGGTGTCTATAATGCAATTTTAAACGATAAACTTTCTATCAACAAAGGAATGTTATTTGAAAACGTTGTAGCTCAAATGCTCGTAGCCAACGGAAACAAGCTATATTTCTATACTCATTATTCCGAAGAAAAGCACAAAAACGACATCGAAATTGACTTTCTTCTTTCAAGCGGCAGCAAAGTCCAAAACAAAATCATCCCAATCGAGGTGAAATCCACGAAAAGATATAAAACGGAATCTTTAGAAAAATTCATCGCAAAATTTAAAGATAGAATCGATACTTCTTACATCATTCATCCTAAAAATCTATTCATAAAGGAAAACGGAATTATTTGTATTCCTGCGTATATGACTTTTTGCCTTTAAAAAAGAATCATCAATATAATAAAAGACGTATAGCAAAAAATCATATAATGCTAGGTAAAGATGCTAGATTCATAACCATACATGAATGTCGTGAATTCTTTTGGAAAGAACTTATCGTGAATAAGGAGAATGGCAATTCGGAAATGACCTTAAATGAAATCAACGAAGAAGTCAAAAGGCCAGTATAGAGCGCTGAAATCAAAGAAAAAACAAGGCTCTTTGCAGATCGCTCATCGTCACTCCTAGAGAATTTTGCGAAATGATATTAGAAGGTACTAATAGCGTTCGTATTATTTAGTGACGACTTGAATGAAATAAACTAAGTTACTTTTTAAGCCATTCGCCAAGGCGATTTTCGACGGTATCTTTCACAAGAGATATTATGCTTTCTGCTTTTTTGGTAGGAATTCCAACTTTTTTGGCAAGTACAAGCAAATCATTTTCGTTTGGTAGCCCTTTTCCATTACAGCTCATTTCGTGCTCTTTCTGATAAATGGTGCGAGTAAGGTCATAAGCAGGCGACAAAACATATCGTTTCGTTTCTTCTTCATAAAGGAAGGCGAAGTTTTTTGAATGATCATCATAGTTTTTGGAGAAAACATTGAAACACGCTAAACGAAATGCTTTTTCCACTTCTTTTTGTGATTGGGTGATATAGCCCGTCGCTTGAAGGAAACTAACGTAATCTAGCAAAGGGAAATCATGCGGAACTTCAAGTAGTCCCGAAAGTGAGAGCATATGGACGCGCTTCTCACCATTTCTATCAAAACGTTTACTCGCAAAATAACCATCGGAGTTTTTAGAAGCTAGTAGACGAACTTCAGGAATAGTTATGCCGCACTCTTCGGCCGCAAGATTATATTCGTATTCCATTCTCCCCATCCAAATTGGGTCATTTCTTTCTCTAAATTTTACGATCCATTCAACGTCATCAAGCTGAATATGGGCTTTTGGTCTAGCACCTCCTGTCGAACTTTCGTGAGAGAATATTTCATCTAAAAACCTTGTTTCTTCCCCATCAATCGTTTCGATAGATTCCTTATAGAAGTCATCCATCGTCCCTTTCCACTCATCAAGAGAATGTCCTTTTGATGGGATATAAGTTAAACCACCTAATCCATCTTTACCAACAAGCGAAAGTCTTTCTAAAGGATTAAGTTCCAAATAAGATATGCCTTTATTGCGGAGATATTTAATTGCAGTCAATGTTCCCCACCCATCTGGCAAAGAATCAGCGAACACGCCGAATAACCCTCCAAATTTTGTTGGATCTGCTGTGAATACGCGATTTTCTAAAGGCAAAGAACGCGGAGAAATCGAAAAGCCATCACGAAGCCAAGACTCATCATAAGCAAACAAAACCCGTCCGTCTAGATAACGTAAGAAACCAACTGTTTTTTCATGAAAAAGAACGGTCATCTTTTCAAGATTATTTGCCATTCCTCATCTCCTCCAAAGTTACTTCCCGCTTGCTGAAAAGGTTATTCAATTCGCCTTCAAGACCTAACGCAATTGCGTAATGAAAAAGATGTTTCAAGGAAATCTTGCCTTTGGTTTCGAATACCTTAAGCGTTCCAAGAGGAATACCTGACTTGTCCGCGAAAGCAGCTTGAGTGAGACCTCTACTCTTACGAATATTACGGAGGCGTCTTGCTAATGCGATTGTTTGTTCGCCAATGGACGGGGTAGCCCATAAATCATTTAAATCAATATATCGATTCATGAGGTAATTATAACATATATTATTGTATCTATTTCTTATAAAAATGATATTTTAGGATATTATTATATCTATTTTTGAAAAGGGATTATCAAACGAGTTTTGAATCTTTTTGGTTTGTTTTCGTAATTGCTACCGAGAGAAAAAACCAAACTCGTAATTTCATCTTTAAACGTATTGATTCAAACAATTAATTTCAATGCTTTAGTAGCGTCGCCACTAGAGCCTCATCTATTTTTGCTTTTAATGCATCGATGAATTTGTCATATCCGATTTCAACGATTTCTTCATATCTCCAGCCATACTCAATTACAAGTTCTGGAACGACAAGAACTGGGTTTTTCTTATTGGTTAATTGATGCTTTAGCCGATTGAAATTCATAGAAGAAATCACTTTATCGTCGAGCATTTTCTTATAAAGAGAAATTGCTTCAAGTGGGGTATAAGTTTTAATTAAAGAAATGTTTTTCTTCCAATAATGGATATATTCATTGGGGCTAAGAGTTTGGTCAATATAAGAGTTCCAAATATTTTTGCCTCTTTTATACATCAAATGAAATGACTGGTTAAAAGAGGAAACGTGATCGGGGCTTAATTTTATGTCGTTTATCGTTTCGAGCATTTTCTTGCCGCTAGATTGTGTTGAACCAAACGCGAGCGATAATTTTATTGCGTTCTCGTCAAACACCAGGTTTATTTCTCTTAAATAAGCATAGGAAACATGGCAACGAATCGTGTTCCAACTTCTATAATCGATTTCGCCATCATGGACTTTTGAAAGAATTTCTTTCCCGAACGGAAGCGCTAAACGCCTTCGAATTGCTTCATCCGCAGAACAAGCAATGATGAAGTCGTCAACCCCGCTATAACCAAGAATCGTTAAATATTCGATAAATTGGTTGGTGTTAAAAGAATCAATGGGTTTAAAAAGCTCAATAATATCCGCGTATTTTTTATAAATAACCTCAGGTTTGTTTTCGCGAATTAATAGGCTTTTTTCAATGTGATTATTAATTTGGGTGGGATCAAGCTTATGCAATTTATTTTCTAAGGCAATAATATACGCAGGCTTTTTATCGATATAAATTAGAATCCATGCATCAGGGATTGAATCGCCACGCGTCCCCTCTAAATATTCCTCAACAGCCTTTTCCGTTTCCTTTGCTAAAAATATTTCGTCTTTAATTTCAAGGGATAGTTCACGCTTAATCGCCTCGTACAGCTTTTTCTCGTCTTTCGTATCTTGGCCCGCAAACCCCCAACACTCACCTTCTGGAGAAAAGCCAAACATGATTCGATTTGCTATCGCGAAAGATTCGACTTTTCGCTTACTTGGTTGTTTTTGCAAATAATACTCAAATTTGACATTGCCATCGTTAATATCAATCCCAAATAGTTCATGGGTCACAAGTAGCTTATCTTTAAGCGGCAAACTATCGAGAGAATTAATAAACGCTTTCGTGATGTTATTTTCTAGATATGGTTTGCCGTCATATTGCCAAAAAATGTTTAAATGGCGGTCTCTTAATCCTTTGTAATCAATCATATTTCATATCTCCCTAACGCTTTTTTAAGACCTTCTTTTATTTTTGCAACGAAATCAACGGGAGCGAGAACTTTAACGCAATCGGAATACTGCATTATCCAATAATACAAAGCATTTTCATTGCAACGCACCGACACATAAGTCTTGTTATTCTTAGACCATATTCTCGCCGCATCGCCAAACCAATCTTTGATATATAAAATGGAGGATATTTCATCTAGCTCCAATGTAGCGTCGATCGTTTCTCCTCCTAGCATATAGATGTGATCATTCATATATTTTGTAATTGAGAAATTCTTAGGCCCTTCTTTTAAATCCTCAATTCTTTTGATGGGCCAATCGTTTTTGATTTCGATATTCATCATATAATCAACGCGAAAAGTCTGAAGTGCTCGATACTTCTCCCGATAATTACAAACTAAATAATAACGACCGAAATTATTGACCAAATAATAAGGGGAAACAATAAATTGATACCCATCTCTTCTAGCGATTGGGTTTCCATCTTTATCATATGTTAAATATTGGAACCCCACTCGTTTACCAAGTCTAATTGCTTCGTGAATGATATTGACACAATATAGGACTTCTTGACTAGAAGTGCGATTAATCTCAGACGATTTATAAATATAGGAATATTCTTTCCGCTCGTATTTACTAAAGCAGCTTGATACCGCATCCGCGACTTTTTTCGCTTCTCTTCCATCGATACTGGGACTAGAAAAAATCGCGTCAATTAGATAATACGCTTCCGTGTTATCAAACGTCCTTGATAATAATGCGAAGCCGCCTTTTGGTCCTTTCGCAATATCGTAATCGAGTTCTTCTAGAAGATTTAAAGATGAACCGACGGACTTTCTTTCTAAATCAATGCCGTAAATTTGACGTATTTTGTCGACGATTTGAGGCTGGGTTAAATAGTGCTCGCCATCCGTATATTCTTCAAGCACCTTAAGCACTAAAAGTATGGAACTCTTTTTATTTGGGATCATAGGTTTTCCTTTCAAATGAGGCGTTTGTCTTTGAGGATTCGACACTTTGAGTAATCAAGGCTCATGTACGATTAACAATCGTCTCATCATAGTCTTCCCGCAAGATAAGTATATTCTATAAGAAGTCCCATTTTTAGGACACCCGGTTCACTTAAAGGAAAAGGACGTCATCCTTTGACGTCCCCTATCTTATTTCTTCAATAGCATTGCTAGAAGATTGCCATTGCCAACCATGCGTCCATGAGAATCTCTAGTTACGCGACCATCGTATTCACCCAAGAAAGATCCGTGCTCATCTCTTAATTTTTGTCTAGTACCAATCTTTTCAATGGTGCCGATGGTGTGCCCGTGGCTGTCTTTAAGAGTTTCAATCATTTTTGTTCCCTCCTTTCATAGACCCATGTTATCAAACGTGCCGTACCATTTTTCGTATTTTCAAGTTTGCTTTTAATACTAAGTATTAATCTTCTATCTTTTCGAAATGGATGAAAAAGTCAATGCGAATTTGCTTCATCCGTTTTTTAAGTGATCAGTCACCTCTATAAAAAGGAATTCAACCTTATTTGGTTCATCGTGTTTCATCACACTACTAATACTGGGGGTTAATAATAGAAAACCCTTGCAATAAGCCATTCCTTTTTCATTTTTGGTCCAATCAGTGAAGATAAGAAACAATTTAAATAAAAGTTGTTTGAAAACCCCATAGCATCAAAACTATGAAACAAATATTACGTTTTGTATGGGGTGAGCAAGCCCGCTAAGTATTAATGTTTACCCTTTTATAAATAGATCTTACATATTTAGTAACACTTCGAAACGCCACGAAAAGTAATAAAAATGGGAAATAAATCCGCAAAAGCCTTATCTATCAATAGAAAACTCCTTCCGATATTCTCTTCTCATAATCATTTTTAGACGTTCGTTTAAATCTAAAGTCTTTTCCGTATAACCATAGCTCTCTAAAAGATGGGAAATGCACCACTCCTCGCTTTGGGTGTGATAGCTTTCATAAAGGGAATAGATTTTGTTAACATCAAATAAGCGATATAGGAGAGTGCATGGAATTTCTCTTGTATAGCAAATGTATCTAGTGAAATACCCTAACCAATACATTGCATCTGGATTATATTTCTTTTTTCCATAGTTACTATGTCCATATTCTTTTTCAATACTAGCAAACGCTTCAGAAAGAACGAAAGACTGTAGCTCTACTGGTTCATAATCCATCTTATAGGCGTAATGTGAAAGAAAGAACCTTCTAAGAAAGATAGGTGAAGAGGTTTCGCATTGAGCGATGGACGCTTCGAATAGCTCAGCTTGGAATGTAGCGATTTCTAGACCGCATCGATTGAATTCTCTCATCGGAACACCTCGTCAATGTAAAAACCTTCACGGCGGTATTCCCTTTTTGAAAGATCCAATTTGGTTTGAATTTCATGTGCTCTTTCTAAAGAAGAGGTCCTACTAGCTTCTTTCTCTCTAACACAAAGATAAAGCCGTTCTAGCTCCAATAGTTTAGAGACCGCTTTTGAAGTTTTAAAAACGTATTGTTTTCCTAATCTTGAGGCAGATAAAGCATGTATCGCTTGCGCATCGCTAATTTCCCCTTTTGCAAAACCTTGCATTACGCGGAACATTTTATTATTTGCAATCGGGGCGATAATCACATCATCATCTTGATGCTTTTGAATAAGTTTCAAAAGTTTTGGGTGATTTTCGTATTTCTTGAGTGTTCCGCGATGATAGCAAATAGATAGCATCCACTCTAAATCATTATGAAACTGCCCCACCTTCAAACCATCTAGATTAGTTTTAAAAGCATAGACGCTAGATTCAGGGTCGCCTTCTACAAAACATAGAGCGGAAGAATAACTTTCCCCGCAATAAAAGCCATAAGAAAAATCGCAGTCTTCTCTTGAACCTTTAGGATCAATTTTCTGAATGCCTAAAGAAGAGCCATGAAAAAGTAATATCTCATCGTTCTTTAGATTTTCTCTAAACATTTCTTCTTTTACTTTATTTAAGCGAAAACCATTTTGATATGCAAAGGAGTAAAAGGATTCTAGAATTTCATTCGGAGCCTCTCCCCCTTTTAGAGCATGATAAAAGCCTGATTCGGACACTTTCAACTCTGAAATGATTTTATTCAAAGAGAGTTCCAAAGTTTCTGAAACAAAATCTACGTCTTTTGCAAATTGATAGTGATTTTCCATGACTATATTATACAAACTTATTACTTTGTTTTTAAAGTGGTAAGTTTTAACAAGCAAATAAATCTCAGTGTTTTCTATTTGAATTGAAGAAATCAATTTAATTCTTTTAAATAATAAGCGGAAATAGAATTTTCATCTTGATATTGAAATCCAATTTTTTTAAATAGCTGAATGCGTTTTTCATCCTCTTTTGGAATTTCGACAAACAAAGAATGGACAGAACCATCTTTTTTGATTTGCTCTATCGCCTTATTTACAATAGCTCCCTCCATTTCTTTATTTTTTGGGCTTTCTTCATTCAGATTTATCTTTAATTTTCCCGTTTTGTTTTTTCCTTTTTCCATTTGGATAACGCCGATTTGTTTTTCTCGATAAATGGCACAATAAAAAGTATCTTTTTCCTTCATTTTTGAAGCAGTTAAGTTTGTCTCTTTTTGAACACGAACATTGTTCTCATATAAATAAGTTCTTAGCATTTCTAATAACCGTTCATTTTGTTTTTCGGGGTCAAAGGAAACACCTTTTTCTTCTAATATTTCTTCAATCGCCTTACTAAGATCATAAGCATGATAAACGTAATATGCTTCATTTAATTCTTTTGGCTTAATAACTTTATAAACCCTTTTGGAAGATAGATTATAGGTATAAGCGAAATAGCGGTATAAATATCCCATCCAGAAAAGGACTTCCTTCTCATATTTTGTTTTGCCATAGCTAGAATCTCCAAATTCCTCTTCGATATTTTTAAGAATTTCCTCAATCGATAACGTTTCGTCAAGAATAGCCAAAGAATCAAATTCTTGGGCCACTTCAGAGTTCATAAATCTTCGAACGAAAATGTCTGAACTACATTTTTCTTTTTCAAAAGAAGAAACAAAAACATTACCCTGCAACGTGCATAAAGATAATCCATCTTTATCAAATTTTCTCATGCCAAAATCTCCCCAAGGTATTTGCCTTTACCTTTGTAGTGAATCCTCGCTAATTTTGATTTATCAAACCCGAGTTTTTGAAATTCCGTTTGCTCCTTTTTGTAATACTCTTTTTCGTTTGAAGAGACGTAGCACCTTTCTATGTTCTATTTCAAATGATGTGAAACAAAATCGGTGACCGTTTCCACTCCCATCCAAACCCCCTAGGGGGTTGATGCATGGCTTGCAAGCCAATGTATATCATTCGCCTGTCTTGTGTCTACTTTATTAATAGCAGTCCATCTCTCGCGTTTTTGGCGAGCGTTTATTTTTTAGTTGATGCTATATACTTTATTTTTTTCGATCTTGGGTTCGCAGTGGCTTCTAAGGCGCCGGATTCTAGCATCGGTTTCAAGATTCTAAGAGTGAAATGGCTTCTGCTTTTGATACCAATGTGGTTTTGAATTTCTTCCCTTGAGCGCGCTATCCCACTGCAGAATGACAATATCGAATCATCGTACTTTGAAATGGTTACCACCGCTCGTTCCTTTTCCCCAAGTAAATCGTACAAAGTGATCAAAAAGAAATCATGCTGGTCATCCAATTCAGGTTCCTTGAAATTCAACCCTTTGTAAACGTTGTATATTTTCCTAAGCCCGCTGCCGCTTCTTTCCATCAAGCCGACAATTTCAAAGCAAGTGCAAATGACTTTGTTCCTCCTGACAGATGGTATCGTGTCGAGATTGTATTCGGACGGCTTTTTCGAAAGGAGCCATTTGCCAGGAGAGGTTATTACGAGTCTATCCTTGAAAATGTCTACATCGATTTGCGTGCCGTCGATGGAATAATCCCTATGTGCTAGAGCGTTGACAACAGCCTCCCTCAAGGCGTCTTCTGGATATGAAATTGTATCAAGTCTTGACCCATCCTTTTGCTTGATAAAGCCGCTTCTGCTGTTTCTCCTAACAAAATCCATTATGTTTGTGAATACGTCGCATAAGCAACCTTTGAATTCTTTCTTATCAATGACCTCGTCGTCCCCTTTGTCAAAGCCACCCCATAATCTGCAAATAGCGAGCGTCTCATCGCTATCGAAATGATCTGAAAACATCTTCAGCCCTTCAGTTAATCTTCCATCTTGCCCAATAACTTCCTGACTTATGAGCAGCTTTTCCGTTGGCTTTTTGCCATCTTTCCTATACAAAGTCGCTAAATGGCTGAATTTGGAGAAATCCTTTGCCTCGTATTGTTCGTTCAAAAGCTGCCTATCTATGCCGAACTTCCTTTTCCCCATTGAAAGAATTTGGCTAATTGTCGCAGGAACCGTAGATCCGTCTTCCCTTAAATAAACCTTTTCGTTGAAGTCGCCGGATTTGAAAATAGCCATTTCGTCGATATAGTCGGTCCAAATCGAAAGAACATACTTCCCTTCTTTACAAGGAAAAACTGAAAACGCGACCTGAATATGCGGGAAGATATACCGATTTATGGTTTTAAGGACGAGGGCCTTCGTCTTATCTACCTCATCTTTGCTTAGCCCAACGATAGTCCCGTCATTGGAGACCCCGACAAAAATATATCCTCCGTAAGTGTTGGCAAAGCCTACCAATGTTTTCGCCCATTTCTCGATTTTGTCAGCACTAGATTCCAATTGAAGCTTGCATTCGTACTCTTTATTCTCGAAAAAATCTGCACCAACTAGCTCTTCTATTTTGTTCATCGTGCGCCCTCCGTATCATATTTTATATCATGTTCTCTCATATGTTAAATATCATGTTCGCTTTTGTTCCGTCATGTTCACCATGTTCACTGCGCATCATCGTTAATAACGCACCAAACGACGCGAAGACGCCTTCATTTGAATTCGCTGTCATAATGGGGCGGAAATTTTGGGCCGACGAACTTTGACCGCTCATCTCCTCTTGCCAAAAAAACGCTTTCACGAAAGTCTCTCCGTCATATTTTTCGCGTCGTTTGATGAAATCGCATATCGTCCGCTCTTTGTCGTATGCTTTGACTTTGTTTCCAAACATCGTCTCGGCATCCGTTATCCCCAAAAGATAGAGATTTTGATTTGAGATTTGGTTAACGACCAGACTCGGTATGGATTTTCTAGAAGGATGATAGCCTTGCGGGCATGCGACGTAAATGTCTTCCGGTATCCTGTCCGTTAGGCGATGCAGGTAGAGCGCACTCATCCCAGAAAATACGTATTTCGGGTAACGCCTCTGCAGGATGAAATACTCGTCCGCGGCATATTCATCCGAAGCGTAGAACCGCCGGTATTCCTCTTGCGTTTTTGTCCGTTCCGCTTTAGTCCTTCAAACAGCCGATTGGAATAACGAATACCCCGTCTTCCCTTTGATAGCCGTATTGGCTCCCGGTAACCACGACCTTTAAATCAGGCAGCCTTAATGGGCATTGCTTTTCTTTTTCGTTATATTTCTTGACGAGCCTTTCTATTTCGCACAGGTGAGTAGCGGCATCGTTGATTTCATCGGTGCCTAGTTTGAATTCAAGCAAAGCGTATCTTCCGTCCTTTAAATGCAATACGCCATCGGCTTCCAAACCGTATCTATCGTGGTAATACGAGATTTCCCCGTTCATTTTGGACGAATACACTTTCAGATCCCTGATGCATAGCGATTCGAACAAAAAGCCCAAAGTCTTGAAATCCGTATTGAAGAATTCGGGGGCAACGCCTAAAGCAGCGACGGCAATTGATGGATCGACGAGGTTCCTTTTCACGCCTGCTCTAATCGCTTCTTTGGATCTTATTGCAGGGCACCATGCGGGGATGTCTTCGACGATAAATAGTTTTTCCAGGGCTTGTAAGTAATCGTAATAAGTCGGACTAGTCATGCCAGTGGTCGAGCTTGCGTCGCCAAATATCGTCTTGGCCGTTGCCAAAGTGCAGATGTTTCTAGCATAGGATCTCAATATTTTCTCCGCCCATAAAGGATTGCGCCTTACCCCGTCTATTCTTGAAATGTCCCGATGGCAGGTTTGATAGAACAAGTCATTGGCGATTTCTAATTGGGAAGCCGCTGACTTGTTAAAGAGGGATCTGGGCCACCCTCCCCTACAGATAGCGAAAGTCAATCGGTCGATGGATAACTTCGATTCGACGAAGCCAAGGCTCTTTTTGTCAAAAAGCTCGAGCAAAGACACCTCACCACTAGACTCGCCGCTTTCGTAAAGACTCATAGGGTACATTTTCAATGTCGAGATTCGCGTGGTGCCAGTATGAGGGGTCGCTACATCCTGGGAGGAGGATCCGGTAAGTATGTAAAGCCCTGATTCGTTCTTATCGTCTACGGATTTTCTGATTGCTCCCCAGATTTTCGGAGCGTCTTGCCATTCATCGAAGAGTCTCGGCGTATCTCCAATCAGCAATTTGGATGGATAGCTATTTGCCACCGACAGATACTGTTCCCTTTTGTCTTCGTCTTGGAATTCTATGACGCTTTTTGCTTTTTGCTTTGCGGTTGTCGTTTTCCCGCACCCCTTTGGGCCGACGATGAGCGTCGCGCCAAAAGAATCGAGCTTTAGGTCTAACAAATTATCCGCTATTCGTTTTTTGTAATTATCCATAAATAGACAGCAAAATCGTCTCATCGTTTTACAGATTTGTCAAATCTAATTTAACACTTTTGTGCTGTTTCATTTTACACTTTTGCGATACTCTGTTTAGGGATTGGGCAAAACAGAACTATTCAAGGCTTGAAGTATACGGCTTCACAAAACGATCGAAGCGTCGTTTTTCCTCGTTAACGGCAGCAGCATCGAGGACAATTTGAGTGGAGGCTAGATTGTCACTTAAACCCGATTTTATCGAGAAAAAACAATGATTCCTTGATCAAAAGAGTGGAAAGCCAATCCGAAAATCACTTTTTTGATGCCGTTTTGGTTGGCTCTTTCTCCACTGAAGATAAGGCGTTAGCAAAGAAAAAAGTCCCATGTCATCGAGACTATGGGGCATTCGTAAGCTATTTGGTGCCCGGCGCGAGAGTCGAACTCGCATGGATTTCTCCGAACGATTTTGAGTTTCTTTTGAATCCTGCGAGCCGCTGCAACTTCGATGCGATTTGCGGATTGGAACTTCCAAATTTCCCGATGGCTGCTTAGGTTCTTTCCAGTCATCAACGAAAGGAATTGAGAAGAGATGAGCCGTTTTCGCTTCGCCTATTTCCCCAAAAGAGTGGAAAACGTGCGTGGAAGGAATTTTCCACTGATTTCTGCCACATTCATGGCATGGTCAGTAGATGTCAAATTCGCTTGGGAAGGATGAGTGGAAAAAGGAATCTAACCGCTTATCTTCCTAGAGATATTTTACCATGGCAGGGAATCTTCAAAAAGTATCATTCCTTGCCTTTTCTTTTCCCTATATCAGAATAGACTCTTTTGATGGCTTCGAGACTGTCTGGTTGACCTTTTTCCACCGCTTTGCCATACATTTCGATTGCTTTCTTGTAATCTTTTCGCACGCCGAATCCGTTTTCATAGCAGATTCCGAGATTGTGATACGCAACGCCCGAACTGTACTTTTCGGCAGCAGTCCTAAAACACTTTACCGCTTCCCTTTTATCTTCTTTCACGCCGTTGCCTTGAAGATAGCAAAGCCCGATATTGATAATCGCTTCTTCCTCGCCGAGATTGTATGCGTCGGTAAATAATTCAAAGGCTTTTTTATAAGCCGCATCGGTTTTGACTGTATAGTAGTAATAAAGCCCCATTTGCAGACACGCCGACGGATTTTCGCCTTTCACGCTCTTTTTCAGCCAATGAAGTGCCGTTTCCCTGTCGGCGGTCACGCCGTAATACCCGCAAGCATACGCCATACCGAGATTATACTGCGCGGCGGCGTTGCCGAGTTTCGCGGCTCGTTTGAAAAGTTTGAGGGCGGTTTTCTCGTCCTTTTCGAGTCCTAACTCGTCGCCGAGATACGCTTCCGCCATTCGTTCGATTGCATCGGGAAAGTCCATTTCCATTGCCATCTGATAATAGAACAGCGCGTTTTTGTAATCGGCTTTTTTGGTTTCGTAAATCGTCGCCATACACCAATAAACGCCGACATAATCCAAATCGCACTGTGCAAAACAATCGAGCGCGTCGTCAAACTTGTCTTTGTTGTAATAGTAGTACCCTAAATCGAGTAATGCGTCGTCCTGGCAAAGGTTCGCCGCTTTTTTTAGAAAATGAATATACTTCTTCTCGTCGGGTTCTACGCCGTACCAACCGTTTTCGTATACGCGAGCCTGCAAATAAAGGCTTTCCGGATCGTCGTGTTTTACGCCGTCCGCTAAATACGCCAACCCTTTTTCATAGTCGTGCGGAACGAACCTGTCATTGAGATAGACGTAAGCCAAATCGAAATTAAGCGAGT